>JBMFWX010000010.1:0-45344 GCA_049964855.1 Acidimicrobiales bacterium
TCGCCTACGCCGTCGAGCGATTCATCCTGGACGTCTGAACTCGTCGAGGGCGACCGCTCAGCGTGACTCCAACACGGGGCGCAGCGCCTCGAGCGTGGCCGGGTTGTCGATCGTCGAGGGAACCGGGAGGTCGACGCCGTCGGCGATGGCGCGCATCGACTTGCGCAAGACCTTGCCCGAGCGCGTCTTGGGTAGCGCGGCCACGACGTCGACGCGTCGCAGACTGGCCACTGCCCCCACCTTCTCGCGCACCAGCGCCACCAGCTCATCGGCGATGGTCGCGGGATCGCGCGTCACGCCGGCCTTCAACACCGCCAGACCTCGCGGCACCTGACCCTTCAGGTCGTCGGCCACGCCGATCACCGCGCACTCGGCCACGTCGGGGTGCGACGCGATGATCTCCTCGAGCTCGCCGGTCGAGAGGCGGTGCCCGGCCACATTGATCACGTCGTCGACGCGGCCCATCACAAAGAGGTACCCGTCCTCGTCGAAGTGCCCCCCGTCGCCGGTCAGGTAGTAGCCCGGCGTGTGGCTGAGGTAGGCCTCGGTGAACTTGCGGTCGTCCCCCCACACGCGCGAGGTGCACCCGGGCGCCAGCGGCAGCTTCACCATGATCAGACCCTCGACGCCGGGGCCGACCTCGGCGCCGGCCTCGTCGAAGATCCGTACGTCGTAGCCGGGCACCGGCACCGTCGGCGAGCCCGGCTTGACCGGCATGGGGTCCAGGCCGACCAGGTTGGCGGCGATGGGCCAACCGGTCTCGGTCTGCCACCAGTGGTCGATCACGGGGATCTTCAGCTGCGAGCTGGCCCACGCGTAGGTCTCGGGGTCGAGACGCTCACCGGCCAGGAACAGGTAGGACAGCGAGGAGAGGTCGTACTGGGCCAGCAGCGACCCGGTCGGGTCCTCGCGCTTCACCGCGCGAAAGCCCGTCGGGGCCGTGAAGAAGGTCTTGACGCCGTAGTCGGCGATCACCCGCCAGTAGGCGCCCGCGTCGGGTGTGCCCACGGGCTTGCCCTCGTAGAGCACGGTGGCGCAGCCCGCCAGCAGGGGCGCGTAGACGATATAGGAGTGCCCGACCACCCACCCCACGTCGGACGCGGCCCAGAAGACCTCGCCGGGCTGGGTGCCGTAGACGTTAGCCATGCTCCAGTGCAGCGCCACCGCGTGGCCGCCGTTGTCGCGCACGACGCCCTTGGGCCGGCCGGTCGTGCCCGACGTGTAGAGCACGTAGAGCGGGTCGGTGGCCGCCACCGGCACACACGGCACCGCGCGGGCGTGCGCCATGGCGTCGGTCCAGTCCACGTCGCGGCCCTCCACCATCGTGGCCTCGGCCTGGGGCCGCTGGACGATGACGCAGTGCTCGGGCTTGTGGGCGCTCTCCTCGAGCGCCGCGTCAAGGAGCGGCTTGTACTCGATGACGCGCGCCACCTCGATCCCGCACGACGCCGACACGACCACGCGCGGAGTCGCGTCCTGCACGCGCAGCGCCAGCTCGTGCGCGGCGAAGCCGCCGAAGACCACGGAGTGCACCGCCCCGATCCGCGCGCACGCCAGCATCGCGATGACCGCCTCGGGGATCATGGGCAGGTAGATCACCACGCGGTCGCCCTTCACCACGCCGAGGTCACTCAGCACCCCGCCGAAGCGCGACACCTGGTCGAGCAACTCCGCGTAGGTGTAGCGCGCCGTCACGCCGGCGACGGGGCTGTCGTAGATCAGCGCGACCTGGTCGCCGCGGCCGCGCTCGACGTGGCGGTCCACCGCGTTGTAGCAGGTGTTGAGCTCGCCGTCGGCGAACCACTGGTACAGCGGCGCCGTCGAACGGTCCAGCACCGTCGTCGGCGCCCGGTACCAGTCGATGCCCCGAGCCGCCTCACCCCAGAACCCCTCCGGGTCCTCGATGCTGCGCCGCCACACGTCGCGATAGGTCTCCCCCATGATCCCCCCTCGGCTCACGCCACTAGACCCCTTTTATACCTGAACTTTCTTCACCGACACGCCACCCCCGTAGGGACTTTGGTCCCGCCGCGTGCCGAGTACACCGGGCCCGCTCAGGGTCCGACCAGCGCCGACACCCGCGCGACGAGCCCCGCGTCACTCACCGCCTCGTAGCCGAGCGTCGCGTAGACGTTGAGCAGGTGCCACGCGGCCGGCGCCTCCCCCGCGGCGGCGAGGTACGCGGCCTCGGCCAGCAACCCGAGTCGCTCCAGGGCGTCGCGAAAGTGCCACGCGCCGAACTCCTCGTCGTCGCGGCAGCGGCGCACGGTCGCCAGCGTGGCCACCAAGCGCTCGCGCAGGGCGTCGGCCAGCTCCGTATCGCTCGCACCCTCGAGAACGACCAGCAGTCGCGCCTCGAGCACCTCGAGGATCGCCAGACGCCGCAGGTCGTGCAGCACCTGGGCGACCAGGACGTTGTGGGTGCCCTCCCAGGACTCGTACACAATGGCGTCGCGATACAGCCGCGGCAGCACGCTGAACTCCTCGATGGTCCCGTTGCCCCCGAGGACCTCGATGCCCGCACGCACGACCGACGTCGCCTGGCGCGACACCACGAACTTCGCCGCGTTCACCAGGAAGCGGTGGTAGAGGCGGTCGTGCTCACTGGCGGACTCGTCGTCGACCCGGTCCTCCAGGGCGGTCAGGGCGAAGACCAGGTGCAGCGCGCCGGCCCACTGCGCGGTCATGTCGGCCAGGGTGCGTTGCACATCCGCGAAGTGGTCGATGGTCACACCGAAGGCTCGCCGCGTGCGCGCGTAGGCGCGCGCCTCCAGCACCGCGCGGCGCATGATGCCCGTACTGCCGACCGCGGTCATCCACCGACTCGTGTTCAACACCACGGACACCGCCGTCTTGAAACCCTCGTCCACCGGACCGACGGGCCACGCGCGCGCGTCGGCGAAGTCGATCTCGCCCGACGCCAGGCCGCGCGTGCCCAACTTGTCCTTGAGGCGACGCAGCGTGAAGCCGTTGGGCTCGCCGTCGAGGAGGCGCGGCACCACGAAGCTGCCGAGACCCGCCGTCCCCGGCGCGTCGCCCACCCGCGCGGTGACGAAGAACTGGTCGGCGTCGGCCACCGAGCAGAACCACTTCTCGCCGGTGATCCGGTAGGTCCCGTCGGCCTCGCCCACCGCCACGCAGGCGTTGGCCCCGACATCGCTCCCGCCCTGGACTTCGGTGAGGAACTGCGCGCCGCGCTGGGCTCGCGCGTAGTGCGGGTCGACCAACGGCGTCAGGAACCGCTCGCGCACCGGCGCGTCGGCGCGTCGGCGCAGCGCCCGCGCCAGACCGATCGTGCAGGTGGCGGGACAGGCGTGCCCGGCTTCGCCCTCGAGCGACAGGAGGTAGAGCAGCGTGGCCTGCTCGTAGGCCCGCCCCGGCACTCGCGAGAGCGCGACGGCCTCGCTGGCCCACACCGCCGCCCCGGCCTCGTGGTAGGCGGGGTCGAAGGACACCGCCTCGCGGCGATGCCCCACGCCGTCGTAGCGCTCCAACTCGGGCAGGTGCGCGCGCTGCTCGTAGCGCGCCGCCGCCGGGCCCACCACCGCGACCACCGCACGGGCGAACGTGGAGGCGCTCTCCTCCAGCGCCCGGCGTCGCTTGCCCTTCAGCGCGCGGCTCAAGATGGCGCGCAGCTGCTCGTCACTGGCGAACGGGTCCTCGGGGAAAGCCGCCCGCCACTCGTCGAGGGCGGCTCGCGCCTCGTCGTAGCTCATAGGTGCAGTATGGTCGCGCGCGGCGCGTCAGCGCCACTCGACGTCGCGACGTCCCGCCATCAGGATTCGCGAGAAGTACAGCGTGTAGGGTCCCGCCCCGATCTCCTCGCGCAGGGCCTCGCGGTAGCGCGCGACGAATCGCTCCCAGCCCACGGGGCCGAGCGGCCCGCGCAGGCGCGTCAGCGTCGTCCCCTTCATCCACTCGACCAGCGAATCACTCGACGCCAAGTGGTGGACGTAGACCCGCTGCGCCACGTACGGCGCGGCCACGCCGAGATCCACCAGGATCTGCGCGTACTCCTCGGCGCTGAGCACGTGGGCGGCCACCACGTCCACCGGCGGATCGTCGAGCACCTCGGCGGCCAGCCGCGCCGCGAGGCGGTGTGCGAGGTGGTGCGCGTTGGCCGGCACCTGCACGACCAGCTGCCCCCCGGAGGCCAGCGACCGGAACCAGCGCGCCAGCACACCACGGTGATCGCCCACCCACTGCAGCGAGGCGTTGGCGATCAGGACGTCGTAGGCGTCGGGCTCGTCGAACGTGGCCAGGTCCCCGATCGAGAACTCGACGCGGCCCCCCGACGGGGCCCGCGCGCGCGCCGCCTCGATCATCGCCGGCGAGGAGTCGATCCCGCGCACCCGTCGCGCGCCGAGCGCCGTCGCGAGGCGACGCGTCAGACGTCCGTCGCCGCACCCCAGGTCCACCACCGTCGGGTTCGCCACCGGCGCCAGCAGTGCGCGCAGGTCCCAGAACGGCTGCTCGCGCTCGCTCGCGAAGAGTCGGTACTGATCGGGCTGCCAGGCGTCCACCGTCACCACCACCCCAGTATCACCCCGTCGCCCCCGCGGGTGGCGGATCGCGGCCAGCGCCGCGCACGACGAGCTAGATCTTCTCAGGCACCATCTCGATCGCCCCGCAGGGGCACTCGCTGACGCAGATCCCGCACCCCTTGCAGAAGTCGTAGTCGATCTCGTAGCGCTCCCCGCCGCCCAGCTTGATCACCGCGTTGTCGGGGCAGACGCCGAAGCAGTTGTCGCACTCGAAGCAGTTGCCGCACGAGAGGCACCGGCGAGCTTCGAAGAGCGCGTTCTCCTCGGTGAGGCCCTGGACCACCTCGTCGAAGGTGCTCTGGCGACGGATCTTCTCCAACTCGGGGCGGCGGGTGCGCGGCGCGTCGGAGTAGTACCAGGTGTTCAGCCGGTCGAAGGTCGCCAACTCATGGCGCGGCGCGACCTCGCGCACCCGGCCGTTCACGTAGTCGTCGATGCTGCGCGCGGCGTGCTTGCCGTGGCCGACCGCCACGGTGGCCGTACGGTCGGCCGGCACCGCGTCGCCCCCGGCGAAGACGCCCGCGTCGCCGGTCATCATCGTCGGCGCCACCTCGACCACGCCGTCGCGGATCACCACCCCCGGAGCCCGCTCCAGGAGCGAGAGGTCGGTGTCCTGGCCCAGCGCCAGCACCAGGGCGTCGGCGTCGAGCTCCTCCAACTCCCCGGTGGGCTCGGGGAAGCCGGCGTCGTTGAGGCGCATCGTCTCCAGGACCAGACGCTCACCCTCGAAGCGGTTGACCGTCGAGAGCCACCGCATGGTGACGCCCTCGCCCAGCGCCTGGGCGAACTCCTCCTCGTTGGCGGGCATGTGCTCCCGGTTGCGCCGGTACACGATGACGGCGTCGGTGGCGCCGAGGCGCCGCGCGGTGCGCGCGGCGTCGAAGGCGGTGTCACCGCCCCCGTAGACCACGACCCGGCGGCCGAGCAGCGGCGGATCGTCGTCGGCCACCTGGTGCAGGAACGTCACGGCATCCACGATGCGCGACGAGTCCCCCGCCGGAATCGAGACCCGTCGGCCGATCTGCGCCCCGACCGCGAGGAACACGGCGTCGAAGCCCCCCTCGCGGCGCGCCCGCTCGACGTCGTCGACCACGTGGTCGAGCTCGACCTCGACGCCCATCGCCAGGATGCGCGCGATCTCCGCGTCCAGCACCGCGCGCGGCAGCCGGTACGCGGGGATCCCGTAGCGCATCATCCCGCCGAGCTGGTGAGAGGAGTCGACCAGGTGCACGCCGTGGCCGAGGCGGCGTAGGTGGTAGGTGGCGCTCAGTCCCGCCGGGCCCGCGCCGACCACCAGGATCCGCTTGCCGGTGTCGGCCCCCGGCTCGGGCAACGACCACCCGCGCTCGATCGCCAGGTCGCCGAGGAACCTCTCCACCGCGTTGATGCCGACGGCGTCGTCGACGCGCACGCGATTGCACGCCGTCTCACAGGGGTGGAAGCAGACGCGGCCCATGATGGCGGGTAGCGGGTTCTCCTGGACCAGCGCGCGCCACGCGGACTCGTAGTCGCCCGACTCCGCGTGGTAGAGCCAGCCCTGGATGTTCTCGCCCGCGGGACACGCGTCGTTGCACGGCGGCAGCCGGTCCACGTAGACGGGCCGCTCCACGCGCCACGAGCCGGTGTGGTTGGCCCGGCTGGAGCCCACGTCGAGGGTGATGCCGAAGGGCGTCTCCATCAGTGCACCATCTCCTTCGCGTCCTCGAGGGCGGGGACGTCCTCGGTCTCGTCGTTGACCAGCCCGTACCGGGCGATGTTCTCGTCGGCCATGTCCTGGAGCCGCGCGACGATGTCGGGCCGCGGGTGGGCGCCGAACAGGTGCGCGTAGCGCCGTTGCAGGCGCAGGTACTCCTCCACCCGCGCGCGACGGCGAATCGGCGACACACTGGTCACCCGGCCGTTCTCGGCCTCGAAGACCGGGAACAGCCCGCTCTCCTTGGCCAGTCGCGCCACCCGGATCGTGTCGCTCGACGCCGAGCCCCACCCCAGGGGGCAGGGCACGAGGATGTGGATGTAGCGCGCCCCGCGCAGCGTCATGGCGTGCTCCACCTTCTGCTCGAGATCGTGCAGGTCGGCCACGGTGGCGGTCGCCACGTAGGCGATGTCGTGGGCCATGGCGATGCGCGGGAGGTCCTTGCCCTGGCCGAAGACGTTCCCCGGCTCGGGCCCCACGGCGTCGGTCGTCGCCGTGCGCGCGGCCGGCGGGGTAGCCGCGGAGCGCTGCACCCCCGTGTTCATGTACCCCTCGTTGTCGTAGCAGATGAACAGCACGTCGTCGTTGCGCTCGAACATCCCCGACAGGGTGCCGAAGCCGATGTCGACGGTGCCGCCGTCGCCCGCCTGGCCCACCACGCGCACGTCCTCGCGCCCCTTCACCCGCAGCGCCGCGGCCACCCCGGTCGCCACGGCCGGCGCGTTGCCGAACAGCGAGTGCAGCCACGGCACGCGCCACGACGTCTCGGGGTAGGGAGTGGAGAAGACCTCCAGGCACCCCGTCGCGTTCACGGTGACGACTCGGCCGCCGGCGGCGCGCATCGCCGCGTCCAGCGCGTAGCGAGCCCCCAGCGCCTCCCCGCACCCCTGGCAGGCGCGGTGACCCGAGTCGATGGAGTTGGTGCGATTGGGATCCGACTGCACCGTGCGCTGGTCGTCGGCGAGCAGGCGGTTGCCCACCGCGAAGCTGCCGACCTGGTAGAAGCGAACCGGACGTTTCGTCATGACTGCTCCTGTGCGACTCGCGACCCCTGCGTCGCCCGATCGTAGAGTACGTTCTCCGCCGAGGGACCGGTGCGGCGGGCGGCGGCGATCCGAGATCGCTCGCGCGAGACCGCCGCCTCGTCCAGGTCGAGGAAGGTCAGACGACCCAGGTCGCCGGCGCTGGCGCGACCGAGCATCGAGTCGATCGCCCCCTGGGTGATGGGACGCCCGCCCAGCCCGGCGATGACGTTGTGCAGCGCGACGTCACGTCCGGCGAGGGCCATCGCCACGTCGGTGAGCACCACGCCCTCACCGCCCAGGCTGAACGCCTTCTCCACCACCACGATCCGCGACGCCCCGGCGAGCGCGTCGCGCACGGCGTCGCGCGGGAAGGGGCGAAAGGTCGTGATCCCCAGCACGCCGAGATGCTCGCCCTGCGCGCGCCGCACGTCCACCGCGTCCTTGATGGTGCCCAGCACCGAGCCGAGCGCCACCACGATGACCTCGGCGTCGTCGGTGCGGTACGGGTGCACCAGGCCCCCGCTGTCGCGGCCGGTCAGCGCCGCGAAGGAGTCCGCGATCGACGGGATCAGCGCGAGCGCGTCCAACTGGCGCAGGTGCGCCAGGTAGCGGACCTCCTCGAAGGCCTCGGGGCCGACCATGGCGCCGATCGAGACGGGGTCGTCGGGGTCGAGCACCTGGCGTGGCTCGTAGGGCGGGAGGAACGAGTCCACCTCGTCCTGGGTCATCAGGTCCACGCCCTCCACGGCGTGGGTGAGGATGAAGCCGTCCATGCACACCATGACCGGCACCGACAGCTCCTCGGCCAGCCGGAAGGCCTGGACGTGCAGGTCCGCCGCCTCCTGGTTGGTCTCGGCGAAGAGCTGGATCCAGCCGGTGTCGCGCGCGGCCATGGCGTCGCTGTGGTCGTTCCAGATGTTGATCGGCGCGCCGATCGCCCGATTGGCCAGGGTCATCACGATCGGCAGCCCGAGACCGGACGCGTTGTAGACGGCCTCGAGCATGAACAGCAGTCCCTGGCTCGCGGTCGCGGTGTACGCGCGGGCTCCGGCGGCGGAGGCCCCGATGGACACCGACATCGCGGCGAACTCGGACTCGACGTTGATGAACTCACACGGGGCGAGCGTGCCGGCCTTGACCATGACACCCACCGCCTCGATGATGTGCGTCTGGGGGGAGATGGGATAGGCGCACACCACCTCGGGCCGGCACAGCGCCACCGTCTCGGCGACGGCGCGCGATCCCTCAATCTGTCGCAGCACTGGTCAACCTCTCCTGTTCGATGTGGACGAATTCGTATGCCGCCCGGGCGGCAGCCACGTTGCGCTCGCCGACCGCGCCGGCGAAGCGCTCACTGATCGCGCTCGCCAGCGCGTCGAGGGTGATCACGCCGGTGAGAGCGGCGAAACCGCCGAGGAGCGCCGCGTTGGGCAGCGGACGGCCCACGTGCTCGAGCGCCAGGTCGGTGGCCGGGCAGGTCGCCACGTGGCCCGCGGGCAGCGAGGCAGCCAGACCGGTGAGGCCCAACTCGTCGAGCGAGCGCGAGGTGTTCACGAGCGCGTATCCCTCGGGGGCCATGCCGGCGAACACGTCGATCTGGTGCAGCAGCGTCACGTCCTGGATCAGTACGGCGTCGGGGGACATCACCGGCTCGCGGGTGCGAATCGGATGATCGTCGATCCGACAGAAGGACACCACGGGCGCGCCGGTTCGCTCGGAGCCGAAGGAGGGGAAGGCCTGCGCGGGCCGACCCTCCTCGAAGGCGGCGACGGCCAGCAGCTCCGCGGCGGTCACCACCCCCTGGCCCCCACGACCGTGTATTCGCACCTGGAACATCGTCTCACCCTCTCGCCACGTGAGCCACTGGCTGAACCGCACTCGGCTGGTCACACCCGCGATCCCGCACTCCTTCGCGCGTGCTCGCTCGACCACGCCCGCACCGCGCCAACCGCCCACGACCCACCGATGTCACTCCACTCCAGACTACAAAACCCGACCACCACGGCCATGGGGCACAAAGTCACTGCGCACGCGTCGGGGATGGGACCTACGCCCCTCGTTCCCTCGCCAGCGCTCCCCCTAGAGTCGGCCCGTGGACCACCGCCGACGCTCGCGAGTCGCGTCGCCTCCCCCGGTCCCCGGCGCGGCCGCGTCGAGCGCGACGCACTCCCGCGGCGCGCGCGCGCTGACCCTGCTGGCCGTGGTGGGCCCGGGTCTCATGGTGATGCTCGCCGACACCGACGCCGGCAGCGTCGTCACCGCCGCGCAGTCGGGCGCCCGCTTCCGCTTCGCGCTGGTGGTGCCCGAGCTCGCGCTCATCCCCGTCCTCTACCTCGTCCAGGAGATGACCGTCCGGCTGGGGCTGGTGACCGGACGCGGCCACGGCGCCCTGATCCGCCAGACCTTCGGTCGCCCCTGGGCCCTGCTCTCGGCCGCGACGCTCTTCGTCGCGTGCCTCGGTGCTCTGGTCACCGAATTCGCCGGCGTCGCCGGCGTCGGCCTGCTCGTCGACGTGCCGCGCTGGCTCTCGATCGGCACCGTGAGCGCGGCCCTGCTGGCGCTGATCCTGCTCGGCCGCTACCGGCGGGTCGAGCACGTGGGCATCGCCATCGGCGCGCTGGAGCTGCTCTTCCTCCCCGCGGCCCTGGCCGCCCACCCGCACCTCGGTGCCGTGGTCCACGACGTGATTCACCCGTGGCGCGCGGCCGCGGGCTACCCGACCCTGCTCGCGGCCAACGTCGGCGCGGTCATCATGCCCTGGATGATCTTCTACCAGCAGGGGGCCGTCATCGACAAGGGTCGCCAGGGTCGCCCCCTGCGCGCCGTCGTGCGCTCGTCGCGCCTCGACACCGCGGTCGGCGCCGTGGTGACCCAGGTGGTCATGATCGCGGTCGTGGTCGCCGTGGGCGCGACCCTCGGCGTCAGCCAGCCCGGGCGCAGTCTCGCGAACGTGGGCGCCATCGCCGCCGCCCTGACCCCCTTCCTGGGCCGAGCGGGCGCGGTGAGCCTCTTCGGGCTGGGTCTGGTGGGAGCGGCGGTCGTGGCCACCCTCGTCGCGTCGCTCGCCGGCGCGTGGGGAGTCGCCGAGGTCCTGGGGTGGCGCCACAGCCTCAACGACGCCCCCGGACGCGCCGTCGGCTTCTACGCGCTGGCCGCCGCCGGGGTGGTCGCCGGCGCCGGGCTCGTCCTGGTCGCGCCAGACCTGGTCACGCTCTCGGTCGACATCGAGGTCCTCAACGCGTGCCTCCTGCCCGTGGTGCTGGGCTTCCTGCTCGCGCTCGAGGGCCGCCTGCCGGCACCGTGGCGGATGCGCGGGGCGCGTCGTCTCGCGACCTACGCCGTCAGCGGCCTGGTGATCGTCGTCGGGCTGGCCACTGCCGCCGCCACGCTGGCGCGCGTCGTGTAGCGGACTCAGATCGAGAAGTCCTCGGGCCCCGACGAGTTGCGACTCGCGCGGCGCGCCAGGTGCTCCTCGGTGAGCGTCTCGAGCTTGTCAACGCGCTCCACTAGCGTCTCGAGGTGACGTTCGAGGTGCTCGGGCTCGACGTCCTCGCCCGAGGTGGGCCGCGATCGGTGTCGGGTCGTGATGCGCCCGGGGATTCCCACGACGACCGAACCGGGCGGCACGGACTTCAGCACCACCGCGTTGGCCCCGATGCGGCTGTCGTCGCCGATGGTGATCGGTCCGAGCACCTTGGCGCCCGAGCCGATGATCACCCGTGAGCCGATCGTGGGGTGGCGCTTGCCGTGCTTGAGGCTGGTCCCCCCCAGGGTCACCCCCTGGTAGATGGTCACGTCGTCGCCCACTTGGGCGGTCTCACCGATGACCACTCCCATCGCGTGATCGATGAAGACGCCCGAGCCGAGCACCGCCGCGGGGTGGATCTCGACGCCCGTGAACACCCGCGCCACCGACGACCACCACCGCGCGAGGAAGGTGCAGCGATGCTGCCACAGCCAGTGCGACACCCGGTAGGCCCAGATCGCGTGCACCCCGGGGTAGGTGAGGGCCACCTCGAGCGAGCTGCGCGCAGCGGGATCGCGCTGGCGAGCGACCTCGAGGTCGTGGCGACACTCGCGGACGATCATCAGTCCGTCAGGCCGGCGAAGAGCGCGGTCGACAGGTAGCGCTCCCCGAAGGAGGGGATGATGACGACGATCTGCCGGCCGGCGTTCTCGGGTCGCGCGGCGAGCTGCGTGGCGGCCCACAGCGCCGCCCCCGAGGAGATCCCGACCAGCAGACCCTCCTCGCGCGCGGCCCGGCGCGCGAGGGCGAAGGCGTCGTCGTTGGCGACGGTGATCACCTCGTCGATGACGGCGGTGTCGAGGTTGCCCGGCACGAAGCCCGCACCGATGCCCTGAATCGGGTGAGGCCCCTTGGTCCCGCCCGAGAGGACGGGCGACGCGGCCGGCTCGACGGCCACGACGCGCACCGACGCCTTGCGCTGCTTGAGCACCTCGCCCACACCGGTGATGGTCCCGCCGGTGCCGACGCCGGCCACGACGATGTCCACCGCACCGTCGGTGTCGCTCCAGATCTCCTCGGCGGTGGTCTCACGATGGATCTGGGGGTTCGCCGGATTGTCGAACTGCTGGGGGATGAAGTAGCGCGGATCACTCGCCGCAAGCTCGCGCGCCTTGTTGATGGCCCCGGTCATCCCTTCCGCGCCCGGCGTCAGGATCAGCTCCGCGCCGTAGGCCCGCAGCAGGGCGCGTCGCTCCACGCTCATCGTGTCGGGCATCGTGAAAGCGCTGCGGTACCCGCGCGCCGCGGCCACCATCGCCAGGGCGATGCCGGTGTTGCCGCTCGTCGGCTCCAGGATGATCGTGTCGGGCCCGATCAGGCCGTCACGCTCCGCCGCGTCGACCATGGCGACACCGATGCGGTCCTTCACGCTGTGAGCCGGGTTGAAGTACTCCAGCTTGGCCAGGATCTCGGCTCCCGAGCCCGCGGCCAGCCGGCGTATGCGCACCAGCGGGGTATGCCCGACCAGCTGAGTGATGTCGTCCGCGATCTTGGCCATGTCGTCCCACCTTCGGGTCTCGGGGTTCCGCGCTCATCGTAGTTGTGGGCGCCACCGGTCGTTCCGGTCGGGCGCCCGTGTGGAGGCGAGCGCGCGGCCGTAGACTCCGCGCTATGGCCGCTCTTCTCTGGCTGCTCGTGGTGCTGGCGTGCGTCGCGCTCGAGATTCACTCGAACGCGTTCATCGCACTGTTCGTCGGCCTCGGCGCCTTCGTCGCGCTGCTCGCCACGCTGGTGGGCGCGCCACCGCTCCTGGCCACGGCCATCTGGGTGGTGGTGACCCTGGGCACCCTCTGGCTGGTGCGGCCCTGGGCCATGCGCACCCTGCGCCGCACGGGCCAGCACACGGACCTCAGCGCGCCGTCGCCGTCCTCGATGACCAACCTGCACGGGGTGGTCGAGCTCAGCGTTGGCGACGAGCAGCACCCGGGTCGCGTACGGATCCAGGGCGAGTCCTGGCGAGCCGTCACCGACTGGCCCGACGCGCTGACCAGCGGCACCCCGATCGTGGTGCGCAAGACGCTCGGCACCACCCTCTGGGTGGAGCCCGCGTAGCGCCGCTGGGCCCGACTACGCGCCGGCGCCGCCCGGCACGCCGTCCATCACGCTCTTGATGGCCTGCGCCGCACCCAGCAGCGCCGCGCTCTCGGCGGGGATGATCAGTTTGGTGTTGGCGCTCTCGGCGAACTTGGCGAGCGTGTCGAGCTGAAGGATGGCCACGAGCGTCGGGTCGGGGCTCTGCTGCTTGATCGCGGCGTAGACCGACGCGATCGCCTGCGCGCGGCCCTCCGCCTCGAGGATCATTGCCTGACGTCGGCCCTGCGCGCGCAGGACCTCGGACTGCTGGGCCCCCTCGGCCTCCTTGATCGCCGCCTGCTTCTGGCCGTCGGCCACGTTCACCGCGGACTGCTGCTGGCCCTCGGACTCGAGGATGCGCGCCCGCTTCTCCTGGTCGGCCTGCTTCTGCAGAGCCATCGCCTGCAGGATCTGGTCGGGGGGCGAGATCTCGAGCACCTCGACCCGGTTGATCCGCACCCCCCACTTGTCCGTCGCCTCCTCCATCTGCGTCTGGAGCAGTGAGCCGATGCGCTCGCGCTGGGAGAACGCCTCGTCCAGGCTGATGCTGCCGAAGACGGCGCGCACCGAGGTGCGCGCGAGGTTGTCCACGCTGACCAGGTAGTCGGAGTTCGTGAAGAGCGCCAGTCTCACGTCGACGACCTGGGAGAAGATCGTGGCGTTGACGATCACCGCCACGTTGTCGCGGGTGATCACCTGCTGGCGGTCCCCGGTGCGCGGCGTCTCGCGCACGTCGACGATGCGCATGACCTCCACGAAGGGCAGGATGAAGGCCAGCCCCGGGTTCTTCACGTCCTTGAACTCCCCAAAGCGCGTGACCACGCCCACGAAGCCCTGCTGCACGATCCGTACCGACTTGGCCAGCCCCACGATGATGACGAGCACCACCACCGCCGCCACGATCAACCAGACGAGCCCCATGGCCGCCTCCTTGCCCGACGCGCCCCCGGGGCGCGTCACCCGGAAGTGTAACGTCCGAGGCCGAACTCTTGCGGGCACGTCGGGAAACTTCTAGGGTGAGATTCAGCCGAGGAAAGGAGATCCGTGGACGTCGCCACGTTCGTCGCGTCCCTGTTCGAGGGCCGTCTCCCGTTGCGCGTCGAGGCCTACGACGGCAGCGTCGCGGTTCCCACCGTCGAGTCGCCGGCCAACCAGGTGACCCTGCAGATCCTGTCGCGTGACGCCATCACTCGCGTCCTCACCCACCCCGGCGAGCTCGGCCTCGCGCGCGCGTACGTCGCGGGCGACCTCGACGTCGTCGGCGACCTCGACGCCCTGTTCGCCCTCCCGGTGCCGCCGCTGCGCCAGCTGCTCAACCCGGCCGCGGTTCGCGCGCTCCTGGAGGTCGTCGGGACCTCCGCCCTGCGCCCGCTGGCGCCGCCAGCCATCGAGGCCCATCCGCACGGCGTCCTGCACAGCCGCTCGCGTGACCGTCGGGCCATCTCGCACCACTACGACGTCTCCAACCGCTTCTACGAGATGGTGCTCGGTCCCTCGATGACCTACTCCTGCGCCGTCTTTCGCACACCCGAGGACTCCCTCGAGGACGCCCAGCGACGCAAGGTCGATCTCGTCGCCCGCAAGCTCGACCTGAAGCCGGGCGCGCGGCTGCTCGACGTCGGGAGCGGGTGGGGCGCCATGGCCATCCACGCCGCGCGCGCCTACGGCGTGTCGGTGGTCGGCGTCACGCTGTCCGAGCCCCAGCGGCGCTACGCGACGCAGGCCGCACACGAGGCGGGCGTGGGCGACCTCGTCGAGTTCCGCCTCCAGGACTTCCGCGACGTGCGTGACGGCCCCTTCGACGCCATCAGCTCGATCGGCATGGCCGAGCACGTCGGGCGCCGCTCGCTGGGGCGCTACGCCCAGACGCTGTTCGATCTGCTGGCGCCGGGCGGGCGGCTCCTCAACCACGCCATCGGCCGACCGGTCTCCTACGACGAGGACCCCCAGCCCTCGGCACTCTCCGAGGTCTGGCGCCAGACCCAGATCGCCCTCTCCCTGCGCGGCCCCTCCAAGACCGGCAGCGCCTTCATCGAGCGCTACGTGTTCCCCGACGGCGAACTCCACGAGGTCGGCACGCTGGTCTCACTGTTCCAGGCGCACGGCTTCGAGGTCCGCCACCTCGAGGGCCTGCGCGAGCACTACGCGCTCACCCTGCGGCGCTGGGTGGACAACCTCAACAAGCGCTTCGACGAGGCCGTGGACGAGGTCGGGCTCCAGCGCGCGCGAGTGTGGCGGCTCTACATGGCGGCCTCGGCGGTCGCCTTCGAGCGCCACCACCTCGAGATTCACCAGATCCTGTGCGTTCGCTCCGATCGGGGACGCAGCTCAATGCCGCTACGCAGCGACGTCGAGCCCACGTTCTGACGCCGCAAGAACCGTCACGGAGACTAGGGGCAGCCCGGCGAGTTCGTCGAGCACGGCGTTGAGTCCCTCGCCGCACACACGGTTCTCGCCGAGGGGCCGACTCCTTCACCCGAGGCTGGTACGCACCGTGCATCGATCAGATCACGTCGTCGATGGTGCGATCCGACTGACTCGCGCGCCGACGCTAGGTGGCGGACAGTCGACAACGTCTCGGCGTCACGTACTCGCCCGCGCGCCCGCGCGCCGCGACGGCGAGAACGACAAGGCGGTGATCCAGACGAACAGGCTGATCCCGAAGCCCACCTCGAAGAACGACTCGCCGAGCAGCAGGTTGGGAAAATGCCAGTCGGGCAGCGAGAGTGCGGCGAGAACGCCGGCCACCAACTGGATGCCCCACGCGACGACCGAGCCCACGCTACGGTGGCGGCGCACCAGCGCGGTGGTCAGCGCGATCTGCACCAACGCCATGGCGGTGCCCACCGTCATGTGTGACCAGTTGAGAAAGGTTCCCCCGTCGTAGGGGGTGACCAGCAGCAGGAAGAGCCCGACCGCCACCGCGCGCACGCCAATCACGAGGAGCGACGGCGCAGCCAGCGAGGCGTAGTAGGACGCGGTGCGCCACAGCCCCACGGCGGCGGCGGCGAATCCCGTGATCAGAATGACGATAGTACGGTGGAAGACCCCGTAGAACGAGATGCCGTCGTTGCGCGCGGTGAGCCCGTGGTCGATGATCACGCACAGGACCAGCGAGACGAAGAAGAAGCCTTGCGACGCACCGAGGACCCGGCGCGCGTCACGTCGCTCACTCGCGACCAGCGTGGCGGTATCGCAAGTGGTCACGGATCAGTCGTGGAAGCGTGCCCGCGAACGCGCCAGCTCCTGGTGGGCCTCGTCACGACCCACCCATCGCTCGACCTTCATCCACTTCCCCTCGTCGAGGTCCTTGTAGACGGTGAAGAAGTGGCTGATGCGATCCAGCGTCGCCTTGGGCACGTCGCCGATGTCCGTCGCGGCCGACCAGGCGGGATCGTACGTGGGGACCCCGAGCAGCTTGGCGTCCTCGCCGTGCTCGTCGGTCATCAGGCACATCCCCAGGATCTTCACCTCGATGAGGCAGCCCGGAAAGGTTGGGTACTCCGTCAGGACCAGCGCGTCGAGAGGGTCACCGTCACCGCCGAGCGTGTCGGGGACGAAACCGTACTCGGCCGGGTAGACCATGGACACCAGGAGGTGGCGGTCCAGTTTCACCGTGTTGGTGTGGTGGTCGTACTCGTACTTGTTCTGACTACCCCGCGGTATCTCGACGACGACGTTCACGGTCTCCACGAGCGGCTCCTCCACTGACCCGGCCGCCACCGCGGCGTCCAGCCCCTATCGTAGCGAACCACTCGACACGGCCGCGGGTCGTCCGAGGAGACAAATTCAGTGGCTCTAGACTCACATCGCGCGGTGCCGAGCCGCCGTGGACGAGGAGGTCGCCGTGGAGCGAGTAGGGGTAGTCGGGTGCGGGTTGATGGGCTCGGGCATCGCGGAGATCGCCGCGCGTTCGGGCGCCGACGTGGTCGTGATCGAGCGCAACCCCGAGGCGCTGGCCGCGGGGGTCGAGCGGATCGAGCGGTCGCTGACCCGCGCCGTGAACGCCGGCAAGGTTCCCGAGCACGAGGCCAACACCGCCCGGGGGAACCTGACCTTCAGCGAGGACTTCACCAAGCTGGCGGATCGCCAGATCGTCATCGAGGCGGTCGCCGAGGACGAGGCCACGAAGATCCAGGTGTTCAAGAAGCTCGACGCCGTCGTGAGCGACCCCGAGGCAATCCTGGCGACGAACACGTCGTCGATCCCCATCATCAAGCTGGCCATGGCGACGCGCCGCCCCGAGCAGGTCATCGGCATGCACTTCTTCAACCCCGTGCCCGTGCTGAAGCTCGTCGAGGTCATCTCGTCCCTACTGACCAGCGCCGACACCACGGCGCGCGTGCGCGAGTACGCCACCGACACCCTCGCCAAGCGCGTGATCTCCTCACCCGACCGCGCGGGCTTCGTGGTGAACGCCCTGCTGATCCCCTACCTGCTCTCCGCGGTGCGCATGCTCGAGTCGGGCTTCGCCAGCGCCGAGGACATCGACACGGGCATGGTGCTCGGGTGCGCGCACCCGCTCGGACCGCTCGCGCTCACGGACCTGATCGGCCTGGACACCACCCTGGCCGTGGCCGAGTCGCTGTACGAGGAGTTCAAGGAGTCCCACCTCGCCACCCCGCCGCTCCTGTCGCGCATGGTCCAGGCCGGGCTGCTCGGTCGAAAGTCGGGTCAGGGCTTCTACTCCTACAAGTAGCCGGCGCCGTGAGCACGTTCATCGCCACCCTCCAGTGCCCGGACCAGCCGGGCATCGTGCGCGCCGCCAGCGCGGCGATCGTCGAGCTCGGCGGCAACATCCTGGAGAACGACCAGTTCACCGACCCCAGCACGGGGCAGTTCTGCATGCGCACGCGCTTCGAGACCACCGCCGCGTCGCTGGCCGACGCGCGACGCGTGCTCGCGGACCGCCTGGACCACCTCGCGCCGCGCCTCGGCGTGCGCGACGAGGACCAGCCGCGTCGCGCCCTGATCATGGTGTCGACGGCCGACCACTGCCTGTCCGACCTGCTGTACCGCCGCGAGCGCGGCGACCTCCCCCTCGACGTGGTCGCCGTGGTGGGCAACCACCGCGACTGCGAGCCCGTCGCGCGGCGCTACGACGTGCCCTTCGTGGAGATCCCCGTCACCGCGGCGACCCGGGACCTGGCCGAGGAGCGCCTGCGCGAGCTGATCAAGCGTCACGACATCGACGTCGTCATCCTGGCGCGTTACATGCAGATCCTCTCGCCGGCGCTGTGCGCCGACCTGGAGGGCCGCGTCATCAACATCCACCACTCCTTCCTGCCCGGGTTCCGCGGCGCGCGCCCCTACCACCAGGCCTACGAGCGGGGCGTCAAACTCATCGGTGCCACCGCCCACTTCGTGACCGCCGACCTGGACGAGGGGCCGATCATCGAGCAGGACGTCGTGCGCGTCTCGCACGCGCGCCGGCCCGAGGACCTCGTCGCCCTGGGGCGCGACATCGAGCGCACGGTGCTCGCCCGCGCGGCCACCCTGATGGCGGAGGACCGCGTCACCGTGGTGGGGCGCCGCACGGTCATCTTCTCCCAGTAGCGCCGTCAGGTCACGGGGTTGCGCACCGCGAAGCGCGCGGCCCGGTGCTCCTCGCCCTCGAGCACCGCGACCATCTGCTCGACAGCGTCGTACACGTCGACGTAGCGCAGATAGAGCGGCGCGAACCCGAACCGGCTGATGTCGGGATCGCGGAAGTCCCCGATGACGCCCCGCTCGATCAGGGCCTGCACGATGGCGTAGCTCTCGGGGTGGCGCAGGGCCACCTGGCTGGCACGCCGGGCGTGCTCACGCGGTGTCACGATCTCGAACGCCCCGGCGAGGCGCTCCTCGACCAACTCGATGAAGAGGTCGGTCAGCGCCAGGCTCTTGGCGCGCAACTGGTCCAGGGTCGCGTGGCGAAAGACCTCGAGCGCGCCCTCCATCGCGGCCAGGGCCAGGACCGACGGCGAGGACGTGACGAACGCTCGCACACCGGGCGCCGGATCGTAGGTCGGCTCGAAGTCGAAGGGACGAGCGTGGCCCAGCCAGCCCGGCAGCGGGTTCTCGAGGAGTCCCTGCCACGAGCGGCGCACGTACAGGAAGGCCGGCGACCCGGGCCCCGCATTGAGGTACTTGTACCCGCAGCCCGCGGCGAAGTCGACGTTCGCCCCCGTGACGTCGAGCGGCACCGCCCCGGCCGAGTGCGCGAAGTCCCACAGCATCAGGGCGCCGCACGCGTGCACCGCGGTGGTGATCCCCGACAGGTCGAGCATCTCCCCGGTGCGAAAGTCGACGTGGGTCAGCAGTACCAGCGCGACGTCGGGCCCGAGCTCACGAGCGAGGTCGGCGCGGTCGATGGCCCGCACCTCGACTGGGCGGCCGGCGCGCGCGGCCATCGCGCGCACGATGTAGAGGTCCGAGTGGAAGTTCACCGCGTCGGTCAGCACGACGTGGCGGTCCGGGCGCAGGGCGAGCGCTCCCCCGATCAGCTTGGCCAGCAAGATCGTCAGCGAGTCGGCCACGAGGACCTCGCCGGGACGCGCGCCGATCAGCGGAGCGAGCTGGTCGCCGAGGCGCGAGGGCATCTCCATCCACCCGGCGCTGTTCCAGCTGCGCACGAGTCCCGTCGCCCACTCGTGATCGAGCACCTCGTCGACCCGCCGGCGCACCCCTCGCGACACCGGTCCGAGCGAGTTGCCATCGAGGTAGACGACGCCCTCGGGCAACGTGAACCAGTCGCGAAGCGCGGCGAGCTCGTCGCCCTCGTCGCGGCGCCGACAGTCGTCACGTGTGATCACGGTCGTCCCTCCCCGGCGGTCGCACGCCGCGCGACGCCGACCCTCATGATCGCACGAGCGGCTTGTAGTGGAAGCGGTGGGGCTGATCGGCGTCGGCGCCCAGGCGCCGATGACGGTCCACCTCGTAGTCCGAGAAGTTGCCCTCGAACCATCGCACCCCGGCGTCGCCCTCGAAGGCGAGCACGTGGGTGGCCACGCGGTCCAGGAACCACCGGTCGTGGCTGATAACCACCGCGCAGCCGGGGAAACTCACCAGAGCGTCCTCGAGGGCCCGCAGCGTGTCGACGTCCAGGTCGTTGGTCGGCTCGTCGAGCAGCAGGACGTTGCCGCCGCGGCGCAGCACGCTCGCCAGGTGCACGCGATTGCGCTCCCCGCCCGACAGGTCGCCGACGAGCTTTTGCTGGTCGCTCCCCTTGAAGCCGAAGCTCGCGACGTAGGCCCGAGCGTGGACCTCCCGGCTGCCGATCACCAGGCGCTCCTGACCGTCGGCGATCACCTCGAACACGGTGGCGTCGGGCGCCAGGGATGCGCGCGACTGGTCCACGTAGGCGAAGCTCACCGTCGAACCCACCGTCAGCGAGCCGGCATCCGGCTCCTCCTCGCCCACCAACAGGCGGAACAGCGTGGTCTTGCCCGCGCCGTTGGCCCCGATCACGCCCACGATGCCGCCCGGTGGCAGCAGGAAGGACAGGTCTTCGATGAGCAGCCGGTCGGCGAATCCCTTGGTGAGGTCCTGCGCGTGCACCACCACGTCACCCAGGCGCGGCCCCGGAGGGATGACAATCTCCAGCCGGTCCGCGCGACGCTCGGCCGCCTCGGCCTCGGCTACCAGATCGTTGAACGCGTTGAGGCGGGCCTTCCCCTTGCTCTGTCGCGCACGCGGCGACATCCGGATCCACTCCAGCTCGCGGGCCAGTGCCGACTGGCGCGCCTCGTCCACCCGCTCCTCGGCCGCCAGGCGCGCCTGCTTCTGCTCGAGCCACGACGAGTAGTTGCCCTCCCACGGGATGCCCCGCCCCCGATCGAGCTCGAGGATCCACGAGGCCGCGTTGTCGAGGAAGTAGCGGTCGTGGGTGACGGCCACCACCGTGCCGGGATACTCCTGCAGCGTGCGCTCCAACCACGCCACCGACTCGGCGTCGAGGTGGTTGGTCGGCTCGTCGAGCAGGAGCAGGTCCGGCGCCGACAGGAGCACCCGGCACAGGGCCACTCGGCGACGCTCCCCACCCGAGAGGGTCGTCACGTCGGCGTCGGGCGGCGGGAGGCGCAGGGCGTCCATGGCGATCTCCAGGGTCCGCTCGAGGTCCCACGCGTTCGCCGCGTCGATCTTCGTCTGCAGGTCCGCCTGCTCGGCCAGGAGCGCGTCGATGTCGGCGTCGGGCTCGCCCATCGCCGCGCACACCGCGTCGAAGCGAGCCAGCAGGTCGCGCGACGCGGCCACGCCGTCGGCGACGTTCTCCACCACGCTCTTCGTCGGGTCCAGAGTCGGCTCCTGGGCGAGGTAGCCCACGGTGAAGCCGGGCGTGAGGCGCGCCTCGCCGGTGAATCCGTCGTCGAGACCCGCCATGATCCGCAGCAGCGAGGACTTGCCCGAGCCGTTCGATCCGATCACCCCGATCTTGGCCCCGGGGTAGAAGGAGAGGGTGATCCCCTTGAGCACCTCGCGGTCCGGAGGGTAGAAGCGACGCAGATCGCGCATGGTGAAGATGAACTGGGCAGCCACGTCCACCAGTCTGGCCGATCGGGGCGAAGGGGACGCACGACGACCGTTGACCCGTACACTCCCCCCATGCCTGACGCCGCCCCCGTGCACCGTTACGCCCCCGACTGGATCATCCTCACCATCGCCTGCCTGGCCCAGTTCATGGTGGTGCTCGACGTCTCCATCGTCAACGTCGCGCTTCCCTCCATGCAGCGCAACCTGCACTTCTCGCTCGCCAACGCGCAGTGGGTGGTCAACGCCTACGTCCTGACCTTCGCCGGGTTCCTGCTGCTCGGGGGGCGCACGGCCGACCTCTTCGGGCGTCGGCGCGTCTACCTGGCGGGGTTAGCCCTCTTCACTCTCGCCAGCGTCGGCGCCGGGTTCGCAACCAACGGCACTCAGATGGTCGCGGTGCGCGCACTACAGGGCATCGGCGGCGCCATCCTCTCCCCCGCCACGCTCACGATCATCGTCACCACCTTTCGCGGGCCACGCCTGCCCAAGGCTCTCGGCACCTGGAGCGCGGTGGCTGGTGCGGGGGGCGCGGTCGGCGGGCTGCTCGGCGGCGCGCTCACCGGCTGGGTCTCGTGGCGCTGGATCTTCTTCATCAACGTCCCGGTCGGCGTCACCGCCGGACTACTCGCCGCGCTGTACCTGCGTGAGCTGCGCCGTCGCGACGAGGACGCGCGCCTCGACGTCACCGGCGCGGTGCTGGTCACCGGATCGCTGGCCGCGATCATCTACGCCGTCGTGAACACCGTCACCCAGCCCTGGACCTCGGCGACCACCCTGTCGTGGCTGCTCGGCGGCGGCGTGAGCCTCGCCCTCTTCTTCTGGTGGGAGGCATCCGTGGCCAGTCACCCGCTACTGCCCTACCGGATCTTTCGCTCGCGAGCTCTCTCCACGTCGAACCTCGTGATGTTCCTCGTCGGCGGGGCCTTCTTCACCATGTGGTACTTCCTGACCTTCTACTACCAGTACGTCCTGGGCTACGGCGCGGTGAAGACCGGCGTCGCCTTCCTCCCGATGGCGCTGGCCATCGTGGCCGGCGCCCAGCTGAGCTCGCGGATCCTGCACCGCACCCACGTACGCCCCCTGCTCCTCGCCGGCACGGCACTGGCCACGGTGGGCTTCGCGTGGGTGTCACGCATCGGCGCCCATAGCTCCTACGGCGCGGACGTCCTCGTCCCCTCGATGCTCTGCGCCTTCGCGATCGGGCTGCTCTTCACCCCGCTGGCTAGCGCCGCGACCACGGGAGTCGACCACACCGAGGCGGGACTGGCCTCGGGGGTACTCAACACGGCGCGCCAGATCGGCGGCTCCCTGGCCCTCGCCGCACTGGGCACGGTGGCGGCCGACCGCAGCGCCACGTTTCGCGTCGCCACCTCGCACCTCGCGCTCACGAGCGGCTACGACCGAGCCTTCCAGCTCTCCGCAGCCATCACCGCGCTCGCGCTCGTGGTCAGCCTGGCCGTCCCCCGCTACGTGACACCACACCCGGGCCATTGAGTGACGGGGCCGCCCCCCGCAGCCAATCGCACCGCAGTAGTGTCGCGGTAACCATATTCCATTCTCGGGGCGCGTATGGGCCCCAGGAGTGGACCGACCTGGAGGAACTGCATGACATTGGGAGAGAAGAAGATGGGTGGCGCGCGGCGTCTCACCACCCTGATGGGAACGGCCGCCCTCGTCCTGGGCACGCTCACCGTGGGCGTGGCGGGGTCGACGGTAGCGATCACCACGGCCTCGGCCGCGACGCCGTTCAAGGCGTGCGTCGTCACCGACACCGGCGGCATCAACGACAAGTCCTTCAACGCCTCGGCCTGGAAGGGCCTCCAGGACGCGAAGAAGGTCGATCCGAAGATCGCGATCACGTACCTGTCGTCGACCTCGTCGGCCGACTACGTGCCGAACATCAACAGTTTCATCAGCCAGAAGTGCGGCATCATCGTAACCGTCGGCTTCCTGATGGACCCGGCGACCAAGGCGGCGGCCAACGCCCACCCCACCCAGAAGTTCGCGATTGTGGACGACGCGCCGACGGGACTCAAGTACCACAACGTGCTCGCGCTGCAGTACGAGACCGACCAGGCCGCCTTCCTCGGCGGCATGCTGGCGGCGGGCATGAGCAGGACCGGCACGGTGGCCACCTACGGTGGTGAGCAGTTCCCGTCAGTCACCCTGTACATGAACGGCTTCGTCGCCGGCGTGCGCTACTACGACAAGACCTACCACAAGTCGGTCAAGACCCTCGGCTGGACCCCCGCCAAGGGCGCCTGCAACCTCAACACCTGCAACGGCAAGGGGACCTTCGTCGGCAACTTCACCGACCAGACCGCGGGCAAGACCCTGACGGCGGGTGACTTCGCCTCGGGCGCCGACATCGTCTTCCCGGTCGCGGGCTCGGTCGGTCTCGGCTCGGTGGCCGCAGCCCAGCAGGCCGGCAAGGGCCACAGCGTCCTGTGGGTCGACAGCAACGGCTGTGTCCAGGACGCCGCGGACTGCAAGTGGTTCGTCGGCACCGTGGCCAAGGGCGTCGAGCCCTCGGTGGAGGCGGCCGTGCTCTCGGCCGCCCACGGCACCTTCAAGGGTGGCCGCTACATCGGCACGCTCAAGAACAACGGCACCCAGCTGGACTTCGGCGGCATCCCCGTGCCGGCGTCGCTCAAGGCGAAGATCGCCGCCGCCAAGGCCGGCATCATCAAGGGGACGATTTCGGTCAACCCGAACAACTACCCCGCACACTGACCCTTCGCCTTCGGGCGACGCGTACGAGGGCCCGGTTCCGCACGGAACCGGGCCCTCGTCGTGACTACGATGGCACCTTATGCATCTGGAACTTCGGAGCATCACGAAGCGCTTTGGCTCGTTCACCGCGAACGATCGGATCAGCCTCACCGTCGAGCCCGGGCAGATCCACTCGCTGCTGGGTGAGAACGGCGCGGGCAAGTCCACGCTCATGAACGTGCTCTTCGGGCTGCTGCACGCCGACGAGGGAGAGATCCTCATCGACGGCGAACCGGTACGATTCCACGACTCCGGCGAGGCCGTGCGTCGAGGAATCGGCATGGTTCACCAGCACTTCATGCTGGTGCCGGTGTTCACCGTCGCCGAGAACGTCGTCCTGGGCTTCGAGCCCACCAAATCCTTCAATCGCATCGACTACCGCCACGCCACCGAGGAGATCCGTCGTGTCTCACGCGAGTTCAACCTCGAGGTCGACCCCGACGCCCGGGTGGAGAACCTTCCCGTCGGACTGCAGCAGCGCGTGGAGATCCTCAAGGCACTCAGTCACGACGCCGAGTTGCTCATTCTCGACGAGCCCACGGCGGTACTGACGCCCCAGGAGATCGACGCCCTGATGTCGATCATGCGTTCGCTGGCCGACGCGGGCAAGTCAATCCTCTTCATCACCCACAAGCTGAAGGAGGTCAAGGCCGTCGCCGACGTGATCACGATCATCCGCCACGGCCGCGTCGTGGGGACCGCCGCACCGACCGCGACGGAGTCCGAGTTGGCGTCGCTGATGGTGGGTCGCGACGTCGAGCTGACCGTGACCAAGGAACCGATCACCCCCGGCCCCGCCGTGCTCGAGCTGCGTGACCTCGTGGTGCGCGACGACCGGGGGCTGACCGCCGTCAACGGGGTCTCACTCGACGTGCACGCCGGCGAGATCCTCGCGCTCGCGGGCGTGCAGGGCAACGGGCAGACCGAGCTGGTGGAGGCAATTGTGGGAATGCGACCCGTGGAGTCCGGAACCGTCACCCTCAACGGTCGTGACATCACCAACCACAGCCCCCGCGCAATTCTCGACGCCGGACTGGGACACATCCCCGAGGACCGCCAGCGCGACGGGCTAGTGATGTCGCTCTCGGTCGCCGACAACCTGGTCCTGAACACGCCACGGCGCGCGCCCTTCGCCCGCCACGGCACGCGCAACCTGGCGGCCGTGCAGGCCAACGCCGAACAGCTCATCGCCGACTTCGACATCCGCACCGAGTCGCCCCGTGAGCCGGTGAGTTCGCTCTCCGGCGGCAACCAGCAGAAGGTCATCGTGGCCCGTGAGCTATCGCGACCGCTCCAGATCCTCGTGGCCTCCCAGCCCACGCGGGGACTTGACGTCGGCTCGATCGAGTACGTGCACCGCCAGATGGTCGAACACCGTAACCAGGGCCACGCGACGCTCGTCGTCTCCTCAGAGCTCGACGAGGTGCTCGCCTTGGGTGACCGGATCGCGGTGATGTACGCCGGGCGCATCAGTGGCGTCGTCGACCCGACGGTCAGCCGCGAGACCATCGGCCTGCTCATGGCCGGCTCGAGCGAGGAGGACGCCCGTGTCGTTGCCTGACGTGTCCGTCACCCCGCCGCCATCGGCCGCACCACCACCACCTCCCCCTACATCGCCACCACCCACGCGATGGCGTAGGTGGTGGACGCGCTGGTCGTCGGCGAGCCCCGTCTCGGTGACGATCCTCGCGCTGGTCCTAGGGTTCGCGGTCGGGGCGCTCATCATCATCACGACCACGCCGACGGTGCTCGACGCGTGGCGCGGCCTGTTCCACGGGTGGGCCGGGCCCGGACGTGCGCTCAAGGTCTCCTTCGACACCGTCGGCGCGGCGTACCGCACGATGTTCACCGGCTCCGTCATAGATCCGGCCAGCCTGTGGCACTCGATCACGACCGGACGCGGCTGGACCTCGACGCTGACGCCACTCTCGGAGACGTTCACCTACGCCCCGCCCCTCATCATCGCCAGCATCGGCGTCGGCATTGGCTTCCAGACGGGTCTGTTCAACATCGGTGCCAACGGCCAGGCCGTCCTCGGCGGCATCGCTGGCGCCGTCGTCGGCTCCATGATCCACGTGCCCACGATCGTGCACCTGCCGCTCACGCTGATCGCGGGTTTCATCGGTGGCGCGCTCGCCGGCGCCGTGCCGGGGATCCTCAAGGCCTACACCGGGGCCCACGAGGTCATCGTCACCATCATGTTCAACTACGTGGTCTACGCGTTCTTGATGTACGTGGTGCTCTCCACCCCCTTCCAGCAGCCCGGCCAGCAAAACGACATCGGACGGACCATCCTGCCCTCGGCGACGTTGTCCCCGCTCTTCGGCACCGCGTCGGGTCTGCGGGTGAGTTACTCGATCTTCGTGGCGGCGGCAGTCGTGATCTACGCGTGGTGGTTCCTCGATCGCTCGTCGATGGGCTTCGAGTTCCGCGTCACCGGTCTGAACCCCACCGCGGCGCGGGCCTCCGGCATCAGCGCGCGCCAGGTCACCGTCCTGGTCCTGGTCCTCTCAGGGGCCCTGTGCGGCCTGGCCGGCATCACCCAGGCCGCGAGCTTTCAGCAGCAGCTCAACGGAGGCTTCCTGATCGGTAATGCGGGCATCGGCTTCACCGCGATCACCGTGGCCCTACTCGGACGCAACCGGCCGATGGGCATCGTCTGGTCGTCACTGCTCTTCTCCGCGCTGGGCGTTGGCGGGCGCGTCATGCAGGCCTCCACGGGGATTCCCCTCGATCTGGCCACCGTGATCCAGTCGGTCATCGTGCTCTTCGTGGCGACGCCGGTGCTGGTCAAGGAGATCTTCCGGCTCCGGGCGGCCCACGTCGCGCGAGTTCAGCTGGCGACCCAGGGATGGAACTCATGACCACGACCTCGAACGACGCGACCTCGAACGACGCGACCTCGAACGACGCGACCTCGAACGACGCGACCTCGAACGACACGACGGCGGTGGTGCGCCGCGCGCGCCACCTGGGACGCACGCGGGTCATCGCCCTCATGATGATCGTGATTGGCGTCTTCACCGGCTGGGTCTTCGGCCTGGGTAGCGCCAGTTCGGCACGCTCCTCGCTCACCTTCAATCCGGTTGACCTGAGCGCCAATGCTCCGTGGCACGTGGGCACGCTCACCCTCGCCACACGGTGGTCGGTGCTGGTCCTGGCGTTAGTCATCCTCGCCCTCGGCGTCGAGGTCTTCTGGCGAGAACCACGCCGCGGCGTCATGGCCCGCTTCGGAGTGGTGGCCGTCCTCTTTCTCGTCGCCCTCCTACTCTGGGCCGCACGCACGCCGGGCCCCTCCCCCGTCTCGTTCGTCAACGTCACCGCCGTTCTCATCGGTGCGTCGGCCTACGCGATGGTGCTGATCTTCGGCTCACTCTCGGGAGTCATGTGCGAACGCTCGGGAGTGGTCAACATCGCCATCGAGGGGCAGTACATCGTGGGGGCCTTCGTTGGCACGATCTTCGCGTCGACCACCCACAACTTCTTCTACGCCGCCATCGCTGGCGCGATCGCCGGGGGGCTACTCGGCCTTCTGCTCGCGTTCCTGGCCGTGCGCTACCTGTCGGACCAGATCATCGTCGGTGTGGTCATCGTCACGATGGTGACCGGCCTGTCGTCGTACCTCAACCTGCAGGTGTTTACCCCCTACCCCAACCTCAACACCGGCAACCTCGCCCCCAATCTTCCGATCCCCCTGCTGACCAAGATCCCCGTCCTCGGCCCGGTTTTCTTCGATCAGTCGGGCTTCTTCTACCTCATGATCATTCTCGTTGGCGTCGTGAGCTTCGCGCTGTTCAAGACCCGATACGGCCTACACGTACGTGCGGTGGGCGAACACCCCGAGGCCGCCTCCACGGTCGGCATCAACGTGGCGCGCGTTCGCTACCGCAACGTGATCCTCGGCGGTGCCATCGCGGGTGTCGGAGGCGTTGCCTTCATGGCCTCGCAGGGCCAGTTCCAGCCGGGCTACACCTCGGGCCTGGGCTACATCGCCCTGGCCGCCATGATCTTCGGGCGCTGGCGCCCGTCGGGGGCCGTAGTGGCCTCAATCATCTTCGGACTGTCGGTCTACCTCGCCTACAACCTGCAGACCTACCAGGTACCCCTATCGACCTACATCCTGCAGATGTTCCCCTACCTCATCACGATCCTCGTGGTGTCGGGACTCGTAGGGCGGGTGCGCGCCCCCGCCGCCGACGGTATCCCCTACCACCGGGAGTAGGCGACTAGTAGTTCGACCCGAGCGACTCCACGGCACGCGCTCCGGCGTCCATGGCTCGCTCGAGTGCCGCGGGGACGTCCAGCCCCTGGAGGCGAGCCGCGAGGTACGCCCCCGTGGCGGCGTCGCCAGCACCCGTGGTGTCGACCACGCGCACCGTGCGAGCCGGCGCAACCCAGCGCTCGCCCCCGCGCGCCACGCGCGCGCCCCGCGCGCCACGGGTCACCAACACCTCAGCGAAATGTGCGGCGAGCACGCCGAGCGCGGCGTCCTCGTCATCGGTACCGGCCAGGACCAGCGCCTCCTCGGCGTTGGCGAAGACGAAGTCGGCGCCGGCAACGGCGCGACGAAAGACCTCGCCACCAACGCGCACCAGCGGCGCCACCGAACACACGTCCACCGACGTGGTGCACCCCGCGTCACGGGCGTCGCGCAGCACCGCCACGACCAGCGCGCGCGTCGCCTCGTCCAGCACGCTGTAACCCGACACGTGCAGGTGGTCACAGTCACCCACCCGCGAGCGCACGAACGTGGCGTCGAGCAGGGGATTAGCCCCTCGATCGGTGAGCATCGCGCGCTGACCGTCGGGCGCGACCAGCGCGACCACCACGCCGGTGCGCGCCGGTGCGTGCCACAACTGGGGCTCGACCCCCGCTCGGCGCAGCGCATTCTCCACCAGACCCGCCCCCTCGTCATCACCCGCGGCGCCGACGAAGCGCACGTGGTGTCCCGCCGCCGCCACGGCCGACGCGAGAGTGGCCGCGGCGCCGCCGCGACTGACGCGGACCTCGGCGGGGGTGTCACTGGTGGGCGCCACCTCGTCCATCGGGCGCACCACGACGTCGATCATGACGTCGCCCACCACCACGACGCGGCTCACGCCAACGACGCCAACGCCACGGCGACGCGTCCGGCGAGCGCCGCGTTGGCGACCACCAGATCGCGATTCGTTGCCACGCTCCCCCCCCCGGTCACGCGCGCGAAGGCCGCGAGCATCACCGGCGTCACCGCCTTGCCCGTGGCGCCCTCGGTACGGGCGGCCTCGCGCGCCGCCGCCAGCGCGCGATCGTGCAGGTCGCGCGAGAGCGCCGACGCGGGCGCCACCGGGTTAGCGAGCAGGAATCCCGTCGGCGAGAAGGACCGGTGATGGGCGAACGCCGCCGCGGCCTCGTCGGGGTCCTCCAGCGTCCAGTCCACCTCGACGCCGCTGTCCTCGAGATAAAAGCCAGGAAAGTGGCGAGTCCGGTACCCCACGACCGGCACGCCCAGCGAGTCCAGACGCTCCAGTGTGGCCGGGATGTCCAGGATCGACTTGACCCCCGAGGCCACGACCAGCACCGGCGTGCGCGACAGCGCCGTGAGATCGGCCGACTCGTCGAAGCTCTGGGACGCCCCCTGGTGCACGCCGCCCAGCCCGCCGGTCGCCATCACCGCGACACCCGCCCGGTGCGCCAGGGCGATGGTTCCCGCGACCGTCGTCGCGCCCCACGCCCCCCGCGCGGTCGCGATCCCCAGATCGCGCGCTGAGAGCTTGGCCGCACCGCGCGCGGGATCAGCCAACGCCTCGACGTCGTGCCGGGTGAGACCCAGGATGGCCCGGCCGGCCACCACCCCGGCCGTGGCCGGCACCGCGCCAGACGCGCGCACGGCCGCCTCGCAGGCGTCGGCCACCTCAAGGTTGATCGGTGCGGGCAGCCCCTGGACGATGATCGTGCTCTCTAGGGCGACGACGGCGCGATGCTCGTCGAGCGCGGCCCGCACCTCCTCGTTGACGTGCACGGCGGGGGCGGAGGAGAAATCAGAAGAAGAGCTCACGAGTGGCGAGTGTACTGTGGACCCGTGATGACGCCGAGCGACGAGCAGTGGGAGATGCTGCGCGACCGGGCGCGACGCGCGACGACGCGGTCCTACGCGCCGTACTCGCACGTACGCGTCGGGGCCGCCGCACTGAGTGACACCGGCCTCGTGGCCGAGGGCTCCAACGTCGAGAACGCCAGTTACGGGCTAACCCTGTGCGCGGAGTGCTCGCTCGTGAGCGATCTGCGCCGCGTGGGGGCGACGCGAGTCGTGGCCGTCGCGGTGGTGGCGGGTGACGGCGAGCCGATCACGCCGTGCGGGCGCTGCCGTCAGTTGCTCTACGAGCACGGTGGACCCGACGTGCTGATCGACGCCGGCGCGCAAGCACCCCCCCGCCGCCTCGGCGACCTGCTCCCCGACGCCTTCGGGCCGGCCGACCTCGGCGTACGCGCCACCCCGTGACGTCCCCGTTCTCCGCGGTCGACGTGATCGTCACGAAGCGTGACGGCGGCGCGCTCAGCGACGAGGCCATCGCCTGGACCCTGTCCGCCTACGACCGCGGCGAGATCGCCGACGAGCAGATGGCCGCACTGGCGATGGCCATCGTCTGGCGGGGCCTCGACGCCCGAGAGCTGCGGGCCTGGACCGAGCGTATGATCGAGTCGGGCGAGCGGCTCGACCTGAGCGGGCTCTCGCGTCCGACCGTCGACAAGCACTCGACCGGCGGCGTGGGGGACAAGATCTCGCTCATCCTGGCGCCCTTGGTGGCGTCGTGCGGTGCGGCGGTCCCCCAACTCTCTGGTCGGGGCCTCGGCCACACCGGCGGCACGCTCGACAAGATGGAGTCGATCCCGGGGTGGCGCGCCCAGCTCACGCCCGACGAGATTCGCCGTCAGCTCGAGGACGTTGGCGCGGTGGTGTGCGCGGCGGGTGACCAACTGGCCCCAGTGGACCGCAAGCTCTACGCACTGCGTGACGTGACCGGCACCGTCGAGTCAATTCCCCTCATCGCGTCGTCGATCATGTCCAAGAAGATCGCCGAGGGGACCTCGGCGCTGGTCCTCGACGTCAAGGTCGGCCGCGGGGCGTTCATGAATGAGCGCGAACGAGCGCGCGACCTGGCGCGCACCATGGTCGAGCTCGGCGAGGACCACGGCGTGCGCACGGTCGCCCAGCTCACCGCCATGGACGCCCCGCTCGGGCGCTGCGTCGGTAACGCGCTCGAGGTCAGCGAGTCGCTCGACGTGCTAGGCGGCGGCGGACCCGCCGACGTGCGCGAGGTCACGCTGAGCCTGGCGCGCGAGATGCTCGCCCTCGTCGGGCTGGACGCCGATCCGGCGACGCACCTCGACGACGGCCGCGCGCTCGCGACCTTCCGGCGCATGGTCGCCGCCCAGGGGGGGGACCCCGACGCCCCCCTGCCGACCGCCGCGCGCCGCGACCAGGTGCTCGCCTCACGCGACGGCTACGTCCGTGCGCTCGACGCCCGCACCGTGGGCGTCGCCGCCTGGCGTCTGGGAGCGGGCCGCGCGCGCAAGGAGGACCCGGTCAGCGCCGGGGCCGGCGTGATCTGTCTGGTGCGCGAAGGCCAACTCGTGCGCAAGGGCGAGCCCCTCTTCGAGCTACGCGCCGACGACGACGACCACCTCACGCGCGGTCGCGACGCCCTGGCGCACGCCGCCGAGATCACCGACGAGCCGGGCCCGAGCCACCCACTGCTGCTCGAGCGCGTGGCTCGAGACCACGACGAGCCGGCGGCGTGGTGACGACTCGGTAGCCTGGTCCCATGTCCCTCCCGCTGACGCGCGAGCTCATCGAGCGCGCTCCCAAGGTCCTGCTGCACGACCACCTCGACGGCGGCCTGCGGCCCGCGACGGTCGTCGAGCTGGCCCGCGAGATCGGCTACTCCTCGCTGCCCACGAGCGACCCCGACGAGTTGGCCGCGTGGTTCGTCGCCGACGAGCCCGGTGGTGACCTGGTGCGCTACCTCGAGGGGTTCGCCCACACCACCGCGGTGATGCAGACGCGCGATCAGCTCGAGCGCGTGGCCAGTGAGTGCGCCCTCGACCTGGCGCGCGACGGCGTCGTCTACGCCGAGGTCCGCTTCGCCCCCGAATTGCACACGCGCGCGCGGCTCACCCCCGCCGAGGTCGTCACCGCGGTGCTCGCCGGCTTCGCCCACGGCACCGGCGCCGCACTGCGCGAGGGTCGCACGATCATCGTGCGCACGATTCTCTCGGCCATGCGCCAGGCCCACCTGTCCGAGGAGATCGCCGCGCTGGCTGTGGCCTTCCGCGACGAGGGGGTGTGTGGCTTCGACATCGCGGGCCCCGAGGACGGTTTCCCCCCGACGCACCACCTTCGTGCCTTCCACCTGATCCAACGGGAGAACTTCCACCTCACCATTCACGCCGGCGAGGCCTTCGGGCTGCCCTCGATCTGGGAGGCCGTCCAGTTCTGCGACGCGGAGCGCCTCGGTCACGGCGTGCGCATCGTCGACGACATCATCCACCACGGCGACGACGACGTGGTCTTGGGTCGTCTGGCCAGCTACGTGCGCGACCGGCGCATCCCCCTCGAGGTCTGCCCGACGTCCAACGTGCACACCGGGGCCGCCCGCTCGATCCCCGAGCACCCCATCGAGCTGCTGCGCCGCCTGCGCTTCCGCGTGTGCGTCAACACCGACAACCGGCTGATGAGCGGTATCACGCTGTCCGACGAGTTCACGGCCTGCGCCGAGGCCTTCGACTGGACCCTGGCCGACATGGAGTGGCTCACGCTCAACGCGGCCAAGAGCACCTTCTACCCCTTCGACCAGCGCCTGGCTCTGATCAACCAGGTGATCAAGCCGGGCTTCGCGGCGCTGGCGGCGACAGGGCCAGCCGCGCGCTGAGCTCGTCGAGCATCACCGCGGCCCGCGCACGCGCCGCGGCGCGGTGCGCGACCAGCGCCGGTGACGGCGATGCGGTCACCTCGACGTAGGCCTTCAGTTTGGGCTCAGTGCCCGAGGGTCGCACGACGACCCGACCGTCGACCAGCACCAGCACCAGACCCGTCGTGGGCGGCAGGCCCCGCCAGCCGCGGGCGAGGTCCGCCACCTCGTCGACCGGCGTCGCGCCCAGGTGCGTCGGCGGCGCGTCACGCAACTGCTCGTAGGCGGCGCGCAGTCGTTCGAGGGCACCATCGCCCTCCACTCGCCAGGAGCGGTGATCGATGGCGTGCACACCGTAGTCACGCTCCAGATCGTCCAGGCGATCGAGCAGCGTACGTCCCTCGCGCGCGAGGTCGTGCGCGAGACGACACAGCGCCAGCGCCGCCGAGAGGCCGTCCTTGTCGGCCACCAGGGGATCCACGGCGAAGCCCAGGGCCTCCTCGTAGCCGAAGCGCAACACGCCGGCCCCGGCGGCCTTGGCGATCCACTTGAATCCCGTGAGCGTGGTCACGTAGCGCACCCCGGTGCGGGCCGCCATGGCGGCCAGCATCGTCGACGACACGATACTGGTGGCGACCACGTCATCGGGCCCGGTCGCCGTCGCCAGGAGACGGTCGCCCAAGAGCCAGCCAATCTCGTCGCCGAGCAGCACCCGCCACCCCCCCGGGCCGCGCACGGCGGCCCCCAGGCGATCCGCGTCGGGGTCGTTGGCGACGACCAGCGTCGCGCCCGCCTCATCCGCGCGGGCCATCGCGAGATCGAGCGCCCCGGGTTCCTCGGGGTTGGGGAACGCCAGGGTGGGAAACGCGGGATCCGGCGCGAACTGCGCGTCCACGACCGTCACGCGCGAGAAGCCCGCAGCCGCCAGCAGGTCCGTTGCGGGCTGGCCGCCGACGCCGTGCAGCGGGGTGTAGACGACGGCGAGGTCGCTACCCTCGGGCACGGCGAAACGGGCTACGAAGTGGTCACGGTACGCGTCAAACAACGTCGGCTCGATCACGTGGTGACGCGGGTCGCCACGCTCGCCGAGCGCTGCGGGACCCGCTCGGCGTGCCGCGTCCTGCACCACCGCGTCGTGGGGGGGGATGATCTGTGAGCCGTCAGACCCGTAGAGCTTGTAGCCATTGTCGGCCGGTGGATTGTGGCTCGCGGTGATCATGATCCCGGCGACCGCGCCCAGCGCGCGTACCGCGTAGGAGACGAAGGGCGTCGGCAGGGGACGAGGCATCTCCCAGACCACGACGCCCGCACCCACGAGCACGCGCACCACCTCGTCGTTGAAGCGCTCGGAGCCGTGGCGCGCGTCGCGCCCGACCACGACGCCGCGCTCGAGGTCGGCGTCGAGGGAGGTGAGCCACGCCACCACCCCCTGGGTCGCGCGGCGCACGCTGAGTCGGTTCATTCCCGCCGGACCGGCCATCTCCGGCCCGCGTAGACCCGCCGTGCCGAACGTCAACGGGTGGGCGAATCGGCGATCCAGCTCCGCCTCGTCACCGTCGGTCAGCAGACCCTCGAGGGTGGCGCGATCGTCGGGGTCGGGGTCGGCCGCAATCCACTCGCGGACCCGCTGCACGAGGTCGTCGCGCACCTCACTCACGAGCGGACGTCCGACTCACAGAACTGGCACCACCTCACAGAACCGGCACCACCCGGGCCAGCAGGTCACCGAGGGAGCGAGCCGCGTGCTGGCCGGTCTCGAGAACCTCGCGGTGATCGAGCGGCGCCGACCCGACCCCCGCGGCCGGATTCGACACCAGGCTGAGCGCCAGGACGTCCGCGCCGAGGTGGCGAGCGGCGATCGCCTCGAGCACGGTCGACATGCCCACCACGTCGGCACCCGCTCGACGCAAGGCGACGATCTCCGCCGGCGTCTCGTAGTGCGGACCACGCAAGCCCGCGTAGACCCCCTCCACGAGTTCGGGGGCCACGTCACGCGCGAGTGCCCGCAGTCGAGCGCTGTAGAGATCACTGAGATCAACGAAACGCGCCGCGAGGGGCGCGGGGGGAGGGGGTCCCTCCAGGGGGGAGGTACCAGTGAGATTCAGGTGATCGCGTACCACGACCACCGAACCCGGCGCCAGGGCGGGGTCGATGCCCCCCGCGGCGTTCGTCAGCACCACCACGCGCGCTCCCGCCGCGATCGCGGTGCGCACCGGGTGCACGACCTGCGCGGCGTCGTGGCCCTCGTAGAGGTGGACGCGACCGGCGATCAGGGCCACGTGGCGCTGCCCTACGACGAGCGAGTGCACCGCTCCGTCGTGGCCGGCCACGGTCGGGGCCACGAAGCCGGACAACGCCGCGGTGGCGACCACACTCGTCGGCTCGCCCATGGCGACCGCGCCCTCGCGCCAGCCCGACCCCAGCACCACCGCCACGTCGTAGCTGTCAACACCGCTGCGCTCACGCAGCTCATCGGCCGCGCGCTGGGCGAGATCGTAGGCCGTCACTGGCCCACCGTGTGCCACACCGTCGACGTCTCGACGAAGGCCCGCAGGCGTCGCAGCGACGCCTCGCCGTCGCCGTGGCCGGGGCGCAGGACTCGCTTGATAGAACCCGCGGCCCGCGCCGCGAGGTCCGCGGTGGCGTCGCCCGCCCCCTCGAGATCGATCCCGTCCACGTCCTCGTGAGCCGCCAGCACCGGCCCCAGCTCCTCGATCGATCCGGTGAGAACGTTCAGCACACCGCCGGGCAGATCCGCGGTCGCGCTCATCTCACCCAGCAGCACCGCGGGTAACGGGCGCGACTCACTGGCCAGCGCGACCACGGCATTGCCGACGCACAAGGGCGCACCGACCACGTCCACGAAGCCCTCGAGCGAGGACTCGCGTGGCGACAGAACCGCCACTACCCCGTTGGGCACCGGCAGCGAGAAGTTGAAGAAGGGACCGGCCACCGGATTGGCGCCGCCGAACACTTGAGTGACCTTGTCGGTCCAGCCCGCGTACCACACGAGACGGTCCACGGCTCGACCCACGCTGGCGCGCGCGCGCGTCACGTCCAGACCCTCCGCCGCCGCCACCTGCTCGGCCAGCTCGTTCGCGCGCGCCTCGGCCATTTCCGCCCACCGGTAGAGCACCTGTCCCCGGTTATAGGCGCTCGCCGCCCACCAGCCCGGCTGCGCCGCGCGCGCGGCGCGCACGGCGTCACGCACGTCCTTGCGCGAGGCACGCGCAGCGTTGGCCACGAAGGCGCCGCGCGCGTCGAGGACCTCGTAGCTACGTCCCGACTCCGAACGCGGGAAGGCCCCGTTGATCAGCAGCTTGTAGGTCTTTCGTACGTCGAGGCGCTCAGACATCGAGGTACGCCGCCAGTCCCTGTCGACCGCCCTCGCGGCCAAACCCTGAGTCACGCACCCCACCAAAGGGACTCGCGGGATCGAAGCGGTTGTAGGTGTTGGCCCAGATCACCCCGGCGCGCAGACGTTGCGCCACCCACAGAGTCCGGCTCCCCTTCTCGCTCCACACCCCGCACGCCAGACCGTAGGTCGTGTTGTTGGCCTTGGCCACGGCTTCCTCCGGCGTGCGAAAAGTCAGAACCGACAGCACCGGCCCAAAGATCTCCTCACGGGCGATGCGGTGGGTCTGGGACACGTCGGTGAAGACGGTGGGCGCGAACCAGTAGCCTCGCTCGGGCAGGGGGCACGAACTGGTGTAGCGCGTCGCCCCCTCCCGTTCACCCGACGCGGCGAGTTCCTCGATGCGTGCCAGTTGCGCGCGCGAGTTGATGGCCCCGACGTCAGTGTTCTTGTCGAGGGGATCGCCGACGCGCAGCTGATCGACGCGCCGCTCGAGACGGCGCAGCACCTCGTCGGCGATCGTCTCTTGCACCAGCAGACGCGAGCCGGCACAGCACACGTGCCCCTGATTGAAGAAGATGCCGTCGATGATGCCCTCGATCATCTCGTCAATCGGTGCGTCGTCGAAGACGATGTTGGCGCCCTTGCCGCCGAGCTCGAGGGTGAGGTGCGTACCCCGGCCGGCGACGCGTGTCTGAATCGCTCGACCCACCTCCGTCGAGCCGGTGAAGGCGATCTTGTCGATGCCCGGATGGTCGACCAGCGCCGCGCCGGTCGTGCCGTCGCCCGTGATGATGTTGACCACCCCGGGCGGCAACTCCGCTTGCTGGAGGATCTCGGCCAGGATCAACGCGCTGAGGGGCGTCGTCTCGGCGGGCTTCAGGACACAGGTGTTCCCCGCCGCCAGCGCCGGGGCCAACTTCCACGCCGCCATCAACAGGGGAAAGTTCCACGGAATGATCTGACCGGCCACGCCCAGCGGCCGTGGCGCCACGCCGAAGCCGGCGTGATCCAGCTTGTCGGCCCACCCCGCGTAGTAGAAGAAGTGCGCCGCCGCGAGGGGGATGTCCACGTCACGCGACTCGCGAATCGGCTTGCCGTTGTCGAGCGTCTCGACGACCGCTAACTCGCGAGCGCGCTCCTGGATCAGTCGCGCGATGCGAAAGAGGTACTTCGCGCGTTCGGACCCCGACGTTCGCGACCACACAGTCTCGTAGGCGTGACGCGCCGCGCGCACCGCGGCGTCGACGTCCTCGGCCGTCGCGTGCGCCACCGTCGCGAGCGAATCCTCGGTGGCGGGATTCAGCGAGGCGAGCTGCTCGTGCGCGCCGGGATCGGTGAAGACGCCGTTGATGAAGAGCCCGTAACTGGGCGCCAGGCGAGCCAGGGACGCCGATTCGGGCGCGGGATCGTAGGCGAGCCAGCCCAGTTCGGAGTTGGCGAGGGGACGGGACGTCACGTCAGTCGCCACTGAACTCGTCGGAGCGGACGTAGACACCGCGTCGTTGCGCCAGGCGCTGGAGCAGCAGGTCGTTGAGGAGTGACGACGCCCCGAAACGAAAGAGGTCCGGGGTCAGCCACGCCGAGCCGGCCGTCTCGTTCACGATCACCAGGTAGCGCAGCGCGTCCTTGGCGTGACGAATACCCCCGGCGACCTTCACCCCCACCAGGCGACCCGTGCTCTCGGCGAAGTCCCGCGCGGCCTCGAGCATGACCAGGGCGACGGGCAGCGTTGCCGAGACCCCGACCTTGCCCGTCGAGGTCTTGATGAAGTCAGCCCCCCCGAGCATCGCCAACCAACTGGCCCGGCGCACGTTGTCGTAGGTGACGAGTTCCCCGGTCTCGAGGATCACCTTCAGGTGCGCGTCGCCGCAGATCGCCTTCACCGCCACGATCTCGTCGAAAACCTGACCCAGACGACCCGACAGGAACGCCCCACGATCGATGACCATGTCGATCTCGTCGGCGCCAGCCTCTAGCGCGTCGCGCACGTCGGCGAGCTTCACGGCCAGTGACGCCCGTCCCGACGGAAAGGCCGTCGCCACGGCCGCCACCTTGACCGACGAGCCGGCCAGACGATCGCGAGCGTGCGCGACCAGGTCGGGGTAGATGCACACGGCCGCCACCGACGGAACCGACGGGTCGCTGGCGTCGGGTCGTCGAGCCTTGGCGCACATCGAGCTGACGCGCCCGGGCGTGTCCGCGCCCTCCAGGGTGGTCAGGTCGACCATCGAGATCGCCAGATCGAGGGCCGCCCGCTTGGTCGCGCGCTTGATCGACCGCGTGGCCAGGCGCGCCGCGCGCGCCTCCACCCCCACCGCATCCACTCCCGACAGGCTGGCCAAGATCGAGCGCAACTGTCCCTCGGTCTCCACCGTGGGCACACCAGCGTTGGGAGCGATACGCACTCGGGCGCCGGCCGTCGGCAGCGTGGTTGTACTCACGATGTCACGCTAGCAATTCTTGCGCTACACCCTCGCCGGCTCAGACCCGCTCCGCGCGCCAGCGCGGCAGTTGCGACGCGTCGGCTCGCTCGCGCCACAACGGAGCGGCAGCGTCCTTCACCGACACGATCGGCTCACCGTCGAGGGGCCAGGGTACGCCAATCGCGGGGTCGAACGGATTGATCTCCAACTCGAGGGGGGCGTTGAATGGCGAGGAGAGCAGGTACGACAGGGCCGCCCGCTCGCTCGTGACGCAAAAGCCGTGCGCCACGCCCGCGGGCAGGAACACGCTCACCCCGAGGTCGTCGGCCAGGTGCACGACCTCGACCACCCCGTAGGTGGGCGAGCCCACGCGCACGTCGACGATCACGTCGTCCAGGGTACCGAAGGCGCAGGTCACCAGCTTCGCCTGGCCCTCGGGCGCCAACGAGTAGTGCAGCCCGCGCACGACGTTGCGCACGCTCATCGAGAGGTTGGCCTGCGCGACGGGGAACGAGACGCCGAGACCTCCGACGTCGCGCTGCGCGTACCACTCGCGAAAGAAGCCCCGCTCGTCGCCCCACACCGGCGACGTGAAGGTCACCGCCCCGTCGATCGACAGCGGCTGCGCGTTCACGTCCGCGCCGCCGTCAGGGGTCGCCACCACGACTCGTGCTCGCGGTACCAGCGCACCGTCGCAGCCAGTCCCTCGTCGAAATCCACGCGCGGCGCGTAGCCCAGCTCCTCGTGGATCTTCGTCCAGTCGACGCAGTAGCGCCGGTCGTGGCCTAGCCGATCGGCCACCGGCTCGATCATGGACTCGTCGCGGCCGAGCAGGGCGAGGAGTCGCCGGGTGAGCTCGTGGTTGGTGAGCTCGGTGCCGCCGCCGATGTTGTAGATCTCCCCGGCACGCCCGCGCTCGAGCACCAGCGCCACACCCCGGCAGTGATCATCCACGTGAAGCCAGTCGCGCACGTTCAGCCCGTCGCCGTAGAGCGGTACCCGCCGGCCGTCGATCAGGTTCGTGACGAACAGCGGGATCACCTTCTCGGGGAACTGGCGCGGCCCGTAGTTGTTCGAGCACCGCGTCACGCTCACCGCGAGGCCGTAGGTGCGGTGGTAGGCCAGCGCGGCCAAGTCGGAGCCGGCCTTGCTCGCCGAGTAGGGCGAGTTGGGCTCGAGCAGGTGGTCCTCGCGCCACGCCCCTTCGGCGATGGACCCGTAGACCTCGTCGGTGGACACGTGCACCACCCGCTCGACCCCCGCGCGTCGCGCGGCCTCGAGGAGCGTCTGCGTGCCGAGCACGTTGGTCGCGAAGAAGGCCTCGGCCCCGGTGAGGGACCGGTCGACGTGACTCTCGGCGGCGAAGTGCACGAGGGCCCGCGCGCCGCGTAGGACCTCGTCGTCGATCGTCGCGTCCAGGATCGAACCGTGCACGAAGCGCACCCGCGGGTCGTCGAGCACCCCGTCGAGGTTCTCGCGACGCCCCGAGTAGGTCAGCGCGTCGAGCAGGACCAGCTCGTCGTAGCCGAGGCGCTCCGCGTCGGCGAGCAGGAGCTCAGTGAAGCGCGAGCCGATGAATCCCGCCGCCCCGGTAATGACCACGCGCACGTCAGGACCTCGTCTTCGTCAGGGGATACGTGGGCTCTTATACTACTGGAGTGAAGGGAATCATCCTGGCTGGCGGGAGCGGCACGCGCCTGCACCCGATCACGCGCGCCGTCTCCAAGCAGCTCCTGCCGATCTACGACAAGCCGATGATCTACTACCCGCTGAGCACGCTGATGCTCGCCGGTCTGCGCGAGATCCTGCTCATCACCACGCCCCACGACCAGCCGGCCTTTCGTCGGCTGCTCGGCGACGGCTCCCAGATTGGCCTGACCCTCTCCTACGTCGTCCAGCCCGAGCCCAACGGGCTGGCCCAGGCCCTCGTGCTCGGCGAGGAGTTCCTCGCCGGCGATCGCTGCGCCCTGATCCTCGGTGACAACCTCTTCTACGGGCCGGGCCTCGGTACACACCTCGCCCAGAACGTCGAGGTGGACGGCGCCCTGATCTTCGCCTACCAGGTGAGCGACCCCCGTGCCTACGGCGTGGTCGAGTTCGACGAGACCGGACACGTGCTCTCGATCGAGGAGAAGCCCGCGGTGCCCAAGAGTTCGTACGCCGTGCCGGGGATCTACTTCTACGACGCCGAGGCGCCGGCGATCGCGCGCACCCTCACGCCGAGCGCGCGCGGCGAGCTCGAGATCACCGCCCTCAACAACGCCTACCTGGCCGAGCATCGTCTGCGCGTCGAGGTCCTCTCGCGAGCCACCACCTGGCTCGACACCGGAACCCACGAGTCGCTCTACGAGGCCGGCGGACTCATCCGCACGCTGCAGCACCGCACGGGTCTACGGATCGGCGACGTGGAGCAGATCGCCCGCGATCAGAAGTGGATCTAGACGCCGGACCCGGTGGCGGGCTACGGTGGCCGGAGTCCGGGACGAGCAACCCGAGTAACGAGTGAACCGAGTGAGAGGAGAAGCACCGTGACGACGATTGCCGTCTCGAGTCCCCCACGTCGCGTACTAGGCGACGTCGTGTCCCAGTCCTTGTTGGGTGACGCGATCCTGGTCGTCGGCGCGGCCGCCCTCGTGGGGCTGCTGGCCCAGGTGTCCATCCCCCTGGGCTTCACGCCGGTGCCGATCACGGGCCAGACGCTCGGCGTGCTGCTCGCGGGCACCGCGCTCGGTTGGCGCCGCGCCGGAGTGTCGATGGCCCTCTACGTCGCGGCCGGGGTGGCCGGTGTCCCCTGGTTCGCCCAGCACTCCCACGGCCTGCCGACGGCCACCTTCGGCTACCTGGTCGGCTTCGTGCTAGCGGGCTCGCTACTGGGGTGGCTGGCCGCGCGCGGGCGCGACCGCACGGTGCTGCGCGCACTCACCTCGATGCTGGCGGGCGAGGCCGCCATCTACGCCGTGGCGCTGCCGTGGCTCGCCGTCTCGCTACACGTGTCACTCGCCCACGCGCTGACCCTGGGCTTCACGCCGTTCGTGGTCGGCGACCTGATCAAGGCGGTCCTGGCGGGACTGGCCCTGCCGGCGTCGTGGCGCCTAGTGGACCGACTCGACCGCGCGACGCGCTAGCGACCCTCGGGAAAGCCCAGGAACGCCGCGACCTCGCCGTAGGCCACGCGCTTGTGCGCCGCCAGCGTGACGCGGTCCTTGCCCGCCATGGCGGCCGCCACCTCGATCGCGCGCGCCACCAGCTGCTCCTCGGTCGCCGACTCCTGGACGATTCCCGCGGTGCGCGCGTCCGCGGCCCCGTAGCGCCGGGCGGTCATCATCGCCTCGAGCGCGGTGGCGCGGGGCAGCCGGTTGAACAGGATGGCCGCCAGCTTGGCGTCCAGGGCGAAGCCGATATCGGCCTCGTTCATGCACCAGAAGCCCCGGTCCTCACGCATCACCCGGTAGTCCGCGGCGCACGACAGCAGCGCGCCGCCGGCGAAGGTGTGCCCGTTGAGCGCCGCCACCGAGTAGGCGGGGAAGAGCAGCAGACGCGCCACGCTACGGTGCAGCTCGCGCAGCGTCGCGCCCAGCTCCTCGGGGTCAGCGCCGAAGCGCGCGAGGTCGAGGCCGTTGGAGAAGAACTTGCCGACCCCCGTCCACACGATGGCCAGCGGGCCGGATGCGCCCTCGAGCTCGTCGAGGATCGCGTGCAGCCAGGCCAGCGAGTCCCGGTTGATCCGATTCTCGCCGTCGTCCCACGTGATGACCGCCACCGCCCCCTCGCGCGCCATCGACATTCCCACGCGCCGAGCCTAGACGGCGCGTCCCGCGGCGCAGGGGGTAGTTTGACCACTATGAGCGACTCCACCCCGGTACCCGAACCCGACGTCAGCGCGGAGCGCCCGATCTCGGAGAACTGGGTCTGGGTGGGCCCGCACCGGCCCGCGGTGCCGCGCGTGCTGGTCGAGCAGATGACCCACGGGTGGCGCGACGAGCCGCGGTCCGACGCCATGCACCCGAGCGCCGACGTCGCGCGCGAGCGCCGCGAGTGGCTCGGCGCGCACCTCGCGGACCGCACCCTCGTCGTGCCCACCGGCACGCTCAAGGTGCGCGCCAACGACACCGACTACCGCTTCCGGCCGGGCAGCGACTTCTTCTACCTCACCGGGTGCGACGAGCCCGACTGCGTGCTGGTGATCACCCCGGGCCCCTCGGCCAGCCGCGCGACGCTCTACGTTCCCGCCCGCCGCGACCACCACACGCACGAGTTCTTCACCGACTCGCGCTACGGCGAGCTATGGGTCGGGGCCCGGCGCGGCGTGGCCGAGGCCGAGGCCTACTACGCCCTGCCGACCGCGCCGCTGGAGTACCTGGAGAAGGATCTCGCCTCGTTACGCGGCGCGCCCACGGCGTGCGTGCGCGGGCTCGATCCCCGCGTGGACGCGCTGATCGAGCCCGGCGACGCCGACGCCGAGCTGGCGGCGGCGCTGGGCGAGCATCGGCTGGTCAAGGACGGCTTCGAGATCGCCCAGCTCGAGGCGGCCATCGCCTCGACCGTGCGCGGCTTCGAGGACGTCGTGCGGGCGCTGCCCGCCGCCGAGGGGCACGGCGAACGGCTCGTCGAGGGCGTCTTCAACCTGCGCGCGCGCGTCGAGGGCAACGACGTGGGCTACGACACGATCGCGGCCAGCGGCTCGCACGCGACCACCCTGCACTGGACGCGCAACGACGGGGTGGTGCGCCGCGGCGACCTGCTGCTGCTCGACGCGGGCGTCGAGTCCGCGAACCTCTACACCGCCGACGTCACGCGGACCCTTCCGGTGAGCGGCGTCTTCTCACCCGCCCAGCGGCGCGTGTACGACCTCGTGCTGGCCGCCCAGGACGCCGGCATCGCCGCGATACGTCCCGGCGTCGCCTTCCACGCGGCCCACGACGCGGCGATGGCCGTGCTGGCCCGGGGGCTGGTCGAGCTCGGCGTCCTCGAGGGGGACCCGCAGGTCGCCCTGCGCCGCGATCGCCAGCTGCACCGGCGCTACACCCTCCACGGCGTCAGCCACATGCTGGGCCTCGACGTCCACGACTGCGCGCAGGCGCGCAACGACGTCTACCAGGGCGAGCTGGCCGAGGGCTACGTGCTCACCGTCGAGCCCGGCCTGTACTTCCAGCCCCACGACACGACGGTGCCCGAGGAGTACCGCGGCATCGGCGTGCGCATTGAGGACGACGTCCTGGTCACCGCCGACGGGGCGCGCAACCTGTCCGCGGCCCTGCCGCGGCGCGCCGCGGACGTCGAGGCGTGGATGGCCTCGCTGTGGTCGAGCGGGCCGCTCCTACGCTTCGAGTGACGTCAGACGCAGGGGCAGGTGCCGGGGTCCGCGCACCTGGCCGGGAGCCCAGGTGACGTCGGCCGAGTTGGCCAGCTCGAAGCGCGGGTAGCGAGCGAGGAACTCCTCCAGGGCGACGCGCAACTCCAAGCGCGCGAGGTTCGATCCGGCGCACCGGTGGATGCCGAGACCGAAGGCCAGGTGGCGGTTCTCGCGCCGATCGATGATGAAGCGGTCGGCGTCGGGGAACGCCGCCGGGTCGCGATTCGCGGCGGGGAATCCGAGCAGGATCCAGTCGTCGCGCCTCATCGCGCAGCCGAGGTAGTCGACGTCCTCCTTGACCAGGCGCGCCATCGACACCGGCGCGTAGAACCGCAGGAACTCCTCCACCGCCGTCGCCATGAGGTCCGGCTCCCCCGCGAGCCGCGCGAGGTCCTCGGGGTGCGTCGCCAGGTGCCACAGCGACGCGCCGATGGCCGACCACGTCGTGTCGATGCCGGCCACCAGGATCAGGATCATCGTTCCGAAAACGTGCTCGGGCGCGAGCTTCTGACCGGCGACCTCGACACCGAGCAGGTACGAGGTCAGGTCGTCGCGCGGGTGCGCCCGGTGGTCCTCGATCTGGACGGCGAAGTACTCCTCGATCGGCGCGAACTGCTCGATGCGCTGCTCCACCGGCTGGTCGATCCCCTCGAGCACCACGTGGACGAACTCGCGGAAGAGGTCCTCGTCGCGCTCGGGGAAGCCCAGCATCCGGATGATGACCGCCGGCGGGATGAACTGGGCGAACTCCGTGCCCGCGTCTATCTCGTCGCGACCCGCGAGCCCGTCGAGGAGCCGACGGCACAGGTCGCGGATCATCGGCTCGAGCGCGTTGACCGGCCCGGGGGCGAAGGCCGGCAGGATGAGGCGGCGGGCAATCTGGTGGAACGGCGGGTCCGACGAGATCGGCGGCGCCACCCCGATCGGGGCCGGCGGGGCGTCCTCAAGCGGGCGCCCGTTGCCGATCACCACGGTGCGACTGGTGAAGTGCTCGGTGTCGTTGGCGATGCGCGACACCGCCTCGTGAGTCGTCGGGAACCACCCACCGCCGTAGCGCTCGGTGTGCGCGACCGGGCAGCGCCCGCGCAGGTCGTCCCAGATCGGGTAGGGATCGGCCACCCAACGCGGGTCGGTGTGGTCCCAGTCCGTGGCGAAGTCGCGAACGGGCGCCTTGTCGG
>JBMFWX010000010.1:45444-48000 GCA_049964855.1 Acidimicrobiales bacterium
CGCGGGTCGGTGTGGTCCCAGTCCGTGGCGAAGTCGCGAACGGGCGCCTTGTCGGTCACGGCGACTCCTGCAGCGACACCGCGTGCTCCGGGCAGTTGGCCACCGCCAGGCGCGCCGCGTCGTGCTGCGCCTCGTCCACGGTCCCGTCATCGCGTACGACCCCATTGCCCAGGTCGTCGAAGGTGAAGAGCGCCGGGGCCAGCGAGAAGCACCGGCCGTGCCCCTGACACCGGTCGACGTCGATCGAAACCCTCACGGTCACCCCCCGTCGACCTCACCCTACTACCGGGTAAAGCCGCACTGACCAGCCCGAACGCTGTGAACCTTCACAGGTTGGCGGTGCTACTCGGTCTCGATCTCCTCGCGGCTGATGCCGAGGAAGTAGAGCACGGCGTCGAGGTAGGGCACCGACAGCGCCGCGTCGGCGTGCTCGCGCACGACCGCCTTGGCGTTGAAGGCGATGCCCAGTCCCGCCACCGACAGCATGTCGATGTCGTTCGCCCCGTCGCCGACCGCCACGGTCTGGGCGAGCGGCACCCCCACCTCCTCGGCGAAGCGCCGCAGCGCGCGGGCCTTGCCCGCGCGGTCCACGATGGGGTCCCGGACGCGTCCCGTGAGGCGCCCGTCGACGATCTCCAGTCGGTTGGCCTCGAGGTAGGGAACGTCCAGCTCCTCGAGCAGCGGCGCCAGCACCTCCACGAAGCCGCCCGACACCACCGCCGCCACATAGCCCAGGCGCCCCAGCGTGCGCAGCAGCGTGCGCGCCCCCGGGGTCAGACGGAGCCGCGCGCGCACGTCGTCGAGCACGTCCACGGACAGGCCGGCCAAGACCGCGACGCGCCGGCGCAGCGATTCGGCGAAGTCCAGCTCCCCGGCCATGGTGGCCGCGGTGACCGCCGCCACCTCGTCGGCGCGTCCAGCCACCTCCGCCAGCAGGTCGATCACCTCGTCGCGCAGCAACGTCGAGTCGGCGTCCATGACCACCAGGTGCTTGGCGCGCCGGTGCAAGCCAGCGCGCTGCACCGCGAGGTCCAGGCCGAGGTCCTGGGCCGCCACGGTGACCCCGCGGCGCAGGGCGTCGTGATCGGGGCCGCGCACCACCAGCTCGTAGCAGTCCACGGGGTAGGTCGCCAGGTGCACGATGCGCTCGCACGTCGCCCCCGTGGCCGCGATCGCCGAGAACACGCCCTCGAGCGCGGCGGCCCCGATGGCGGGTGCGAGCAGCGTGACCAGGAGCCGGTGCCCCGCCGTGACCTCGCTGACCGCCACCGGGTCCACGCTGACCGTCACGCCGTCGGTGGCCACCCCGTGGTCGAGCACGCGCTGGCGCACCTGGGACGCGCTGAGCGCCTCGTCGGTCGCGAGCTCCGCGCACAGGACCAGCTGCCCGCGCAGCGTGATCTGGGCCACGTCGCGCAGCGAGGTCGCGTCACTGGCGAGCGTCGCCAGAGCGGCGAACAGTTGCGCGCCGACGCCCACGCGGTCGGGTCCACTGACGGTCACCAGGTACGTGGTCGAGGCCATGCCTCGAGCGTAGGGCGCAGGCGGCTACTCGGGCGACGCCGCGCGGCTCGCGCGCAGCGCGGCGACGTGCCCGTCGTCGCGCGCGTCGAAGCGCCACAGCGCGCGCAGCCCCACCGCGGCGGCCGCCACCGATCCCGTGCACGCCAGCCCGCCCAGGGAGAGCGACGCGCGCAGCCCCACCCACCGGGCCATCACGCCAGCGCGGAACTGGCCCCCGGTCGGACCGATCGAGTACGAGATGAGCTCGATCCCCGCCATGCGCCCGCGCACCTCGAGCGGTATCGACTCGTTCCACATGGTCGTGCGAAAGATCCCGCTCACCGCGTCGGCGCCACCGCCCACGATCAGCCCGATCATCGCCCACCACAGCGACGAGGTCGCGCCGAAGAGGGCCACGCCGAGTCCCCACACGCCGGCCGCCGCGACCACGGCGCGCCCGTAGTGGTGCACGCGGTGCGTCCAGCGCGAGGTCACCGTCGCGAGCAGCGCCCCGATCGGTAGGGCGCAGTACAGCAGGGCGAGGGCGTAGGTGCGGTGGAAGTCGGCCGCCACGAAGGGCAGCATCACCACCGGGTAGGCCAGCACCATGGCCAGCACGTCGATCGTGTAGGTCCCGAGCAGATCGGGCCGCGAGCGAACGTAGGCGACGCCCTCGCGCAGGGCGGCCCCGCTGGAGGTGGTCCGGTCCCCCCGCGGCGGACTCGGCGCGAGCGTCACGAGCAGGGCGAGCGACAGCGCCAGCGTCACCAGGTTGGCCTCGTAGGCGACGGCCGGACCGAACGCCACCGCCGCCAGGCCGCCCAGCGCGGGACCGAGGATGGAGGCGGCGGTCTGGCGGATCGTGGCGAGCGCCGCGGCGGCCCGCTGGAGGTCGTGCGAGACGTAGGTCTGGTTGAGCGCCCCGATGCTGGGCTGCTGCAGCGCCCCGATGCCCACCACCGCGACGTCGGCCACGTAGAGGGCCCACACCTGGGGTGAGGGGTGGCCAACTGATGATGCTCCTATGTTTGTCAAGCCGCGGTTTGATTAACT
>JBMFWX010000011.1:0-47250 GCA_049964855.1 Acidimicrobiales bacterium
GGCGCGGGCGGCCGCCAAGACGCTACGCGCCGCCGACGACGCCCACTACCGCTCGCTGGTGGAGCGCCACGGCGTGACGCCCTTCGTGGGCCGTGACGTGAGTCGCTACAGCATCGAGACGACGGTCCTCGCCGTGCTGCGCGACGAGAGCGGCGCGGTGGAGCTGTTCATGGAGGCGACGCCGTTCTACGCCGAGGGTGGGGGTCAGGTGGGCGACACGGGGACGATCGTGACCGAGACGGGACGCCTCGAAGTCGACGACACCCAGAGCGTGGCCGGGGGGCTGGTCGCGCACCGCGGACGGCTCAGCGGAGAGGTGGTACCGGGTCAGGTGGCCGTGGCGACGGTCGACGCCGAGCGCCGCGAGGCGACCCGGCGCAACCACACGGCGACCCACTTGCTGCACGCCGCCCTGCGCAGCGTTCTCGGTGACCACGTCCGCCAGCAGGGATCCTTCGTCGGGCCGGACCGGTTGCGCTTCGACTTCTCCCACTCCTCGCCGCTCGCGCCCGCCGAGAGCGAGGCCGTGCTCACGATGGTCAACGCCGACGTCGTGACCAACGACGAGGTGGCGACGGTGCAGACGACCAAGGAGGAGGCGCAACGCATGGGCGCGATCGCCTTCTTCGGCGACAAGTACGGCGAGCGGGTGCGCGTGGTGCGCGCCGGGGCGCACAGCCTGGAGTTCTGCGGGGGCACTCACGTCGAGCGCCTCGGCGACATCGGCCAGATCCAGATCGTCGGCGAGACCTCGATCGGCGCCAACACTCGCCGCGTGGAGGCGGTGAGCGCGATGGGAGCGCACCGGCGCACGTCGGCGATGGCGTCGGCGCTGGCGTCCGTGGCGGCACTGCTCAAGACCTCGACCGAGGACGTGGTGCCGTCACTCGAACGGCTGATCGAGCGCCAGCGCGACGTCGAGCGCGAGGTGGCCGCACTGCGCCAGCGGGCTCTGTCGTCCCTGGCCGACGAGCTGGACCGCGCGTCGACGGGCGATCGCGTCGTGGCGCGCGTCGACGGCTACCCCGGTGAGCAGTTGCGCACGTTGGCCGGCGACCTGCAGCGTCGAGGTCGGCGCGTGGTGGTGGTGGCGGGCGCGCAGGGCGACAAGGCGTCCATCGCGGTCGCCTCGGACGAGAGCGTGGACGCCCAGCGTGTGGTGCGCGAGTTGGCGCTCCTGGTCGGCGGGGGCGGCGGCGGGTCATCGCGACTGGCGCTGGCCGGCGGCCGCGACGTGGACGGCGTGGACCGGGTTCTGGCCGCCGCCACGGCGTTGTAGGCCCGTGGGACGGGTGATGGGGCTCGACCCCGGTAGCCGACGCTGCGGCGTCGCGGTGAGCGACTCGCGGCGCACGATGGCCTTCCCTCGGCCGGCGCTGCCCGTGGACGACGGCCTGGTCGGCTCACTGGCCGATCTGATCGCCGCCGAGGAAGTCACGACGGTCGTCGTGGGCCACCCGGTGGCGCTGTCGGGACGCGCGACGTCGAGCACCGATCTCGCGGGGGCCTTCGCCGACGAGTTGCGCGCGCGCGTCACCCCGCTCGAGATCGTGCGCTGGGACGAGCGGCTCACGACGCACGAGGCGTCGCGGGCGCTGCGTCAGGCGGGACATCGCGCGAGCGCCCAGCGCGCGCGCGTCGACAGCGCCGCGGCCGTGATCCTGCTGCAGAACTTCCTCGACGCGCGGCGCCGTGACTAGACGCGCGCGCCGGACGATAGGCGCGGTGGTCGCCATCGCCCTGGTCGCCGCCGCCGGGTGGGCGGTGGTCGCGGTGGTCCGGGCCCGCACGAGCGTGGTGGTCGTGGTGGAGCCCGGTCTCACCGTGCGCGAGGTCGCGGCCCAACTCTCGCGCGACGAGGGGGCGCCGTTCGCCCGGACGTTCCTGGACGCCGCCGCGCGCGCCGCCGCGGTGAGCCCCTACCGCCCCGCGGGGTCCCTGGAGGGGCTCATCGGCCCGGGTCGCTACGTCGTGACCCCGTCGGAGTCGCCGGGTGAGTTCCTGGACGCCCTGATCGGCGGATTCGCGCGCGAGGCGCGCGCGGTGGGCCTGACACCCGCCACCACGGTGGACGGGCTGAACGCCTACCAGGTCGTCATTGCCGCCTCCATCGTCCAAAAGGAGGGGTACTACGCTAGGAACATGCCCAAGGTCGCGCGGGTGATCCTCAACCGGCTGGCGCGCGGGGGTCCCCTCCAGATGGACTCGACGGTGCTGTACGCGCTCGGACGCGACGGTGGCGTCGTCACGCACGCCATGCTCGAGACGCGCACCCTCTACAACACCTATCTGCACGACGGACTCACGCCGACGCCGATCTGCACGGTCTCGAGCACCGCACTGACGGCGGTGCTGCACGCCCCTGCGGGGTCGTGGCTGTACTTTACGGTCGTGAACCAGCGCGGTGACGAGGCCTTCGCCACGACCTTCACCCAGCAGCTGGCCAACGAACGTCGCCTCGCGACGTCGGGGGTGCGATGAACTGGCGCCTGGCGGTCCTGGGCTACCCCGTGAGCCACTCGCTGTCGCCGCGGTTGCACGAGGCCGGGCTGGCTCTCGCGGGGCTGACCGGCTCGAGTCAGCGCGTCGAGGTTCGCGAGGAGGAGTCCTCGAGGGTCACGGCGCTGCTAGGCGCGCGCCTGGACGCGGCGTCGGTCACCATGCCCCTGAAGGGTGCGGTGGCGGCCCTGTGCGACCGCCTGGACGCGGTGGCCACGCGCACGGGCATGGTGAACTCGCTGTGGTTCTACGACGGCCGCCTGCACGGGGCGAATACCGACGGACTGGGCCTGCTCGACGCCCTGAGTGACGAGTTCCGCTTCGACGCGTCGGGGACGCGGGTCGTGGTGCTCGGCGCCGGCGGCGCGGCGCGATCGATCGTGGACGCCCTGAGCGTCGCGGGAGCCGACGAGGTCATCGTGCACGCGCGCAACGCGGCCAACTGGGACTGGCTGGCGCAGCACTACGACGCGGTGCGCCCCCCCACGCGGCGCACCGAGTCGATCGACCTGGTGGTGAACACGGTGCCGGTGGCCGGTCGCGACGAGGACGAGGACGTGCTCGACGGCGTGGGACCCGAGACCATCGCCGTCGACATCACCTACTCGCCGCGCACCTCGCCGTGGCGCGCTCTCTACGACGCGGTGGGCTGCGCCACGGCCAACGGTCTGGCGATGCTCGCGTACCAGGCGGCGCGCCAGATGCAGTGGTGGTTTCAGACGTCGATCGACGGCGCGACGCTGTTGGAGGCGGTAGTGTGAGCGACGCCCTGGCGGCCATCGGCGCCAAGGTGCGCGGGCGCGAGTCCTTCGACGTGGGGCTCTTCGTCGCGATGGCCCTGCTCGGGGTGATCGGGGCGGGGATGATCTACAGCGCGACGCGCACCGCACTGGTCGACGCGGGCTACAACCCGCACTACTACCTCGAGCGCCAGGGTCTGTTCGTGGTGATCGGGATCGTCGTCATGTACGCGATCTCGCGCTTCGACTACCGGCGATTCGAGATCGCGGCCACCCCGCTCTACGTGATCGCCCTCTTCTCACTGGCGGGGGTGTTCGTGGTCGGCCAGAGCTCGCTGGGCGCCCAGCGCTGGTACAACCTGGGGCTCATCCAAGTCCAGCCGAGCGAGTTCACGGTGCTGATCCTGGTGCTGGCGATCGCCACCTACGTCCACCGGCGGCCCGACGGGCTCACCATGTACGACGTGACGCGCATCCTCACCATGGGCGCGGTGCCGCTGGCCATGATCGTGCTCCAGCCGGACCTGGGCACGGCCATCATCATCGTTCTGGTGGTGGCGGCCATGATGGTGATCGCGGGGGTGCCGCCGCGCTTCATGACCTTCCTCGCGGTCGTGGGCTCTCTCGGCGTGGCCGGGGCGATCTACTTCGACCTCCTGCACAAGTACCAGGTCGATCGCTTCGTGTCGTTCCTCAACCAGAACTCGACCAATCCGGCGATGGCGCCGCTGATCTACGAGGTCGACAACGCGAAGAGCGCCATCGGCTCGGGCGGGTGGCACGGGGCGGGTCTCTTCCGGGGCCTCCAGACCGTGCTGGGCTACGTTCCCGAGCAGCGCACCGACTTCATCTTCACCGCCATCGGCGAACAGTTGGGCTTCATCGGCTCCGTGGCGATCATCCTGCTGCTGGCCTTCGTCGCCTGGCGGATGTACGCCATCGGGCGAGCGGCCAAGGACGTCATGGGTCGCGTGCTGTGCCTGGGCGTCTTCATCTTCTTCGCGTTCAGCTGCTTCGAGAATATCGGCATGACCATGGGCATCATGCCGGTGACCGGCATCCCTCTGCCGTTCCTCAGCTACGGGGGTTCGGCGGCGCTGGTGTTCTTCAGCGCCGGTGGGCTGGTGCTGTCGGTGTCGCGGCGGATGGGGAACTAGTGGATCCGCTGCTCGACGACGCGCGCGACGACGCGACGGGCACGATCGACCAGGCGCCCGCGGCGCTCGCCGAGGAAGCGCTCGGGGAGGCGCCGGCGTCCGGCGCGAGCGTCGAGTCCGACCGGGCCGTCGCCGCGGACGCGGGGCACTACCGCGTCATGTCGGTGGAGACGGTCGTGTTCGACCTGAGCGATCCCTCGCCCCACGTGCACCTCATGGAGCAGGAGCTGCCCTACCGCAGTCTGTCGATCCCCGTCGCGCTGCCCGACGCCCAGGCGATCCACGCGGCGCTGGAGAACGTGAGGGGCCGGCGACCCACGACCCACGAGCTGCTCTGCGAGATCGTCGCACGACTGCGCTGTGACGTGGTGGCCGCGCGTATCGTACGCCTCGACCAGGGCGTGTACCACGCCCAGCTGGACCTCATGACGCCGCGCGGCGTGATGCACGTCGACTGTCGCACCAGTGACGCCCTCGTGGTGGCGCTGCGTCAGCCGGTGGTGGCCCCGATTCTGTGCGCCGAAGAGGTGCTGGAGGCCGTTCAGTCGTGAGCGAACACGATGGCGTGGACCTCACCGCCGCGCCGTTCGACCTTGTTCTCGTCTGATATCCGCAAGAGCAGCGCCACGATGAAGTAGTTGGCGACCAGCGAACTCCCGCCGTAGGCCATGAAGGGAAGGGTGATGCCCGTGAAGGGCAGCAGGCGCACGATGCCCGCCATGATCACGAAGGCCTGGATCCCGACGGTGGCGGTCAGCGCGACCGCCGCGAGGCGCACGTAGTCGGAGTGGGCGCGCTGGGCGATGCGAAAGCCCTCACCGACGAACAGGGCGAAGAGCGCCAGGATGAGCAGCACGCCGAGCAGTCCGAGCTCCTCGCCGACGGCGGCGAAGATCATGTCCGAGGTGATGTCCGGCACGGTCCCCGACTGGCCGAGGCCGAGGCCCGTGCCGGCCACGCCACCCGCCGCGAGGGAGTACCAGCCGTAGGCCAGCTGGTGGGAGAAGTTGAAGTTCGCGGCGGACCACGGGTCGAGCCAGAGGCTGACGCGCGCCTGGACCTGGGGGAAGAAGTTGGCCGCCAGGAGCGAGCCGCCGGCGAAGAGGGCCAGTCCGAGCACGACGTAGGTCTTGAGTCCGGTCGCCACCCAGAGCAGCGCGAGGAAGAGCGCGAAGAGCAGCAGCGCGAAGCCGATGTCGTTCTCGACCGCCAGGATCCCCATGGCCGCGATCCAGGCGACGAGGATCGGCAGCAGCGTTCGCGGCGGAACGATCAGGTGGCGGCCGAGGCGCTGGGTGGGGGTGGAGAGCAGCTCGCGGTTCGCGGCGAAGTACGAGGCGAAGAAGAAGGCGAGGAGGATCTTGGCGACCTCCACCGGCTGAAAGGAGATGGGTCCGAGCGCGACCCACAGCCGCGCTCCGTAGATCGAGACGCCCAGGCCGGGCACGAGGGGGAGCAGCAGCAGCACCACGGCCGTCGTGAGGGTCAGGTAACGGTAGCGGTCGAGGTCCTTCACGTGGCGCACGACCTTGAGGGTGACGATCACGACGATGGCGCTCACCAGGAACCAGAGCGCCTGGTAGGTCGCCTGGCTGGTGTCCCAACGCGCGATCTCGACGTAGCCGATGCCGTTCAACAGCGTGGCGATCGGCAGGAGCACCTGCGAGGAGCGCGGCGCGTAGCGGCGGATCGCGATGTGCATGCCGAGCGAGATCGTGACCATCGCCCCGAGGAAGAACCACAGCCGATGGGGCATGTGCCCCTGGGAGCCCAGCGACGCCAGGACGTAGAACGAGGTGATGATCACCCAGGCCAGCACCATCAGCCACAGTTCCGTGGGTCGCGACCGCGACACGCGCTCCGCGGGGGGATCGAGCGATCGCGAGATCGTCGCTGCGTGCTTCGCCACCCCTTCACAGTAGCCGTACGATGGTAGAAAATATCTTCCCCGAGCGAGAAAGGACTGTCCGCGCCGTGGCCCTTGACCTGACCGCCTTCGGGCCCGAGCGGTTCTCCAGTCGCGAGCTGTCGCGCCTGGAGTTCGGGGCGCGCCTGCTCGATCTCGCGGCGGATCGACGGCTGCCCGTCCTGGAGCGCTGCAAGTTCGTGGCGATCTTCGCCGACATGATCGACGAGTTCTTCCAGGTCCGCGTGGTGAGCCTGGAGGACAAGGTGGCGGCCGGCGTGCAGACGCCGTCCGTGGATGGCGTGCGCCCCCGTCAGCAGCTGGCCGCGATCCGTGAGCGGGTCCTGGCGCTGACCGAGCGCCAGGATCGCCTGATGCTCGACGTGCTGCTGCCCGCGCTGGCCGAGGTCGGCATCGCCGTGGTGCACTACGCCCAGCTGAGTCCCGAGGAGGTGGCGACGCTGACCACCTACTTCGAGGAGCACGTCTACCCGGTCCTCACCCCCCTCGCGGTGGACCCCGGGCACCCGTTCCCGATGATCTCCAACCTGTCGCTCAACATCGCGGTGACCGTCACCGACGCCCAGACGGGCGAGGAGCGCCACGCGCGCGTCAAGGTGCCCAACTCCCTGCCCCGTTTCCTCGCCGCGGGGACGGGGCGGTGGTGCCTCCTCGAGGACCTCATCATGGCCAACCTGGCGCGGCTCTTCCCGGGAATGGTGGTCGGCGAGGTCGCGCTCTTTCGCGTCACCCGCAACGCCGACCTCACCCTCGAGGAGGACGAGGCCGACGACCTACTGGTCGCGCTGGAGGTCGAGCTGCGCCGACGCCGATTCGGCGAGGCCCTGCGCGTGGAGGTGCAGCGCGCGATGCCCGAGGACTTCCTGTCGCTGCTGGTGGGCCAGCTGGAGCTGGACCCCTCGAACGTCTACGTCACCGACGCCCCGCTGGGCCTTCACGACCTCTGGGGGCTCTACGCGGTGGACCGGCCGGACCTGAAGGGCGAGGGGTGGTCGCCACTGACCCCGCCGCGTCTGCTGGCCGGGGACCACGTCGGCGACATCTTCGCGGCGATCCGCGCGGGTGACATCCTCCTGCACCACCCCTACGAGTCCTTCACCGACTCGGTCGAGGCCTTCATCGCCCAGGCGGCCGACGACCCGCGCGTGGTGGGCATCAAGCAGACGCTCTACCGCACGTCGGGCGACTCGCCGGTGGTCGGCTCGCTCATCCGCGCCGCCGAGCGGGGCAAGCAGGTGGTGGCGCTCGTCGAGCTGAAGGCCCGCTTCGACGAGGCCGCCAACATCGAGTGGGCCAAGGCCCTGGAGGACGCGGGTGTGCACGTCGTCTACGGCGTGGTGGGATTGAAGACGCACTCCAAGACGGCGCTGGTGGTGCGCAACGAGGGTGACGTGACGGCCCGCTACGTGCACGTGGCGACGGGCAACTACAACTCCAAGACGGCGCGCGACTACGAGGACTTCGGCCTGTTGACCTGCGACCCGGCCATCACCCACGACGTGGGCGAGCTGTTCAACTTCCTCACCGGCTTCGCGCGCACCGAGGGCTACCGCAAGATCATCGTCAGCCCTACGATGACCCGGACGCGGATCGTTGAGCTCATCAACCGACAGCGCGACCGCGGGACCGAGGGGCGCATCGCGATCAAGGTGAACGGCCTGACGGACCCGACCGTGATCGACGCGCTCTACGAGGCGAGCTACGCGGGCGTCACCATCCATCTCGAGGTGCGCACGCTGTGCTGCCTGCGCCCCGGCGTCGAGCAGCTGTCGCAGAACATCACGGTGCACTCGCTGGTCGGGGAGTTCCTCGAGCACTCGCGCGTCTTCGTGTTCGGCGAGATGGGCCGCGACGACTTCTCCCTGTACATCGGCTCGGCGGACCTCATGGAGCGCAATCTCGACCGTCGCGTCGAGGTGCTGGTGCCGATCGAGGATCCGGCGCTGCAGCGCGAGCTGGTGGAGGCCTTCGACATCACGTGGCGCGACGACGAGTTCACCTGGGTCCTCGGCACCGATCGTCGCTGGCGTCGCGTGCAGTCGGTGGACCAGTTCTCGGCGCAGGCCGAGTTCAAGCGCCGGGCGCTGGCTCGCTCCCGTCCGCCGGCGTAGGGGGGCGCGAGCGGCGCCACTGGAGGCTGGCGTAGGCCGCGCCGCCCACGGGGATCGGGATCCAGAAGTTGACGAGGCGGTAGGCGAGCACCGCGAGGATGGCGCGGTCCTGGGGGACCCCGAAGCCGACCAGGGTGGGAATGAGCACGCCCTCCACGACGCCGAGTCCCGAGGGCGTGAGCGGGATCGCCGCCAGGACGTTGGCCAGGCCGTAGGCCACCAGCAGGTCGATCGGCGAGACCAGATTGCCGAAGGCCCACAGGAAGACCCAGAGGCAGGTGGCGTCGAGCAGCCAGTTGAGGCCGGCCCACGTGAACGCCCACCACAGGGTGCGCCGGTGGTTGATCAGCGTGGCGATCCGGTCCGCGACCTTGCCCAGGAGCGAGGACACCCGATCGGGGTTCAGCGTCGGGATCCGTGCGGCGATCGCCCGCAGCCAGGCGTCGGCGTGGCGCTGGCCGCGCGTCAGGAGGAAGATGGTGCCGAAGAACGTCAGCAGGAGGAAGACGCCCGCCAACGCGGCGAAGCCGTAGGCCGGGTTGAAGCCCCGCAGCGGGATCGAGATCACGAGCGCGCACCAGAAGATGATGTTCAAGACGACGGCCGAACCGCTGCCCTGCGTGGCGAGGCCGAAGGCGTTGGTCTCCTTGGGCACTCCCAGCTCGTTGAAGATCCGGTAGGAGAGGGCACCGGCCGGGGCGGTGCCGCCGGGGATGACGTGGCTGATCGCGAGCCCCGCGAGGTTCACGCGCAGGGTGTTGAAGCGGCTGGGTGCGTAGGGATAGAGCACGGTGCGGGTCAGCTCGACGTAGGAGTAGATGGCGCCCACCTCGAAGGCCACCGCGAGCAGCACCACCAGGGGGTTGAGCGACGCCAGGAGGTGCAGCGACGATCGAGCCGACGCGAACTGGGGCACGACGAGGTACTCCAGCACGAAGACCAGCACCCCGATGCTGACGATGATGCGGATCTCGCGGGGCATGGCGAAGCGCTTGGTCGGGGTGGGATCGCTCATACGCCCCTCTAGCGTGCCACGAAACGTCCCCCCGGTCCTGGAATCGACCCCGCGTGGTTCTCTAGACTTGTCCGGTGCGCACGCTGGTCGTCCTGCCGACCTACAACGAGATCTCGAACATTGACCCGATGTTGCGGGCGCTGCGCTCGACGGTGCCTGACGCGCACGTCCTGGTAGTCGACGACGCCAGTCCCGACGGTACCGCCGCGCGGGCCGACCAGTTAGCCGCGGAGCTGGATCGCGTCGCGATCCTACGGCGACCCTCCAAGAGCGGACTCGGCGGCGCCTACCGCGCCGGCTTCGGGTGGGGCCTGGCTCGCGGCTTCGATCACTTCGTCGAGATCGACTGCGACTTCTCCCACGACCCCGCGGCGCTGCCGGCGCTGCTGGCCGCCGCGCAGATCGCCGACGTCGTCATCGGCTCGCGCTACGTGGCCGGCGGCAGCATCCCACGGTGGTCGTGGCGCCGGCGCCTGCTCTCGCGCGGAGGGAACGTCTACGCGTCGACCGTGCTCGGGCTCGGCGTGGCCGACGCCACCTCGGGCTACCGGGTCTACGCGGCTCGTGCGCTCGCGGCGATGGACTACGACACGGTGCGCGCGGACGGCTACGGCTTCCAGATCGAGATGACCTACCGGGCGCGCCGCGCCGGTCTGGTGATCACGGAGGTGCCGATCTCGTTCACCGACCGTACGCGCGGCGAGTCAAAGATGTCGGGCGCGATCGTGGCCGAGGCTCTCGTGCTGGTCACGGGGTGGGCGCTCGTGCGCCCGTGGCGGGCCCTGCTCAGACGCCGCTGATCACCGCGGACAGGACGCTCGCCAGCTTGTCGCGGGTCTCCTCGCGCTCGGCGGCGGGCTCGGACTCGCGGATGATCCCGGCGCCAGCGCGGGCCTCGAAGCGCGGACCGTCCAGGACCACCCCGCGGATGCCGATCCACCACTCGCCGTCGCCCGACTCGTCGATCCAGCCGAGCGGACCGGCGTAGTGGCCGCGGTCGGCCTCGACGCGATCGATGTGGTCGAGGGCGACGTCGCGGGGCGTGCCGCCGACGGCGGCGGTGGGGTGAAGGCGGGCCAGGATGGACAGCGCGTCGGGCGCGCGCCGCGCGTCGGGCGTGTGCGCCGTGATCCACGTGCCGAGGTGGGCAATGGTGGCCAGGGTCACGACCGACGGCGTGGGGTCGGCGGTGACCTCGTCGTAGGCGTCGGCCAGGGTGTCCACGATGTCCTGGACGAGGATCGAGTGCTCGTGCAGGTTCTTGGCGCTGCCGAGCAGCCAGTCCTGGTAGTCCTCGGGATCGACGTCGTCGGGCAGCGCGATCGTCCCCGCGAGGGGGTGACACTGCACTAGTGCGCCGGTGCGTCGTACGAGGAGCTCGGGACTGGCCCCCACGTAGCGTCGCCCGTCGGGCAGGGGCAGGGCGTAGACCGTGCACAACGGCTCGCGGTCGCGCAGACGGTGGGCGATCGCCGCCGGGTCGATGGGCTCGCCGACCACGCCGAGCACGGCTCGCGCCAGGACGACCTTGTCGAGCTCCTGGCGTCGCATGCGCTGGACGGCCTGCGCCACGCGGTGGGCGTACTCGTCCGGCGTGGGCTGGTAGGTCAGCGCCGCCGGCTGCTGGACGGCCTGCGCGTCGACGGGCTCGTCGTCGAGGTCCTCGAGATCTGGCGAACCCTCGAGCCGGGTCAGCCACGCCCGTCCGTCGGCCAGTTGGGTAACGACGTAGCGGGGCACCTCGAGGCGAGCCGGGGATCCGGGGGCGAAGGGTAGGCTCGCGAAGGCCACGACCCCCGTGCCGGGTGGTCCGCCGTCGCCGACGAGGGTGACGGCGCGCAGCGTGTCCACCGCGGTCTGGACGTCGTCGAGGCCGGCGTCGAGTTCGAGAGTGAGCACCGGGTCAGCGAAGCCGCAGCGCACGACGTCACGACCCTCCAGTAGCCAGCCGGCGCGCGCGGCGCGCGCGCGGAGTCGGCCGAGGTCGTAGGGGGAGACCGCGGTTCGCCGGAATCTCACTGCGTCCTCGTCGCGAGGAACTGCTGGCTGAGCCCGCCCATCACGAAGCGGTGGTTGACGGCGACGAAGCCGGCGCGGTTGAGTAGGCCGACGATGTCGTCGGTCGGTGGCAGGTAGGCCGTCGACTGGGGCAGGTAGTGATAGGCGGCGCGGTCGGACACGAGGGATCCGATGAAGGGCACGGCGTGGCGGAACCAGAGTCGAAAGCCCGTACGCCAGAGTCCCGAGCGGGGCTCGGCGACCTCGAGGAAGGAGAGCCGCCCGCCCGGTCGCACCACGCGGGCCATCTCGACGAAGGTGGCCGCGAGGTCGGTGAAGTTACGCAGAGCGTAGCCGCAGGTGAGCCCGTCGAAGGCGCCGTCGGCGAACGGCAGGTGCACGGCGTCGGCCTGGACGCGGGCCGGGACACCGCGGGCGGCGGCGAGCATCCCGAAGCTCAGGTCCGTGGCGACGGCCCGGTGGCCCTGGGCCGCGAGCTCGCGCGTGAAGTCACCGGTGCCCGCCGCCACGTCCAGGACGCGGCTGGTCGGAGCTAGGCGCAGGTCGCGCACCGCCCGACGCCGCCAGCGCGCGTCGAGCCCGAAGGTCATCAATTTGTTGACGAGCTCGTAGCGCGGCGCGATTGCGTCGAACATCGCCCGCACCTGACGGGTCTTCTCCTCGCCCTGGGGCAGTGGGGAGCGGGGCATATCAGCGGTAGTAGCGGTACACGACCTGGGCGACGCACCCGGGCTTGGCGGCGTCGCGGATCTCCACGGTCACGTCAAGGGTGACCTGGACCCCGCCCGACACCGGATCGATGGCAGCCACCGTGGCCCCCGCGCGGACGTGGGAGCCGACGGGCACCGGGCTCGGAAAGCGTACGCGGTTGGCGCCGTAGTTGACGCCCATGGCGACGCCGTCGACGTGCAGGACCTGGCTCAGCAGGACCGGAACGAGGGACAGCGTGAAGTAGCCGTGGGCGATGGTCCCCTTGAAGGGGCCGGCCGCGGCGCGCACGGGGTCGACGTGGATCCACTGGTGGTCGCCGGTGGCTCGGGCGAAGAGATCGACGTCCTCCTGGGTCACCAGGCGGTAGTCGGAGTACCCGAGGTGCGTCCCGACTAGGGGGGGCAGTTCGTCCACAGAGCCCACGCGTGTCGTCATCACCACCTCCCACGTAACTCTACCGTCGCACAGCGCTCACCTGGTCACCTGGTCACCTGGTCACCTGGTCACCTGGTCACCTGGTCACCTGGTCACCTCGTCACCAGGCCACCTGGCCGGTGACTCGTAGGATGGTCCCATGGCTGCGGTCCACGACGAGCAGCATCGCGACATCTCCGGTGGCTGGGTGCGGGCTGGCATCTTCGGCGTGAGCGACGGGCTGGTGACGAACATCTCGCTGATCCTGGGCTTCGCCGGCGCCAACCCCGGCCACGACGTCGTTCGTCTCGCGGGCCTGGCGGGACTCGTCGCCGGGGGCTTCTCCATGGCGACCGGCGAGTACCTCTCCATGCGAGCCCAGAAGGAACTGCTCGAGTACGAGATCGACGTGGAGCGGCGCTCGATCGCGGCGAGCCCTGACGACGAGCGAGTCGAGCTGCGCGACCTCTTCGTCGCTCGCGGCATCGATGCCGCGTTGGCCGAGCGACTCTCCATCGACCTGATGCGCGACCCCGACCTGGCGTTGCGCACCCACGCGCGCGAGGAGCTCGGGGTGGACCCGTCGGCGACGGGGTCGCCCTGGGCGGCGGCGCTGGCGTCGCTCCTGACCTTCGCGCTGGGAGCGTTGGTACCGCTGATCCCGTGGCTGTGGTCCCAGCACGGCAACGAAGTGGGCTGGTCGATCCTGTTCGCGGCGGCGGGCTCGGCCGCCGTCGGCGGGGGGATCGGGTGGTTCGCCAAGCGCGGCGTCGTGCGCTGGGCGCTGCGCCAGGTCATCATCGGCGCGCTAGCCGCCGGCGTGACCTTCGTCGTCGGTCACTTCGTGGGCTCCTGAGCGCGCGAAGCGCACCAGGCGATCCTCGCGCTCCACGCGAAAGCCCAGCGAGCGGTAGAGGCGGCGCGCGGGCTCGTTGGAGCGGTCGACGAACAGGACGGCCGTGGCCACACCCTTGCGCTGCAACGTGGTCAGGCCCTGGGTGACCATCACGCGTCCGAGATGCAGGTGCTGGAAGTCGGGGTGGACCGAGACCACGTAGATCTCTCCGAGGCGCTCGGCGTAGAGCTCGTGCACCTTCGTCCAGCACGACGCCACCAGGCGCCCACGCCACTCGAGGAGCAAGAAGCCCGACGGGTCGAACCACGCCTCGTCCCGTCGCGCGGCGAGGTCGGCGTGCGACCAGGCCCCCTGCTCGGGGTGGTCGGCGAAGGCGGCGTTGTTCTGCTCGATCCACGCGCGGTCGTCGACTCCGGGCTCGAAGGTTCGCAGCGTCGCGTCCGGTGGGGGAGGGGTCGCCGCGACCGGCAGCGCGGCGCGCATGAACTGCAGCGTGCGGATGGTGGCGCCCCCGGCCACGTCGTGCGCGCCGCGGATCCACCACTCGATGACGGGGTAGTCCTCGAGCAGGCGCGTCAGGAGAGCGGCGTCGAAACCGCCGCCGCACAGCTCCACGGAGGGGTGGGCGACCCCCGTCACGAGGGCGTACCCGTCGAGGACCCCGTCACCGTGCAGCCAGTGCTGGGCGACGCCGCCGTGGACGACGGTGCGCCGTCGACCCTCGTCGATGGCTTCGCGCCCCAGGGCCAGTTCGACGCGGTCGCAGAGGTTCAGCACCGCGACGCGCTCCTCGCGGCTCAGCGAGGTCGCGCACCGCCACGGGGAGGACATGGACGCACGCTACCGGTCGCTCAGACGATGCGACTCGCGACGCGGCTCAGGCGGCGAAGGAGGGCGCCGACGGTGCGCTCCGCCGCCACCAGCTCGGTGTAGACGTCGCTGGCCATGGTGTCGCCCTGGGTCTCGACCAGGGTGGTGATGCGCGTCGCCAACTCCGTGAGCGTGGAGGTGATGGTGTTCAGCTCGTTGCGGGTGGTCATCGACATCCTCCGTGGACCCGGGAGCGACGTCACACCCCGGCGCCTACTGTAGTGGTCGATGACGCATCACCCATCCCTCGCGCCGACGCCCGTCGAGTGGTCGGCGATCGACGTGCGCGGCGATGAGGCACGCGACTTCCTGCAGAGTCAGCTGAGCCAGGACGTCGCGCGTGCCGCAAACGAGGAGACCTGGACGCTGCTGCTCCAGCCCGACGGCACGGTGCTGACCTCGGGCCGTCTGCGATCCCTTGATGACGGCTACCGGCTCACGGTGCCCCGCGCGCTCGCGTCGTCGTCGTTCGAACGCCTGCGGCGCTTTCACCGGCGGATCCGCTGCACCCTCGAGCTGGTGAGCGCGGTCGAGGGACCCTTCGCCACGCGGACGGCGCAGATAGACGCGCGTTGGCCACTCGAGGGGGAGTACGCCCTGGCGCTGGCCCCTCAGAGCTACGGCGCGCGCTTCGTCGAGATGACGGTCTCGTTCGTGAAGGGCTGCTTCACCGGCCAGGAGCTCGTCGGGCGCCTGGACGCCCGGGGCGCCAACGTGCCGTGGCGTCTCACCTACGTGGAGGGCCCCACGCTGGAGCGGGTCGTCGCTGCCGCGGCGAGTCGCGGCCCCGCGTCGCACCCCGCGGTGACGACCTGGGAAGCCGTCGGCGAGGGCGTGCGGGCACTCGCGGTGGTGCACCGCACGGTCCTCGAGCCGGCGCATCGGGCGTCACTGGAGGGCGTCACGATCACGCCGGTGCCGTGACGCGTGGCGGCGCCTGGATAGGGTGACGACCAGGGGGTTCGCGTGCGCCTGACGTTCGACGGTCTGTTCATCAAGGTCTCGGGTCTCACGACGGAGGAGGACGCCCTGTTGGCGGTCGCGCTAGGGGCGAACGCCGTCGGCTTCGAGTTCGGCCCGACGCCGCGACGCGTGTCGCCGCCGACCGTGCACGACATCGTGCGCCGGCTGCCGCCGGGCGTGATCTCGGTGGGCGTCTTTCGCCACGAGATGCCCCAGCGAATCGTGGCGACCGCGAACTCGCTCGGACTCTCCGCGGTGCAACTCGACGGGCCGATGACGGCGGACGAGGTGCGCTACGTGAGTGAGCGCGTGGCGACGGTTCTGCGCGGGACGGACGGCGACGTCGAGGACGTGCAGGACGTTGACTACCTGGTCGTGCCGGAGACCGACGACGCCGCATCCCTCGATCGCGCCGGAGTGCTGTTGGCCGCGCCGATGCGTCGGCCGGTTATCGTCTCGGGCGGGTTGGACCCGGACAACGTCGCCGACGTGGTGCGCCGCTTCCCGGTGTGGGGAGTCGACGTGCGTTCGGGAGTCGAGTCGTCGCTCGGAGTGACCGATCCGGTGCGTCTTGGCGCCTTCGTGACCAACGCCCGCTGGGGCTACGAGCACGCCCTGGTCGAGCGCCTCGACCTCGAGTGATCGTGGCGTCGCGGGACGGACCGTCAGATCGAGGGGACGACCGCCTCGGGGTGATTCCCGGCGGGCGCTAGTCGTGGACGCGGCGTAGCACGACGCTGCCGTTGTGGCCCCCGAAGCCGAAGGAGTTCGAGAGGACGACGTCGTAGTCGCCGCGGCGCGGCTCGCCCGTGACCACATCGAGGTCGACGGCGGGGTCGACGTGCGTCGTGCCCGCGGTGGGCGGGACCGTTTGGTGCAGCAGCGTCAGCACCGAGGTGACGCCCTCGAGCGCACCGGCGGCGGCCAGCGAGTGGCCGAGGTGGCCCTTGATCGAGGTGACGACCGGGGGGCGGGGGCCGAAGACCCGGTGGACGGCGATGGCTTCGGCGAGGTCGTTGAGCGGAGTCGACGTGCCGTGGGCGTTGATGTGCGAGACCTGATCGGCCGTGATGCCCGCGTCCTCGAGGGCGAGCTCCATGCAGCGAATGGCGCCGCTGCCCGACGGGTCGGGTGCGGTGATGTGGTAGGCGTCGGCGGTCGAGGCCGCCCCGATCACCTCAGCGAGGATCGTCGCACCGCGCTCGCGCGCGTGTTCCCACTCCTCGAGCACCAGGATGCCCGCTCCCTCGCCCATCACGAAGCCGTCGCGGTCCACGTCGAAGGGGCGTGAGAAGTCCGTTGAGCTGAGCGCGGTCATGTTGCGAAAGCCCGCCTCGGCGATATCGACCATGACGGCTTCCGCGCCACCGGCGACCGCGACGGTCGAGCGGCCGGAGCTGATCAGTCGGGCGGCGTTGCCCAGAGCGTGGGTGCCGGCGGCGCACGCCGTGGTGACCGTCTCGCAGGGTCCCCCGAGTCCGAAGCGCATGGACACCGCGGCGGTGGCGGCGTTGGGCATCATCATGGGCACCATGAACGGCGAAACGCGGTTGGCCCCGCGCTCGCGCAGGACCTCGACCTGTTCGAGCACGGTCTGCAGGCCCCCGATTCCCGTGGTCACGATGCTCGCCGCGTCCACCAGCGGACCGCTCAGACCGCTCTGGCGCCACGCCTCGTCGGCAGCCATGAGGGCGTAGAGCGCGAACGGGTCGAGGCGGCGCAACTCCTTGGGGCCGCCGATGGCCGAGGCATCGAATGGCTCGACCCTGGTGCTGGGCGGCGCCGTCGCGGACTGTAGTGCGCGCCACAGGGCATCGGCGCCCACGCCTGCGCAACTGATTGCGCCCACGCCCGTGACCGCGACGCGGCGACCCGTCACCGGGCCCGAAGGAGTGAGGGCGACGCGCACTACAACTTGGCGTAGACCAGCTCGAAGGCCTGGCCGACCGTGTTGATGTCCTTCAGCTCGTCCTCGCCGACCTCGATGTTGAACGTCTCCTCGAGCGCCATCACCAGTTCGACCAGGTCGAGGCTGTCCGCACCGAGGTCCTCGCTGAAGGACGCCTCCGGCGTGACCTGCGTCGGATCCACGGCGAGCACCTCGACGGCGTTCTCAGTGAATTTGGCGAATGCTTCAGTACGGTCCATCGAACAGCCCCTTCGTCATGTGTCGCTCCATCGTACTCAACGCCGTGGCGCGTGACGTCACTGGTGGCCGGGTCAGTAGCCCATGGCGAGGCCGCCGTCCACCGTGAGCACGGCGCCGGTTATGTAGCGGGCCTGGTTACTGGCGAGGAACCCCACCGCGCCCGCGACATCGGCCGCACTGCCGGCTCGGCCGAGCGGGATGAGCGCGCTCAGGCCGGCGCCGGCCTCACCGAGGGCGGTCGTCATGTCGGTGTCGATGAAACCGGGGGCCACCACGTTGACGGTGATCGATCGTGAGGCGACCTCGCGGGCGAGTGAGCGCGCCAGGCCCACCAGCCCCGCCTTGGCCGCGGCGTAGTTGGCCTGACCGGCCACGCCCATGAAGGGGCTGACCGAGCCGATGAAGATCAGTGACCCGCGCCGGGCGCGCACCATGGAGGCGAGGGCGGCCCGAGCGCAGTAGAAGGCCCCGTCCAGGTCGGTGGCGAGGACCTCGCGCCACTGCTCGTCGCTCATGCGCAGCGCCAGCCCGTCGCGCGTGATGCCGGCGTTGGCCACCAGGACGTCCACCGGTCCCAGCTCGGCGGTGGTGGCGCGCACGGCATCGGCCACCTGCGCCGCGTCGGCGACGTCCACCGTCAGCGTGCGCGCGCAGCCTGGCGGGGCGTCGCCGCCGCGCGACCACGCGACGACTCGGTCGCCGAGCGCGACGAAGTGGGCGGCCACGGCGGCGCCGATGCCGCGGCTGGCGCCGGTGACGATGACGTGCCGTGCGGCGGGAGTGTCGGGAGTGCCAGCGGTCATGGGGCTACCTCGTCGAGATCGTGGGGGTCGTGCAGGGCGAACTGGTGGGCGAAGGGTCGGATGCGTCGGGTGAGCCCGGTGAGCACGCCCGCCGGGGCCATCTCCACGGTGGTGGTGACGGTGGTCGGGAGCGCGAGCGTGGCGCCGAGGAAGTCGACGGGCGACGTCAGCTGGCGCGACAGGAGGTCGCGCCACTCGTCGGCCGTGGTGTGGACGTGAGCGTCCACGTTGGCGATCAGCGTGGCGTCGGTCGCACCCCAGTGCACCGCGGCCAGCGCGTCGTCGAGCGCCCGCTGGGCGCTGGCCATGAGCGGGGAGTGGAAGGCGCCGCCAACCGCCAGCGGGGTGGCGCGACGCCAGCCGAGTTCGCGGTGGTGCGCGAGCAGGTCGTCGAGGGCGTCACGCGTGCCGCTGACCACGAGTTGACCGGTGCCGTTGACGTTGGCGACCCACAGGTCGGCGCGAGCGACCAGCGCCTCGCGCGCGCCCTCGTCGGCACCCATCAGGGCCACCATCGACCCGGGGCTCTCCTGGGCCGCCCGGGCCATCGCCCGACCGCGCACGGCGATCACGGACGCCCCGTCGTCGAGGGTGAGCAGGCCCGACGCGACCAGAGCGGAGAACTCCCCGAGGCTGTGGCCGAGCAGGTAGCGCGGCCTCACCCCCCGCTCGGCCAGGTCGAGGTACGTGACCAGGGATAACGCGAAGGTGGCCAGCTGGGCTCGGTCGGTGCGCACGACGTCCGCGTCGTCGGCGTCGGTGAGCAGCCACGCCACGTCGACCTCGGTCACCTCGCTGACTCGATCGATGACCGACCAGTGCGCGGAGTCGCGCCACGGACGACCCGCGCCGCCGCCCAGAGAGCCCTGGCCCGGAAAGAGGGCGACGACGTCGTCGCGACGATCGGTGGTGGTCGACTCGGACACGTCGCCACGCTAACAGCGCCTCGCGCCGCGGCGGGGGGACCGAGCCTCCGTGTGTCGCCGCAGGGCCCGCGCGCTCGGTTCGTCCGGCTGACCCGGACCGAGACCGGTGCCGACGGTGCCCGGAGTGGGACTTGAACCCACACACCCTCTCGAGTAAAGGCTTTTGAGGCCTCCGCGTCTGCCGATTCCGCCATCCGGGCGCGGCGCCCACGGTAGCAGCAAATCTAGAGTGGGGCGGTGCGCGTGTCGGTGACGCTGTGGCGAGAGGACGTGGACATGGCGCGCCCGGTGCTCGGCGCCGCGCAGCGCCACGAGCACCGCGTGCGGCTCCTGGTGCGGATCGACGCCGACGGCGCCTACGGCTACGGCGAGGTCTCGCCCCAGCCGCGGGCCCTGAATGGAGACCCGGGGCTGGACGAGGTCGTCGACGAGTTGGTGGCCCTGGTGATCCCCCAGACGCTGGACATCGCCGCGCGCGAGGGCGAGCTGCCACGCTGGTCGCGGCTCCACCTGATGGCGGGGTCGCGTCGCGCGAGCGCGCCGGCGGTAGCGCTGATCGAGATGGCCCTGTTGGATCGTGACGTGCGCCGCGGCGCGATCGACCTGGCCGACCTGTGGCCCTTTCGCCACGCGACGCCCGATCAGGCGACCGTCTCGGCGCTGGACGAGGCCACCGAGTGGCGGGTGGATCCCTCGGTCGCGCGCGTGCGCGTCAAGTGCGGTCCGCTACCTCTCGAGCCCTGGGTGCGCGAGCGCGTCGCGGCGCTGGAACGGCCGATCCTGCTCGACTACAACGCCCGCGCCGACTCCGACGAGACCGTGCTCGCTCACGTGGCCGACCTGGGGCGCGTGGCCACGGTGGACGTCGTCGAACAGCCCTACGCTCCGGGCAACCTGGTCGATCCCGCGCGCCTGGCCACGCGCCTGGACGTCGCGCTGGGGATGGACGAGGGCGTTCGCTCGGTGCGCGACCTCGAGCACGTGGTGCACTACGCCGCGGCGCAGGTGGTCTGCGTCAAGCCGGCTCGCGTCGGCGGCGTGGCCCACGCGCGCACCATGATCCTGTGGGCGCGCGAGCACGGGCTGCGGGCGTACCTCGGGGGCTTCTTCGAGTCGCCTCTCGCGCGCACCGCGCACCGGCGCCTGGCCGAGAGCTGCGTCAGCGAGCCCAGCGACCTCGGGCGCGTCGCCCTGCGCGTCGCGGTCGACGGCGAGGACGACGCCCCGCCAGGACCCGACGCGGACGTCGGCGTCGGCGCGGCGCCGACGTCGGCGCGTCTCGCGCACGCTCGCGTGCTGGCGTCGTGGCCGTGAGCACGCCGTACACTCGGGTCCATGGGGGAGCGCCAGGTGCGTCGACGGCTCGAGGACCTGCAGCGGCGCCTGGCCGCGGCTCGCGAGAGCCAGCACGTGCTCGAGGAGCAGGTGCTGGTATGGAACGACGCCCTCGAGGACGCCCGCATCCGCTCGCTGGTCTCCGAGACGCCGCTGCAGACCCAGGAGTACGATGAGCTGTCGCGCCACGTGGCCGCGGCGAACGCGGAGCTGGCGCGGCGGGCTCACGAGGTGCGTAACCTGAAGGCCGAACGCGACGCGCTCCTGCACGAGTGGACCCCGAAGGATGAGCATGGCTAAACGAGTGGTGATCGCGGACGACGAGTCCATCATTCGCCTCGACCTGAAGGAGATCCTCGAGGACGACGGCTACCTGGTGGTCGGGGAGGCCGCGCGCGGCGACGAGGCGCTGGCGCTGATCCGCGAGCACCAGCCCGACCTCGCGCTGCTCGACATCAAGATGCCCGGATTGGACGGGATCGAGGTCGCGCGCGAGGTCGCGGGCCTCGGGACGGCGGTCGTGCTGCTGACCGCGTTCAGCCAGCGATCGCTGATCGAGAGCGCGCGCGACGCCGGGGTCGTCGCGTACCTGGTCAAGCCGTTTCGCAGCAGTGAGATCCTGCCGAAGCTGGCCGCGATCCTCGACCCCACGAGCGTGGGCGCGTCGTCGACCCACGCCCCTCTCGCCGACGACAAGATCGAGACGCGCGAGCTCGTGCGCCGCGCCAAGGAGCGGCTGATGCTCGAGCGCGGGCTCGACGAGCCGTCCGCGTTCGACGTGATCCAGCAGTCGGCGATGCGCGCGCGCACGAGGATGCGCGACGTCGCCGAGCAGATCCTGCGCGGTGACTTCGTTGGCTGACCCCGCGCTCGACCAGCGACCCCTGGTCCTGCTCGACGGCATGTCGCTGGCCTTCCGGGCCTTCTTCGCCCTCTCGAGCGACATCGCCACCTCCGGCGGACTCGCGACCAACGCCCTGCACGGCTTCGCCGCGATGCTGCACTCGCTGATCCGCTCTCAGCGCCCGCGCGCGCTGGCGGTGGCCTTCGACCTGCCGGGGGGCACGTTTCGCGACGCGATGAGCGAGGACTACAAGGGCGGGCGGGCGGCGACGCCCGAGGCGCTGGAGCCCCAGTTCGCCCTCATTCGCACGATGTGCGAGGTGCTCGGCATCCCGGTGCTGGGGGTGTCCGGCTACGAGGCCGACGACGTGCTGGCCACGCTGGCCACGCGCGGACGTGACGCCGGCTTGCCGGTGGTGGTGGTGACCGGGGACCGCGACACGTTCCAACTCGTCGAGGACCCCCTGGTCCGGGTGCTGTACAACAAGCGCGGCGTCTCGGACTACGCCCTCTACGACGAGGCGGGCATCGTCGAGCGCTGCGGGATCGAGCCCGCGCGCTACCCGCTGCTGGCCGCGCTGCGCGGCGACGCCTCCGACAACCTCCCCGGAGTCCCCGGGATCGGGGAGAAGACGGCGGCCCGTCTCTTCGCGCGCTACCGCGACCTCGACGACCTCTACCAGCACGTCGACGAGCTGACGCCCAAGCTGCACGAGAACCTCGTGGCCTACGAGTCGCGGGCCCGCAACAACGTGGCCGTCATGCGACTCGTGCGCGACGTGCCCCTGGCGGTGGACCTCCAGGACCTGCACCTCGGCGGATGGCGGCGCGACGAGGTGGTGGCGTTCTTCGAGCGCTACGAGATGACCACGATGCGCGCGCGCTTCGAGAAGCTCCTCGACGAGAAGCTGCTCGGTCCCCCGGCGGACGGCGCCGACGAGGTCGCGCCGTCCGCGCCACCCGAGGAGCGCTCGGTGCGCGTCGTCGCGTTCGACGAGCTCCTCGCGGTCCCCGGTGAGTGGCTGGTCGCCTCGAGTGGCGAGCGCGTCGCGGTGCTGAACGCCGACGCGACGCTGGTCGCCGTGGTTCCGGTGGCCGACGTGCTCGCCGGGGCGGGCGCGCGGCGCCTGGTGGGCCACGACCTGAAGGATCTGTACCGGCGGGCGAGCGCCGAGGGGATCGATCCTCGCGAGCCCGCCGACGACACGCTGATCATGGCCTTCCTGGTCGACCCGACGAGTGGCAACTACGCGCTGGACGACCTGGCGCGACGATTCCTCGGGGTGCGCCTGGCCCCCGACGCGCCGACCCTCTTCGGGGACGCGTCGAGCGAGGAGAGCCTGGTGGGGGAGGTTCGCGCGGTCGCCCGCCTGCGCGCGGCGCTGCGCGCGGAGTGCGCCCGGTGGGCCCTGGACTACGTGTACGAGGAGGTCGAGCTGCCCCTGGTGGCCGTCCTGGGGCGCATGGAGGCGGTGGGCGTGCGGGTGGACGTGGCGATGCTGCGCGCGATCAACCAGGAGTTCGCCCAGGAGGCGGCCGCGCTCGACGCCGAGATCCAGTCAGTCGCCGGGCACCCCTTCAAGGTGAACTCGTCGGCTCAGCTCCAGAGCGTGCTGTTCGACGAACTGGGACTGAGCCCGACCAAGCGCATCAAGACCGGCCACTCCACCGACGCGACGAGCCTCGAGGCGATCCGCGACGAGCACCGCATCGTGGACCTCGTCCTGCGCTACCGCGAGGTGGAGAAGCTGCGCAGCACCTACGGCAGCGGGCTGATCGACGCCGTCGGGCCCGACGGGCGGATCCACGCCACCTTCCGCCAGACCGTGGCGCGCACTGGTCGGCTCTCGTCGGAGAGCCCCAACCTGCACAACATCCCGGTGCGCTCGGCCGAGGGGCGCCGTCTGCGCTTCGCGTTCGTGCCCCGCGAGGGCTGGCGCCTGGCGGTGGCCGACTACAACCAGATCGAGCTGCGCATCCTGGCCCACCTGTCCCAGGACGCGGGGCTCCTGGCCGCCTTCGCGGCCCACGAGGACGTGCACCGCACCATCGCGGCCTCGGTCTTCGGCGTGGAGCCCGCGGCGGTCACTCACGAGCAGCGCGAGCAGGCCAAGGCGGTCTCCTACGGGCTGGCCTACGGCATGGAGGCGTTCGGGCTGAGCCAGCGTCTGGGGGTACCGGTGTCGACGGCGCGCGAGGTCATGGACCGCTACTTCGCGGGCTTCCCGAGCCTGCGCGCCTACATGGAGCGCACGGTGGCCGAGATCCGCACGAAGGGGTACTCGCGCACGGAGTTCGGGCGCATCCGGCCGTTCCCCGACCTCGCGACCGCCGTGGGCAGCCAGCGGCTGGCCGCGGAGCGCCAGGCGGTCAACGCCGGGATCCAGGGCCTGGCGGCCGACATCTTCAAGTCCGCGCTGGTGCGACTCGATCGCCGGCTGCGCGAGGAGGGCCGCGCGGCGCGCCTCATCCTCCAGGTCCACGATGAGGTCCTGGTCGAGGCGCCGCCGGACGAGGAGACGGTGGTGGGCGCGGCGATCATCGAGGCTCTGACCGGGGCGGCGCAGCTCAGCGTCCCCCTCGAGACGTCCCTGCACTGGGGCGACAACTGGGCCACCGCCAAGGGCTAGGGTCGCGGCTGCGCGGGCTCGATGCTAGGATTGTCCGTCGGGTCGACACCGGTGACCCGACCCCTACTGGACTAGGTGACCCCGGTGTGGTCGACGTGAAGGTAGTACGAATGTCGGACGGCACCAGCCTCCTCTCTCCCCAGCCCATGGGAACCTTCGACGAGGAGGGCCACTACATCCCGCGGGTCGTGACCGAGGACGACCTCGCCGGCACGGACCTGACCTCGCTAGTCGGCGACAGCGTCCTGGAGTTCGACGACGGCGACCTGGTGACCGGGACCGTGGTCAAGATCGATCGCGATGAGGTGCTCGTCGACATCGGCTTCAAGTCCGAGGGCGTCATCCCCGCGCGCGAGCTGTCCATTCGCAACGATGTGGACCCCCGTGACGTCGTCACGCTCGGCGAGCGCGTGGAGTGCCTGGTCCTCCAGAAGGAGGACAAGGAGGGCCGCCTGGTCCTGTCCAAGAAGCGTGCGCAGTACGAGAAGGCCTGGGCGACCATCGAGGACCTGAAGAACCGCGACGAGGTCGTCAAGGGCGTGGTGATCGAGGTGGTCAAGGGCGGACTTATCGTGGACATCGGTCTGCGCGGCTTCCTGCCCGCCTCCCTGGTGGAGCTGCGCCGGGTCCGTGAGCTCCAGCCCTACATCGGCAAGACGGTCGAGGCCAAGATCATCGAGCTGGACCGCAACCGCAACAACGTCGTCCTCTCGCGCCGGGCATGGCTCGAGGAGACCCAGAAGGAGCAGCGCGGCGACTTCCTCAACAACCTCAAGCCCGGCGAACGGCGCCACGGGGTCATCTCGTCGGTTGTCAACTTTGGGGCGTTCGTCGACCTCGGCGGGATGGACGGGCTCATCCACGTCTCCGAGCTCAGCTGGAAGCACATCGACCACCCGAGCCAGGTCGTCTCCGTGGGCGACGAGGTGGACGTCGAGGTGCTCGACGTCGACTTCGCCAAGGAGCGGATCTCGCTGTCGCTGAAGGCCACCCAGTTGGACCCCTGGCAGGTCTTTGCGGACTCCCACGCGGTAGATCAGCTGGTCTACGGCCGCGTCACGAAGCTGGTGCCCTTCGGGGCCTTCGTCCAGGTGGGCGACGGAATCGAGGGCCTCGTGCACATCTCGGAGATGGCGGCGCACCACGTCGAGTCGCCGGACCAGGTCGTCAGCGTCGGCGAGGAGCTGTGGGTCAAAATTATCGAGCTGGACACGGCGCGTCGGCGCATCAGCCTGTCGATCAAGCAGGCCGCGGAGGGTGGCGAGGTGTCCGAGGAGTACCGCGAGGCCTTCGGTTCGCACGCTTACGACGAGGAGGGCAACTACATCGGCACCCTCGAGTACGGCGAGTTCACGCCTGAGACCGAGGCGCAGGCCGCCTGGGCCGAGTACGCGACCGAGGTCTCCGGCAAGCCCGACGAGGACGCGGAGGGTGATCGGGTCGACGCCGTCGACGCCGGGGTCACCGAGGACGACGCGGCCGTGGACCCTGGGGCCACCGAGAACGAGGCGACCGAAGGCGACGCGGGCTAGACCTGGACGTCGGCGCCTCGGACGAGAGGGAAGTGACAGGCGACCCGGTGGCCTGGCGCGACCTCGCGTAGGGCGGGCGTCTCGCTCGCGCACCGATCGGTGGCTCGCGGGCATCGGGTGCGAAAGCGGCAGCCGCTGGGTGGGTCGAGCGGACTGGGGGGCTCGCCATCGAGGACGTCCGGGCGGGCGCGCGAGGTCGGGTCGGCCTCGAGCGCCGCGCCGAGCAGGTAGGTCGTGTAGGGGTGAGCCGGGGCCTCGTAGAGTGCCGTGGATGGACCGATCTCGCAGAGGCGACCGAGGTACATGACGGCGACGCGGTCGCTCACGTTCTTCACCACCGCCAGGTCGTGAGCGATGAAGAGCAGGGTCAGCCCGTACTGCGCCTTGAGGTCCTCGAGGAGGTTGAGGATCTGGGCTTGCACCGACACGTCCAGGGCCGAGACCATCTCGTCGCAGATCAGCAGTTGGGGCCGCATCGCCAGGGAGCGGGCGATCGAGATTCGTTGGCACTGGCCGCCGGAGAACGAGCGCGGGTAGCGCGAGCCGTGGGTGAGCGGATCGATCCCGACCTTGATGAGCAGGTCGTCGACGAACGCGTCGCGTTCCGGTCCGTGCATCTGACGCCAGCAGTCCAGTGGTTCGGCGACGATGTCGCGTACGCGGCGGCGCGGGTTCAGCGAGCTGATCGGATCCTGGAAGATCATCTGCATGCGCGTGCGCGTGCGGCGCAGGGCTCGGCCCCGCTGGTGGGTGATGTCCACACCGTCCAGTTCGACCGTGCCGGCGGTGGGCGTGACGATCCGCATGAGGGCGCGGCCGGTCGTCGACTTGCCGCAGCCCGACTCGCCCACCAGCCCGAGCGTCTCGCCGGCCATGATGTCGAAGCTCACCGCGTCGACGGCGCTGACGGTGTGTGACCCGTGCCCGAAACGCACAGTGAGCTCGCGCACCGATAACAGTGGGGTGGACGCCGTGGAGGGCGGCGCGCTGGCGGGAGTGGGGGTCGTCACGGTCGCGCGGCTCCTCGGACGGACAGAGGGTTCCAGCAGGCGAACTGGTGTCCCGGGGCGCCGGCGTCCACCAGGGGTGGGATCTCGCGGTGGCAGCGCTCGGTGGCGTAGGCGCAGCGGGGCGCGAAGCGGCAGCCCGCGGGCAGCGCCGCCAGGTTGGGCGGCCGGCCGGGGATGGCGGCCAGTCGCGTGTGGGGGGCGTTGGACACCCGTGGTGAGCACTCCAACAGCGCCCGGGTGTAGGGCATGCGGTGCTCGGCGAATACGTCCGCGGTGGCGCCGCACTCGACGACCCGTCCGGCGTACATGACCATGATCCGCGAGGTGCGCGTGGCGACGACCCCCAGGTCGTGGGTGACCAGGACGACCGACATGTGCAGGCGCGTCGTGATGTCGTCGAGGAGGTTCAGGATCTGGGCCTGGATCGTGACGTCCAGGCCGGTCGTCGGCTCGTCGGCCAGCAGCAGCGACGGCGAGCCGGCGAGCGCGATCGCGATGACGACGCGCTGGCGCATGCCGCCCGACAGCTGTCCGGGGTAGGCGCGGTAGCGCTCGGCGGGCGAGGGGATGCCCACGAGGCTCAGGAGCTCGAGGGATCGGGTGCGCGCGGCACCGCGCGAGAGCCCGAGCCGCACCCGCAGGACCTCGTCGATCTGGTGGCCGACGCGCATCACGGGGTTGAGCGACGTCATCGGGTCCTGGAAGACCATGGCCACCCTGGTGCTCCACAGCTGGCGCATCGCGTCCTCGCTGGCTCCGACGACCTCGATGCCGTCGAGGCGCACCGAGCCGGTCACGGTGACCCGCGAGCGCGCCAGCAGGCCCATGATGGTGCGCGAGAGCACCGTCTTGCCCGAGCCCGACTCGCCGACCACGCCCAGCACCTCGTCGCGCCCGAGGTCGAAGGAGACGCCGTCCACGGCGCGCAGGGGCCCGGCGGGGGTGGCGAAGGTGGTGGTGAGGTCGCGCACCGACAGCAGGGCCGGCTCGCTCGCGACCGACTGGTTCGTCGGCGGCGCCAACGCGGCGCGCTCGTCCGCACTCACAGCTTGACCTCGGTCACGTCGAAGTGGTGGCGCAGCCGGTCACCGACGAAGTTAAGGGCCAGGAGCAGCAGGCACATGGCGAGGGAGGGGAAGAGCACGAGCCACGGGTTCTGGGACATCACGGTGCGCGCCTCGTTGATCATGTTGCCCCACGAGGGGGTCGGCGGATTCACCGAGAGCCCCAGGAACGCCAGCGCCCCCTCCAGGGCGACCACGGTGGCCACGCCGATCAGGAGGAACGAGACGCCGATCGGGGCCACGTTGGGTGCGAGCTCGTGGAGCAGGATGCGCCGATCGGTCGCCCCCTGGACCTTGGCGGCGATGACGAAGTCGCGCGTGGCCACCGACATCGTCGCGGCGCGGATGACGCGGTAGACCAGGGGCACCGAAGCCACTCCGATGACCAGGATGATCTTGAGCAGGGTGCGCGGCGTCCAAAACGACAGCACGGCGATGACCGCGACGATCGCCGGGAAGGCGAGCGCGACGTACATGACGGCGGTGAGCAGGGCGTCGAGACGTCCGCGCCGGTAGGCCGCGAGCATGCCCAGTGGCGCGCCGATCCCGAAGCCGATGAGCATCGAGCCGGCGCCCACCGCGAGCGAGACCCTCGAGCCGAACACCACGCGCGAGAAGATGTCGCGCCCGAGGTCGTCCGTCCCGAACCAGTGGTGCAGCGAGGGAGCCGCGTTGACGAGGCTGTAGTTCTGGTAGAGGGGGTTGTCCAGGGGCAGGACGTTGGCGAAGACGGCGCCGAACACGTTGAGCGCGAGCCACGCGACGCAGACCCAGAACAGCGGGCCCAACGCGGCGCGGGCCTCGCCGAGCGGCCCCTCGTCGACCTCGTCGACGCGCGCGGGGGTTGCGCTACTCACGGCTGATCCGTGGGTCGATCAGGTTGATCGCGAAGTCGAAGAGGAAGTTGACCAGCACCACGCCGACCGACACGACCAGGACGATGCCCTGCACCAGGAGGTAGTCGCTGCTGGCGATGGCCGAGATGAGGGTGTAGCCGAGCCCCGGGATCGCCAGGAGGTACTCGACCACGAACCCTCCCGCGAGCAGGCCCCCGATGTTGACCCCGGCGGTGCCCAGCAGCGCGACCGACGAGGGTCGAAGGGCGTGGCGCCACATGATGCGTCGGTGGCTGATCCCCTTGGAGCGGGCCATCGTGATGAACTCCTCCTGCAGGGTCGCGATGAGGTCGCTGCGCAGGACTCGGAAGTACAGGACGAAGCTGCCCAGCGCCAGCGTGAAGGCGGGCAGGGACAGGCTCTCGAGGTTGGCGATCCAGTCCGTGTTAAGCGCGACGTAGGAGGAGGGCCCGGTGTTGGCCACCCCCAACTTGATCGACACCACCAGCACCAGCAGGACGATGACGATGAAGGGGGGGATCGAGAGCAACGTGAAGCTGCCCGCGCTGAGCAGGCGGTCCACCAGCCCGTCCGGGTGACGGGCCGAGCGCATCGCCAGGGGGACCGCGAAGGCGAAGGCGAGGATCTGACTGAGCACGATGAGCTCGACGTCGATGGGCAGCGCGGCGCGGATCGTGCTCGCCACCGAGGTCTGGGAGATGAACGAGACGCCCAGGTTCCCGTGCAGCACGTTGCCCATCCAGATGAAGTACTGGGCGACCAGCGACCGGTTGAGGCCGAGCTGCTTGTAGAGCAGTGCGCGGTTCGCCGGGCTGTCGCCGGTGCCCAGGATCACCGTGGCCGGGTTTCCCGGCAGGAGGTGGATGAGGTAGAAACTGCCCACGGAGATGACGATCACGACGCCGACGAGCGTGAGTAGTCGTCGTACGACGTATCGCAGCACGTTCCCCCCCGAGAGACTTGTAGCGACACTAGCGAACGACGTCGTGGCGGGGGCGTCCGGGCGCCGCGCAGGTGATGAGGCTCTTATTTTTGCCGAGCCGGGTCGGCCGGGTCGCTAGCGTGGTGCAGTGCGAACGATCTGCGTGACGGGGGGCATCGGGGCCGGGAAAACGGTGGTGACCGAGCGGCTGCGCGCGCGTGGCGTGGCGGTGGTCGACGCCGACCAGGTAGCCCACGAGGTCACGGCGCCGGGGACCCCGGCCTACGAGGCCCTGCGCGACGCCTTCGGCGACGCGATCCTGACGCCGACCAGGGAGATCGATCGTCCCTTCCTGGCGGCGGTGGTGTTCCACGACACCTGGGCCCTGCGCCGGCTGAATCGGATCACCCACGGGCCCATCGGCGAGGAGATCGCGCGGCGCCTGGCGGCGCTGGAGGCGCCGGTGGCCGTCGTGGCGCTGCCGCTGTTTCGACCCGAGCACCGCGAGGCATTCGGCTTCACCGAGGTGTGGGCGGTGCAGGTGCCCGAGGAGGTGGCGGTGCGCCGCCTGGTGGAGGGACGGGGCTACCGCGAGGAGGAGGCGCGCGCCCGCCTCGCGGCCCAGGTGACCAACGACGAGCGCGAGGCGATGGTGGATCGGGTGCTGTGGAACACCGGTACCCTCGACGAGCTGTACCGGACGGTGGACGAGCTGGTGGTGGAGAGTGGGATCACGAGTGGCTGACTTTCGGGTCGAGTCGCCGCTGCGCCCCGCGGGGGATCAGCCGGCGGCGATCGCCGCGCTCGCGAGCGGCGTGCGCGACGGTCTGCGCTTCCAGACCCTGGAGGGGATCACGGGCAGCGGCAAGACGGCGACCATCGCCTGGCTGATCGAGCAGGTGCAGCGCCCCACGCTCATCCTCGAGCCCAACAAGTCGCTGGCGGCGCAGCTCGCGTCGGAGCTGAAGGAGATGCTGCCCGCCAACCGGGTGGAGTTCTTCGTCTCGTACTACGACTACTACCAGCCCGAGGCCTACATTCCGCGTACCGACACCTTCATCGAGAAGGACAGCTCGGTGAACGAGGAGATCGACCGGCTGCGCCACGCGGCGACCTCGTCGCTGCTGACCCACCGCGACACCATCGTCGTGGCCTCGGTCTCGTGCATCTACGGGCTGGGCTCGCCCCTGGAGTACCGCGAACGGATGCTGGCGCTGGCGGTCGGCGAGTCCTTCGACCAGCGGGCCCTGCTGCGGCGCCTGGTGGAGATGCAGTACAGCCGTAACGACCTGGTCGTGGAGCGCGGGACCTTCCGCGTGCGCGGCGACACGCTGGAGATCCAGCCGGCCTACTCCCAGGAGGCGATCCGCGTCTCGTTCTTCGGCGACGTGATCGAGGAGATCGCCTTCTTCAACCCCCTGACTCAGGAGCGCCGCGGGACGGTGCGCGAGTGCACGCTCTTCGCCGCCTCGCACTACGCCACCGGCGCCGACACCCTGACCCGCGCGTGCCGGTCGATCGAGCGCGAGCTCGGCGAGCGGCTGGCCGAGCTGCAGAGCCAGGGACGCCTCCTCGAGGCTCAGCGCCTGCGATCGCGCACCGAGCACGACCTGGAGATGCTGGAGCAGACGGGGGTGTGCGCCGGCGTCGAGAACTACTCGGCCCACCTGGACGGGCGCCGGCCGGGGGAGCGGCCCTTCACGCTGCTGGACTACTTCCCCGAGGACTACCTGGTGGTGGTGGACGAGTCCCACGTCGCCGTGCCCCAGGTCCGCGGGCAGTACGCGGGCGACCGCTCGCGCAAGGAGACGCTGGTCGAGCACGGCTTCCGGCTCCCGAGCGCGCTGGACAACCGGCCGCTCAACTTCGACGAGTTCATCGAGATGGTGCCCCAGGTGGTCTTCGTCTCCGCGACCCCCGGTCCCTACGAGAACGAGCACTCCGATCAGGTGGTCGAGCAGGTCATCCGCCCGACCGGCCTGCTCGACCCGGTCGTGAGCGTCGTGCCCACGCGCCAGCAGATCGACGACCTGCGCGCGCGCCTCGACGAGGTGATCGCGCGCGGTGAGCGGGCGCTGGTGACCACCTTGACCAAGCGGATGGCCGAGGACCTGACGACGTTCCTGGTCAAGGCGGGCTACCGCGTCCAGTACCTGCACAGCGACATCGACACGATCCAGCGCATCGAGATCCTGCGCTCGCTGCGCCTGGGCGAGTTCGACGTGCTCGTGGGGATCAACCTCCTGCGCGAGGGCCTCGACCTGCCCGAGGTCTCGCTGGTGGCGATCCTCGACGCCGACAAGGAGGGGTTCCTGCGCTCGCGCAGCGCGCTGATTCAGACCATCGGTCGCGCGGCGCGCAACGCGAACGGCGCCGCGGTGCTCTACGCCGACCGGGTGACCGACTCGATGCGCGACGCGCTGGCGCTGACCGAGCGGCGCCGCCACGCGCAGGCCGCCTACAACGCCGAGCACGGCATCGTGCCGCAGAGCGTCACCAAGAACGTGGCCGACATCCTCGGGCGCCTGCGCAGCGACGCCGGGGCCGGGCGCGGCTCGAGCGAGGTGACGGCCGCCGCGGCCGAGGGGGCGTCCGACGACCTCTCCCTGGAGATGGCGCGCGTGGAGGAGGCCATGCTCGAGGCCGCCCGCGAGCTGCGCTTCGAGGAGGCGGCGGCCCTGCGCGACGTCCTGCACACGCTGCACCGCCAGAGCCTGGCACCCCTACTCGACGACCTCGTCGTCGACGCCTGACCGGTAGGTTGGCGGCCGTGTCGTCGAGCATCCGGGTCCAGGGCGCGCGCGTGCACAACCTGAAGGACCTCTCGGTGGAGATCCCGCGCGACCGCCTGGTGGTGTTCACCGGGCTGTCGGGCTCGGGCAAGTCCTCCCTGGCCTTCGACACGATCTACGCGGAGGGCCAGCGCCGCTACGTCGAGAGCCTCTCGGCCTACGCGCGTCAGTTCCTCGGCCAGATGGACAAGCCCGACGTCGACTTCATCGAGGGTCTCTCGCCGGCTATCTCGATCGACCAGAAGACGGCGTCGCGCAACCCGCGCTCCACGGTCGGCACGATCACCGAGATCCACGACTATCTGCGCCTGCTGTACGCGCGGGTGGGCGTCGCGCACTGCCCCCAGTGCGGTCGGGTGGTGTCGCGCCAGACTCCCCAGCAGATCGTCGACCACGTCATGGCCCGTCGCGAGGGCGAGCCGTTCCTGGTCCTGGCGACCGTGGTCGAGGGGCGCAAGGGCGAGTACTCCGCGCTGCTCAACGAGCTGGCCGGACAGGGGTTCTCGCGCGTGCGCGTGGACGGCGTGGTGACCGACCTGGCCGACCGCGACGAGATCAGCCTCGCGCGCTACGAGCAACACACCATCGACGTGGTGATCGACCGGCTCCGGGTGCGCGCGGCCGATCGCCAGCGCGTGACCGAGTCGGTGGAGACGGCGCTGGCGCTGACCAAGGGGACCGTGTCGTTCCTCTTCGTGGACGACGCCGAGCAGGTCAGCTTCTCGGAGAAGATGGCGTGCACCCACTGCGGGCTGAGCTTCACCGAGCTGGCGCCACGCGATTTCTCCTTCAACTCGCCCTACGGGGCCTGCCCCGTGTGCACGGGCCTCGGGACGCGCTACGAGGTGGACCCGGACCTGGTGGTGCCGGACCCGTCGCTCTCGCTGGCCGAGGGAGCGTTGGCGCCGTGGTCCGGCGCGCGCTTCAAGTACTTCGAGCGCCTGATCGACGCCGTCGCACAACTCGGCGGGTTCGACGTGACCACGCCGTGGCGCAAACTGCGCGCCAAGGACCGGCGCCTGGTGCTCTACGGCGTGCAGACCAAGTCGGTCCCGGTCAAGTATCGCAACCGCTACGGGCGGGTGCGCTCCTACGAGACGACCTTCAACGGCATCGTTGAGTGGCTCGAGCGCAAGCGCAACGAGGCCGACGGCGACTGGTCGCGCGAGCAGGCGGAGCAGTACATGCGCGAGGTGCCCTGCACGGCGTGCCACGGGCAACGCCTGCGGCCCGAGGTGCTCGCGGTGACCGTGGCCGATCGCAACATCGCCGAGGTGAGCGCCATCACCATCGACGAGGCGGTCGCCTTCTTTCGCGCGCTCACCCTGAGCGCGCGCGACGAGACGATCGCGCGGCAGGTGATCAAGGAGATCCTGGAGCGGCTCTCGTTCTTGATGGACGTGGGGCTCGACTACCTGACGCTGAGCCGAGCCTCGGCGACCCTGTCGGGCGGCGAGGCGCAGCGCATTCGCCTGGCCAGCCAGATCGGCAGCTACCTGGTGGGGGTGCTGTACGTGCTCGACGAGCCGTCGATCGGGTTGCACCAGCGCGACAACCACCGGTTGATCGCCACGCTCGAGCGCCTGCGCGACCTGGGAAACTCGGTGATCGTCGTCGAGCACGACGAGGAGACGATCCGCTCCGCGGACTTCGTGCTCGACATCGGACCGGGGGCGGGCGAGTTCGGCGGGCGCGTCGTGCACGCCGGCAGCGTGGCCGCGCTGCTCGAGAACCCCGACTCGCTGACCGGTCAGTACCTGGCGCGGCGTCGGACGATCGCGGTGCCGCCGGTGCGGCGCACCGGCGACGGGAACGGGCTGGTTGTCCAGGGCGCGCGGGCCAACAACCTGCGCGACCTGACCGTGCGCTTCCCGCTGGGCGAGTTCGTCGCGGTGACCGGCGTCTCGGGCTCGGGCAAGTCGACGCTGGTCAACGCCATTCTCCTCAACGCCCTAGAGCACCAGCTCAACGGGGCCAAGACGGTCGCGGCCGAGCACGACGCCATCGGCGGGGTGGATCACCTCGACAAGGTGGTCGCGGTCGACCAGCAGCCCATCGGTCGCACCCCGCGCTCGAATCCCGCGACGTACACCGGCGTCTTCGACAAGATCCGCCGGCTGTTCGCCGAGACCCAGGAGGCCAAGGTCCGCGGCTACGCACCGGGGCGCTTCTCGTTCAACGTCAAGGGCGGGCGGTGCGAGACCTGCGCCGGCGACGGGACGATCAAGATCGAGATGCACTTCCTGCCCGACGTGTACGTGAACTGCGAGGTGTGCGGCGGCGCGCGCTACAACCGCGAGACCCTCGAGATCACGTATCGCGCCAAGACGATCAGCGACGTCCTGGCGATGCCGATCGTCGAGGCCCTCGCCTTCTTCGAGCGCCAGCCGGCCATCGCGCGCCACCTGCAGAGTCTGGTCGACGTGGGCCTCGGCTACGTGCGCCTCGGACAGCCCGCACCGACCCTGTCGGGGGGCGAGGCGCAGCGCGTGAAGCTCGCCACCGAGCTCGCGCGGCGCCCCACTGGCCACACCCTCTACGTGCTCGACGAGCCGACGACGGGGCTGCACTTCGAGGACGTGCGGCGCCTCCTGGAGGTGCTGCACCGACTGGTGGACCAGGGCAATACGGTGATCGTCATCGAGCACAACCTCGACGTGATCAAGACGGCCGACTGGATCGTCGACCTGGGGCCCGATGGCGGGCGCCGCGGCGGACAGGTGGTCGGCGAGGGCACGCCCGAGCACATCGCCACGCTGGACTCCGCGACGGGAGTCGTGCTGCGCGGCGTCCTCGCCGCGGTGCCGTGCTGACCAAGCCCACCGCCATACCGCGCACCAGCGGGTGCTACCTCTTTCGCAACGAGTCCGAGATGGTCATCTACGTGGGCAAGGCCCGCTCGCTGGCGTCACGGCTGTCGAGCTACTTCCAGCGGGTCGAGGCCCTGTCGCCCAAGACGCGGGCGCTGATGGCCGAGGCGACGTCGGTGGAATGGATCGTGACGCCGAGCGAGCTCGACGCGCTGGTGCTCGAGAACGAGCTGATCAAGCAGAACCAGCCCCGCTACAACCTGCGCCTGAAGGACGACAAGAGCTTCCCCTACGTGGCGCTGGATACGCGTACCGACTTCCCAGCCCCCCAGATAACCCGGGGCCATCACATCAAGGGGGTTCGCTACTTCGGCCCCTACGTCGACGTACGCGCCCTGCGCGCCACCGTCGATCAACTGCTCGAGGCGTACCCGCTGCGCTCGTGCACCCGTCACAAGTTCGACTACCAGGCCCGGATCGGGCGGCCGTGTCTGCTCTTCGACATCGGCAAGTGCACCGGTCCGTGCGTCGGGGCCATCGACGCGCCGCACTACGGGCGGCTGGTCCAGTCCTGGGTCCAGTTCCTCGACGGCGACGTCCGGCCCCTGCGGCGCCGGCTCGAGCGCGAGATGACCGAGGCGTCGGGCGCACAGCGCTACGAGGCGGCCGCCCGGGCCCGCGACGCCCTGGCCGCCCTCGATCGGGCGGCGGGGGAGCAGACCGTCGTGCTCGACGACCACACGAGCCTCGACGTGCTGGTGACCGCCGTGCACGGCGCGCGGGCGTGCGTGGTGCGCTTTCGGGTCCGCCATGGTCGCGTCGTGGGGCGCAGCGTCCACCTGGTGGACCGGTCGATGGACGAGAGTGAGGCCGAGATCCTCGAGGCCGTCCTCGTCAACCTGTTCGACGACGCGGGCGACGTGCCGCCGATCGTGGTCGTGGACTCGCCGTCGGCGACGACGCCCCTCAGCGCCGCCCTGCTCACGGCGCGCCGGGGTCGCCCGGTGCGAGTGGTGGTGGCCCAGCGGGGCCGGCGCCGACGGCTCGTCCAGATGGCGCGGGCCGACGCGGACGCGGTGATGGCCCGCGAAGCCCTGCGTCGCGAGGCCGACCACAACGTCCGCTCGCGGGCGCTCCAGGAGCTGGGCGCGGCCCTGGGACTGGACCAGCCGCCCTTTCGCATCGAGTGCTTCGACATGAGCCACCTTCAGGGCACGAACTACGTGGGCTCGATGGTGGTCTTCGAAGACGGCCTGGCCCAGAAGCGGGACTACCGTCACTTCAACGTGCGCGAGGTGCTCGGCAACGACGACGTGGGCGCCATGGCCGAGGTGGTGCGCCGCCGACTGCGCCACTGGGACGAGGATCGCGCGCGCACGCGCTTCGCGCGCGCCGACCTGCTCATCGTGGACGGGGGGCTGCCGCAACTGCACGCCGCCGAGGCGGTGGTGGCGGAGTTGGGGCTGACCGGCCGGGTCGCGCTGGCGGCACTGGCCAAGCGCGACGAGCTGCTGTACCGGCCGGGCTCGTCGGACCCCGTCACCCTCGAGCGGGGCTCGGAGTCGCTGTACCTGGTCCAGCGGCTGCGCGACGAGGCCCACCGCTTCGCGATCACCTTCCACCGCTCCAAGCGCGGGGCGTCCATGGTGGCCTCGTCGCTCGAGGGCGTGCGCGGCCTGGGCGCCGCGCGCCGCGAGCGCCTCCTGGCGAGCGTCGGCTCGCTCGACGCGCTGCGCGCATGCTCCCTCGAGGACCTGCGCGCGCTGTCGTGGCTGCCCGACGACGTGGCGACGAGGCTCTACGATCACTTGCGGGCGCCTCGGGGCCCACGCCTGACCAAGGGAGACGGCGATGAGTGAGGTACTGGTGGTGACGGGGATGTCCGGCGCCGGACGATCCACCGTCTCGGCCGCGCTGGAGGACCTCGGCTGGTTCGTCATCGACAACCTGCCCCTCGAGCTCATCGTGCGGGTGGCGGAGCTGGCGTCGAGCGGCTCGTCGGACTACGCCGGCGTGGCCTTCACGGTGGGCCGCTCCGGGCGGGTGCAGCCCGAGGCCCTGCTCTCGGTGCAGCGACAGCTGCAGTCGCTGCACGAGACGGCTCGCATCCTGTTCCTCGACGCCCCCGACGACGTCCTCATCCGGCGCTACGAGGGCAACCGCCGGCGTCACCCGTACCCCGCGGCCAGCCTGGCGGCGTCCATCGCCGGCGAGCGGGTCTCGCTGCAGTCGCTGCACGACGCGGCCGACCTGGTGATCGACACCGGCGCGCTCAACACCAACCAGCTGCGCGCGCGCATCGTCGAGGCCTTCTCCGCGTCGAGTGCCTCGCGCTCGCTGCGCGTCTCGATCATGTCCTTCGGCTACTCGCACGGCCTGCCGCGCGACGTGGACCTGGTCTTCGACTGTCGCTTCCTGCCCAACCCGCACTGGGTCGACGAGCTGCGCCCGCTCACCGGGCTCGACGAGCCGGTGTCGTCCTACGTCCTGGGCCACGAGCCCGCCCAGCACTTCCTCGAGGACGTCACCCGCCTGCTCTCGTGGCAGATCCCGGCCTTCGTCCAGGAGGGCAAGTCCTACCTGTCGATCGCGATCGGCTGCACCGGTGGCCGCCACCGCTCGGTGGCGATCGCCGAGGAGCTTCGCCGGCGCCTGGATCTGCCCACGGCGGTGCTGCACCGCGACATCAATCGCTAGCGCGTCGCGACCGCTCGGGCGGTCGGATCGAGCTCGGCCGCGCTCGGCGACGGGGGTCCGTGCCCCGTGTGGCAAAATTGGGGGACGCGGTTCTCGCTCTCGTGCGCGGACCTAACGCGTGAGACGAGGAGTGAGCGTGGCGATCCGAGTGGGCATCAATGGATTTGGTCGAATCGGGCGAGGCTACGTGCGCGCGTCACTGCATCGTGACGACATCGAAGTGGTGGCCGTCAACGATCTCACGTCACCCGAGATCAACGCGAACCTGCTGAAGTACGACTCGACCCAGGGCCGGCTGGCCGAGCCGGTGAGCGTGCACGACGGTGACCTGGTGGTGGGCGACGCGACGCTGAAGGTCCTCTCGGAGCGCGAGCCGGGCGCGCTGCCCTGGCGCGAGCTGGGCGTGGACGTGGTGATCGAGTCGACCGGGCGCTTCACGTCGCGCGCGGCCGCCGCCGCCCACCTCGAGGCCGGCGCACGCACGGTCATCATCTCCGCCCCGTCGGGCGACGCCGACGCGACCTTCGTGATGGGCGTCAACGAGGGGAGCTACGACCCGCAGGCGCACCACGTCATCAGCAACGCGTCGTGCACCACGAACTGCTTCGTCCCGATGGTCAAGGTGCTCGACGACGCACTGGGCGTGCGGGTCGGGCTCATGACCACGGTGCACGCGTACACCAACGATCAGAACCTGCTGGACCTCGCCCACAAGGACCCGCGTAGGGCGCGCGCCGCGGCCGTGAACATCGTGCCGTCCTCGACCGGCGCCGCGCGAGCGACGAGCCTGGTGCTGGCGGCCATGAAGGGGCGTCTCGACGGCACCTCGCTACGGGTGCCGGTGGCCGACGGGAGCATCACCGACTTCACCGCGATCGTTCGCGCCACGACCGTGGAGGAGATCAACGAGGCGTTCCGCGCCGCCGCCGAAGGCCCCCTGCGGGGCATCGTCGACTACACCGACGAGCCGGTCGTGTCGTCGGACATCGTCGGGCGCCCCGCGTCGTGCACGTTCGACTCCGCCCTCACGATGGTCCAGCGCATCGACGACGAGCAGAGCCTGGTGAAGGTGTTCGGATGGTACGACAACGAGTGGGGTTACGCGAACCGGTTGGTCGACCTGACGGCGCACGTGGGTCGATGATGGCCGACGATCTGAAGTCCTACGAGCGCTGGGGGAGCCTCGACGGCAAGAGGGTCCTGGTGAGGGTGGACTTCAACGTGCCGGTGGAGTTGCGCGACGGTCGCTGGCACGTCACCGACGACTTCCGCATCCGCAGCGCCATCCCCCTCTTCGAGGACCTCCTCGCGCGCGGAGCCACGGTGGTGGCCTGCACGCACTTCGGTCGTCCGAAGGGCCGCGTGGTCGACGAGTATCGCGTGGACCCGATTCGCGAGCGCCTCGCCCAGCTGTGCGCCGGCGTGACGCTGATGGAGAACCTGCGCTTCGATCCCGGTGAGGAGGCCAACGACCCCACCTTTGGCGCATCCCTGGTCGAGGGATTCGACTACTACGTCAACGAGGCCTTCAGCGCGTCGCACCGGGCGCACGCGTCGATCATGATCCCGCCCACGCTGGTGCCCAGTGCGGTCGGGCCCAACTTCCGTCGCGAGGTGGAGGTGATGCGCACGGTGATCGACGCGCCCGCCCACCCCTTCGTGGCGATCGTCGGCGGGGCGAAGGTCGGTGACAAGCTCGGCATCGTGAAGGTGCTGGCGCAGCGCGCCGACACCGTGATCGTCGGGGGTGGGATGGCCTACACCTTCGAGTACGCCCAGGGCCGCACGATCGGCTCGTCGCTCTTCGACGCCTCCTACGTGGCGGAGTGCACCGAGCTGCTCGCGCGCGAGAACATCCTCATCCCCAGCGACACGCGAGGTCTGCGTGACGGCTCGCCGGTCGGGCCGGACGGCGGCGAGGACCCCGTCCTGGACTTCGGGGCCAACGTGCCCGCCGGTTGCGAGGGTTTCGACATCGGTCCCGAGACCATCGAGCGCTTCACCGCGGCGATCGCGCCGGCGGCGACGATCCTCTGGAACGGGCCGATGGGCCTGTTCGAGGACGACCGGTTCGCCCGAGGCACCGAGGCCGTGGCGCGGGCGGTGGCCGCGTCGTCGGCGTTCTCCGTGGTCGGCGGCGGCGACTCGGCGGCGGCCCTGAAGAAGTTCGGCCTCGCCGAGTCGGTCGGCTTCGTCTCGACCGGCGGCGGCGCCTCCCTGGAGCTGGTGGAGTTCGGCGACCTGCCCGGTCTGCGGGCCCTGCGCGAGAGCCCGTTCCCGTGACGACTCGCGGGACGCGCCCCCTGGTGATGGGCAACTGGAAGATGAACCTGGACTTCGTCGAGGCCCTCCACCTCGTCCAGGAGATCGGGGTGGTGCTGCACCATCAGCCGCTCGAGCACACGGACCTGGTGGTCGCGCCGCCCTTCGTGGACCTGCGCACGGTGTGCTCAGTCGTGGAGTCCGAGCAGATCCCGGTCGGCGTCGCGGCGCAGCATGTCAGTCAGTTCGAGAGCGGTGCGCACACGGGCGAGGTGAGCGCGTCGATGCTGCGCCGGCTCGGCGTCACCTGGGCCATCGTGGGCCACTCCGAGCGCCGCACGCACTACGCCATGAGCGACGAGGTGGTCGCGGCCACCCTGGCAACGGTGCAGCGCGCGGGCATGAACGCGGTGCTGTGCGTGGGCGAGGACGAGGAGCGCCGCCGCGGCGGCGAGCACCGGTCCTTCGTCGGCGCCCAACTGGTCAGTGCCCTGACGGGGCTGTCGCCGGCGGCGCGGTCCGCGGTGACGGTGGCCTACGAGCCGCTGTGGGCGATCGGCACCGGCGTTAGCGCCTCGACTGAGGAGATCGCCGAGATGGGCGCGTTCGTGCGCACCACCCTCGACGACCTCGGCGCGACCGGCTCGCGCATCCTCTACGGCGGCTCGGTGAACGAGGAGAACGCCGGGGAGATCGCCGACGTGCGCCCGGTCGACGGCTTCCTGGTCGGCGGAGCCAGCCTGCGGGCGACGTCGTTCCTCGCCATTGGCCGCGCCTGTGACGACTGCTACGCTGGAAAGCGCTAATCGGAGGGCTCGTGTTCACTTGGACGTTCATCATCATTGAGGTCGTGTCGGCGGTCGGGCTGGTCTTCCTGGTACTCCTGCACTCGGGTCGCGGTGGCGGTATCTCCGACCTGATGGGTGGCTCGATCGGGACGGTGGCGTCGGGCTCGACGGTGGTGGAGCGCAACCTCGACCGCATCACGGTGGCCGCGGCGCTGGTGTTCACCTTCGCCACGCTGACGCTCGATCTGCGTCTGCAGTAGCCGGTGCGGTGGCGCGCGTCGTGGCGGCTGGCGGTGGTGGCGGCCCTGGTCGTCGCCGGTGCGGTGCCCGTAGCGGTCTACGCGGGCTCGAGCACCCTCGTCGGGGCTAACGCGCGCACCCTCACGCTGGCTCTGCCCGGTCCCTTCAACGGCTGTACGTACCTCGACGCGGGGGCGACACCCACGATGGACGCCGTGAGCGACCTCGTCGTGCCGTCGGCCTTCCAGACGACCCCCAACGACGGCCTGGTCGGATCGGGCGGACCGATCGCGTCGGCGGAGTTGACCTCGCTCAACCCCGAGACCGTGGTGTACACGATCGCGCCCGACCAGCGATGGAGCAACGGTCAGCCCTTCACCGTGCGTGATCTGGTGGCGTGGTGGCAGCGGGCTCGCTCGTTGGACAGCGTGGTGAGCGACGGGTACCGCAACATCTCGTCGATGAAGGTGGGCGCCAATGAGCTCAGCGTCACGGCGACGTTCCACGACCCCTACGCCGACTGGAATGACCTGTTCCGCGACGTGCAGTGGCGCGGCGCGCCGACGGGGTGCTCGCTGGGCGACCTCCTGCGCCGTCCCTCGCTCGGCCCCTACGAGATCGTCAGCGCCACCAGTTCACGCATCGTCTTGACCATGAACCCGCACTGGCCGACCGACACGACGCGCTTCGGGCGTCTCGTGCTGCTGGCGGGCAACAACGTTCCGTCGGGTCCCACCGTGCCCTTCGCGAGCTACTCACTGACGGTGAATCGCGCCGCGTTCGACACACTGAGCGCACACCCCTGGCTCCTCAGTCACCTGGGATCCTCGAGCTCGATCGAGGAACTGGCGTTCGCGCCGGCCCGTCCCCTGACGCGCCGCACCCCGCTGCGCAAGGCCCTCGCGTGGGCCCTCGATCGTCAGGGCCTGATCAACCAGCTCTGGGGAGCGGTCACGTTCCTGCCGACGGTGGCCACCTCGGTCCTCTTCTCCCAGGGCCAGACCGGCTACCCCGCCGGGGCGGTCTCGTCCCCCGTCACGCCGAGCGCGGCGTCACCGACTACCACCACGGTGACCACCACTCCGACCCTGAACGACTGCCCGGCGTGCGCGATCGTCGTCTTCGAGGCGGCGGGCTACCACCGCACACTTCAGGGCTGGCGCAACGTTCACGGGTCGCCGCTGACGATTCGCGTCGCGGTGGCCCCGGGCGCGATCAACCGGGCGACGGCGAGGATCCTGCTGCGTCAGTGGCGCGACGCCGGCGTCGCGGTCCACGAGGTGGGCGCGTCGAGCAACGAGGCCGCGTCCCACCTGGCCGCCACGAGCCGAGTCGACGTCGCCCTCTTCACCCGGCCCACCGGCACGTCGCCCGCCTACAGCGCGCGGTCGTGGAGCGGTGCCCCGTACCCGGACGCGTACGCGACTGGTTTCTCCTCGACGGCGACGAACTCGCTCTTCCAGAGTGCGTTGGCCACCTTCAATCCGGTCACGGCACTGTCCACCTGGCATGTCTTCGACCACGCGGTGATGAGCTCGTTCTGGGCGCGTCCCCTCTTCACGGCACCGAGTCTGATCGAGTGGACGGCACCGGTAACGGGGGCGGTGGGGGCGCTGTCGGTTCCCGGTTTCGTGGATCAGGTCTCCGGGTGGAGTATGACGCCGCAGATCTCGAGTAGTAGCTAGGGCGGGATCGCCGAGAGGATAGAATCTGGTGCCGCGTCGGAGTGGCGGAATAGGCAGACGCGCCAGCTTGAGGGGCTGGTGCCCTCAGGGGCGTGCGGGTTCAAGTCCCGCCTCCGACACGAATCAAAGGGGAAATTCCGGCCGAGTCGGCTCGTTGAGCGCAGGGAGTCCCGAAGCAAACGTGCACCGCGGCCAATCTCGCAGTGCGATTGTCGAATGGCCGCATGCCGTGGCGCACATGAACGAGTGATCCCTGACCGTCACGTTCGATCAACACGTTTGAGGCGAGTGATGACTTGTTGGTCCGTCACCTAGCCGTGGTCGATGCGCGAGATATACACAGTGTTGCTAGATTCGCCGCCAGTCAACGGATTCGGAAAACTGATGACCTGGGCTTCACAGGACGCGAAGACTTGGCGAGCCGCCGCCATGAACGCGCTATCGGGGGGATCGTCCGACCACAGAGCGAAGACCCCACCTGGGAGGAGTCGCACTGCCAGATGGCGGAGGCCTTCGGGCGTATAGAAGGCCGCGTGACGGGGATGGAGATGATGTTGTGGGGTATGGTCGATGTCGACGATCACGGCGTGTACCCGGTAGGGAGCGTTCGGTCCGAAGGCGTCATCCGCGGCAATGGTCGCGAAGAAATCGCTCTCGACGAAGTGGCAACGCCGATCACTGGTGAGTGTGGTGGCGAGCGGGACGAGGTGACGATGGTGCCAGTCAATGACCTCGGGTACGGCCTCGATGACGTAGAGGGATCGGACGCGTTCGTCGTTGAGGGTGGCGTAGGCGGTGTAGCCGAGGCCGAGGCCACCGACCGCGATGTCGAGCGCGGTGCCCTCGAGGGCGGCGAGGGTGAGCTTGGCGAGTTGGGTCTCCGAGGCCGTGAAGAGGCTGGACATGAGGTATTCGTCACCAAGTTTCACCTCGTAGACGTCGACCAGCAGTGTCGGCTCCAGTCGGCGCCTCAGCACGATCTCACCGAGGTCGGTCATCTTTCGGTCAAGCTCTTCAATGTGACTGCTCATCGAGTCGCCGTTCGCTGAGGCGCGTTGTGGCGCAGAGAGATCGTATCGCGGCGTCGAGCGTTGTGACATTGGCGTCCGTTCAGGAACGGCGGTGAACTCGGACTGCCGCGATGTTGATGGGGACAGTACCACTGTAGCGAGCGTGATGGAAGTTGGTCGGAGCGTGTGGGTGACGAAAGTGTCGAGGATTGGCAACGATTGCCCCACACCGGACGCAGTGAGTGGTCGTGCGACACGGCAATCGTCCGTGGTGATCGGTCTCTATGGCAGTAGATCGATGCTGGCAGGGTGTGCGCGGCCTCAACTGTGGTGACTGTGGTCTCAGCGTCGTGCGTCGGTGCGCACCGTGGTGTCGATCGCCCGCACGACCAGCGGGTCATTCGTGACGACGCCAAGCTCGCGGTTGTAGTCGAGCGAGGCTGTCGAGAAGTTCTGGCTGCCGACAAAGGCCGTTCCCCGTCCACCGATGCAGTCCACGCAGATCACCTTGGCGTGGATGTAGAGGCGCGAGGTCGGCACCTCGACCACGTGCACGCCGTGGCTGGCCAGGTACGCGAGGTCGCTGGCGTCACTCGTCGAGCGCGTCATCACGAGGGTCACGCGCACTCCGCGCTGTGCGGCCACCACCAGGGCGTCCTCGATGCCGTAGGAGTACATCTCCTCGGTCTCGATGAGCAGACTGTGATGCGCCCGATTGATCAGACCCTCGAGGTAGCCTTCGGCGCCCGGGCTCCAGACGAGCGAGGCAGTGTTCGTGACGCGCACGAGTCGGCCCGTCACGTCGGCCGTGAAGACGCGTTCGATAGCCCTGACGTCCGCGGGGGAGGTGTCCTCCACCCAGAAGTCCCGGGTCGTGGTGTACCACTGGCTGGTGAAGTTGCCGGTGCCGACGTAGGCTCGCGCCGAGTCCACGACCATGTACTTGGCGTGGTAGATGGTGGTCGCCGGGGCCCAGCGCACGGTGACGCCACCGTGGGAGAGCGCGGCGTAGGCGTCCTGGTTCTCGTCGCCACCGTGGTAGGCCCGGTCCAGGATCACGCGCACGCGCACGCCGCGACGTTGGGCGGTCTCGAGGCCCGCGATGATGGTCGGATCAGTCAACTCGTACATCGACAGGTCGATGCTGTGGCGGGCCCCCGCAATGGCCGCGTCGACGAATCCGTAGCCCGCTCGGGGCTCGGTCCACACGGCGACCACGCGGGCGCCCGCCGCCTCGGCGCTCGGGGCCGTGACGACGATCGTCGTCACGGCGGCTACCAGTGCCGCACCGGCAACGAGGAGCCTCACGGCGAGGCGAGAGTGTCGCATCGGGCCTCCTTGACCTACTCGGTGGTCACTCTCCCACACTCGCCGCGTCTTGGGGGATGGAGCGGGCCCATTCTGCGCCGTACTCGACAGTGGACTGGCGGGTGGCGTGACGGGGGCGAGCCCTCGTCCTGGAGCTCGTTCGCCACGACGGATACGGCGGGACGCGGTCCCCGGGTCGTCGCGAGTTCCTTGTGTGGCGGCTCGTGACCAGAGAGTATGAAATGGCGAAGTGGTCCGCCATCCTCTTTTGCTGGCTCGCGACGCCGAGGTCGTCACAGCGCGACGGCTGGTGCGCCGTCCAGTGAGCAGTTACGGCAGGCGTTCATGGATCACCGCGACGACTCTTGGGCTGCGCGACGGAATCAGGGTGACCCACGACCGGCGAGGACGGGCACGTGAGTGCCGAGGTACGAGTGATTCGGTCCGACGAGGCGGGCGGATGTCGGCGCTATCCTGCGGGCGGAGGTTCGCGGGTGTTGGCCATAACGGTGGCGAGTCGAGGAGGGTGCCGGTGGCGAGGCGAGGGGTCGGCGCGGGCGACGCCGTGCGACGTGCGGGCACGGACGATCAGGACGCGCTCCTCCAGCTCATCCGCGACTTCAATCGCGAGGACGACCACGACCACGACGAGGAGCGAGTGCGCCGTGCGCTGGGGCCACTGCTCGAGGACGACCAGCTAGGCCAGGTCTGGATCGTCGACGTGGCGGGACGTCCCCGGGGATACTGCGTGCTGGCGTGGGGCTACTCGCTCGAGTCTGGCGGGCGCGAGTGCGTGGTGGACGAGATCTTCGTGTCGCCGTCGTCACGAGGCGTCGGCGGTCTACTGCTGGACGCGGCCCTCGCCGGCGCGCGCGAGGCCGGTGTGCTCGTCGTCTTCCTCGAGACCGAGGTGCGCAACGCCCGCGCTCGCGCGTTTTACCAACGACACGGCTTCCTCCTCGAGGACTCCATCTGGATGCGACGGGTGCTCTGACCTCGACGGACGGCTTCGCGGTACGCGCCGACGAGGGCCGCTCAGTCGTAGGGTGTCGACGTGGGGGAGTGGAGGCGCGAGGGTCGGCCCGAGGCGGTGCCACTGGTCTGCGCACCATGACGTCAAAGGAACTGCAGCGCTTCGTGGACGCCCAGTCCGACACCTTCGATCAGGCGCTGCGCGAGTTGCAGGCGGGTCGCAAGGTCGGCCACTGGATCTGGTGGGTACTGCCGCAACTGCGCGGCCTGGGTTCGAGCGCGAACTCCGACTACTACGGGATCGCCGACCTCGCGGAGGCGAGGGAGTACCTGGCGCACCCCCTCCTCGGGCCACGGCTGCGCGCGGCCGTGTCGGCCGTGCTGGAGCACGCCACACTGGGTGCGGCAGCGGTGCTCGGCTCTGACGTGGTCAAGTTGCGCTCGTGCGTGACGCTGTTTCATCTCGCGGCGCCCCAGGAGCCGCTCTTTCGCACCGCCCTGGACGTGCTGTTCGGCGGCGAGGAGGACGAGCGAACGCGACAACTGCTGACGCGTCGCGATCAGTGAAACGGGGTGATAAGTCTGATGGTGTGCGCACCACGAGGACTGGGGCTGGCGAGGACGAAGGACTCCGGGACCGACGTCCCTTCACGACCCCACGGTGGCACTCGACTACGCGGGCGCCGACACCAGTGATGGGAACGTCACGGTTGAAGCGGCGCGTCTCGTGAGCATGGACGCTCCCATCAGTTACGCCGTGCGGGCCAGTACGACGTCACCGGGGCGCGCCCGGATCATGGCGCGGGACGAGCCGATCGACATCAACTCGAGCTGGTCCGGCGAGCCCTCGGCCCTGCCCGGCCCGGGAGAAGTCCTCGCCGCCGCCCTCGCCGCCTGTTTGCTGAAGAACCTGGAACGGCTTCGAGTTCTCGTGGACTTCCACTACGAGTCGGCGCAGGTCGACGTCACGGCTCGCCGCCGCGACGTACCCCCGCGATTCGTCGAGTTCGAGTACGAGGTGCGCGTGACGACCGACGAGACCGAGCACCGCGTCGAGCTCGTGCACACGAATCTTCGCAAGTACGGGACAGTCTTCAATACCCTGGCCGCCAGCTGCGACGTGCACGGGCGAATGGTGATCGTGAAACCGGCCGACCACAGTTGAGCGACGCCGACCACGTCCGCGGCGTCGGAGCGTCTCTCGTCGTTCGAGTCGTCAACCGCCGCGGGTCCCTTCTCGATCGTGTCGTCGAAGTCCGGACCGGAGCGCAGGTTGTGGGGGCGACTCCCCGCCGCTCGCGGTGGTCTAGTCGACGATTTCGTTGTCGTTCGC
>JBMFWX010000012.1:0-45094 GCA_049964855.1 Acidimicrobiales bacterium
GATCGGCAAGCTCCAGTCCAACGTGACGCCGGCCGAGGTCCGTTCTATCCAGTTGTCCTTCGGCGGCAGTTTGCACAGTGGGCTCGTCCACCAGTACCTCACCTACCTGGACCAGATGGTTCACGGCAATCTGGGCGTGTCGATCACACTCTCGTCACCGGTCAGCACCATCCTGCGCGGCGCAGTCCCCTGGACGGTGGGTCTCATCGGGATCTCGACGGTGCTGAGCTTCGTCATCGGTACGATCGCCGGCGCGCTGCTCGGGTGGACGCGCGGCTCCCGACTGGACGCGTTGATCCCCACGGCGACGTTCTTTCAGGCCGTCCCCTACTTCTTTCTGGGCACCGTGATGTTGATGATATTCGGCAGCGAACTGCACTGGTTCCCTCAACTGGGCGCCTACAGCCTCAACGTCTCACCGTCGTGGACGTGGGCGTTCATCTCGAGCGCTCTGCGCTACGGCGAGTTACCAATGATCTCGATCGTCTTGAGCTCGATCGCGGGCTGGATGCTGGGGATGCGCAACATGATGATCACGATGGTCGCCGAGGATTTCGTGCTCATGTCGGTTGCGATGGGCCTCCCGCGCCGCAAGGTGATCTGGACGGCAGCCCGCAACGCCATTCTGCCGAGCATCGCCAACCTGTCACTGGCCATCGGCCTCGTCGTCTCGGGCGCGTTGCTGGTCGAACTCGTGTTCAACTATCCCGGCGTCGGCGACCTGCTGTTGAACGCCGTGGAGAACGAGGACTACCCACTTATCCAGGGAATCTTCTTGGTGATTACGTTGGCCGTCCTCGCGGCCAACTTCATCGCGGACATGGTCTACTTCGCCCTGGATCCGCGCACGAGGACCGAGGCCCAGTCGTGAGGGTCCTCCGCCTGCCCCATTCGCCCAAGGTCCTGCTCGGACTCGGCATCACTCTGTTCTTTCTGCTCCTGACGATCGTTGGGCCGTACCTGGCCCCCGACAGCCCCAACAACACGTCCTTCGCGCCGAACCTCACCCCCTCGTGGCACCACCTCTTCGGCACGACCAGCCTGGGCCAGGACATCTTCTCCCAGACGCTCGTCGGCGCGCGCGCCACCGTCGTCGTGGCCCTCGTGGCGGGCTTGGTCGCCGCGTTGCTCTCCACGATCGTGGGAGTCGCCGCGGGCTACCTCGGCGGCGCTGCCGACGACGGCCTGTCGCTGCTGTCCAACGTCTTCCTCGCCATTCCGGGTCTGCCACTGCTGATCGTCATCGACAGCTACCTACCGGTCAACAGCCGGTCGAACGCCCTGGTCATCGGGCTCGTGATCGCGGTCACCGGCTGGGCCTGGGGCGCGCGCGTGCTGCGGGCCCAGACCATGTCGCTTCGTAATCGTGACTTCGTAGAGGCGTCGCGAATCATCGGCGAGAGGCGTTGGCGCATCATGTTCAGCGAGGTCGCGCCGAACTTGTTGCCGATCCTGGCGTCGTCGCTGTTGTTCACGGTGCTCTACTCCATCGGCGCGTACGTGACGCTCGCGTACATCGGCCTGACGAGCACGTCCGTGTGGAACTGGGGGACGATGCTTTTCTGGGCGCAAGCCAACAACGCGCCCCTCTCGGGGGAGTGGTACTGGTTCGTGCCGCCGGGGGTGTGCATCGCCCTGGTGGGTACCGGGTTGGCGCTGCTGAACTTCGGGATCGACGAGTTCATCAACCCTCGTCTGCGCGAGTCGGGCTTGACGGCGCGTCAGCGCCGTCAACGTGGCCTTCCTCGGCGCGTGCGCCTCGGGCTGACGCCAGTGCTGCGGGAGGCGTCGATGAAGGGGTCTCGTGCGATCGATGCGTCGAAGGCGTCCTCGTGAGCACGGACGCGGTCGAGAAAGTCGTGACGGGCGATGCGACCAACCCCGCATCGATCACGACGGCGGTCTCCCGGCCGGTGCTGCAACTGCAGGACTTCTGCGTCGACTACGGGGTGGGTGCGAGAGCGGTGCGCGCCGTGGACCGAGTGAACCTTCGTGTGGATCGCTCCACGGTTCTCGGCGTCGCCGGCGAGAGCGGATCGGGCAAGTCGACACTGGTCTACGGGTTCACTCGACTCCTCCGTGCGCCGGCCGTGATCAGTGGCGGGTCAGCTCTGTTCACCGTCGGCTCCGCCCGCGACGGCGACAGGGAGGAGCTCATCGACCTCGTGGGCGCTGACGAGGCGACGTTGCGGCGCCTGCGATGGACGCAGATCTCCGTTGTGCTCCAAAGCGCTCTGAATGCTCTCAATCCCGTGGTCCGCGTGGGCCGCCTCTTCGACGCGGTCTACCGAGCGCACCGATCCGACATGTCCAAGGGCGAGCGTCGTGCGCGCTCCGTCGAGTTGCTCTCCCTGGTTGGACTGAATGAGGATCGCCTGCAGCGCTTCCCGCACGAACTCTCCGGTGGCCAGCGTCAGCGCATCATGATCGCCCTCGCGCTGGCCCTCGACCCCTCGCTGGTGATCATGGACGAGCCGACAACGGCGCTGGACGTGGTCACCCAGCGCGAGATTCTGAACAAGCTCGCCGAGTTGCGCACCCGGTTCGGCTTCGCCATGATCTTCATCACCCACGACCTCTCGCTGCTCGTCGAACTGGCCGACGAGATCGTCGTCATGTACGCCGGCCGTCTCATGGAGCGCGCGAGTGCCCGCGACCTGTACGAGTCGCCGCGCCATCCCTACACGCTCGGGCTGCTGAATTCCTTTCCGCCGATGCACGGCGCGCGACACGAACTGACGGGGATACCGGGTTCGCCCCCGGACCTCTCGCAGTTGCCGAGCGGCTGCGCCTTCCAACCGCGGTGTCCCTACGCGATGGATCGTTGCGCTCGCGAGCAGCCGTCCCTGGCCCCTCTCGATGAGGCGGGTCGATACGTGGCGTGCTGGCTGCACGTCGCCGGCGCGGACGCGCCGGTCCCCGTCGAGCTGCGTCGAGCGGCCCCGCAGCGCCGGGTCGGGGGCAGCGCATGAGTGACGCGGGCGTCCCGGTGAGCGTGCTCCAATCGCGTCACCTCACCCGACACTTCCGGGTGCGCATCGCCGGACAGGGATGGCGGCGCAGGATCGTGCACGCGGTGGACGACGTCAGTCTGGACCTTCGCGCGGGTGAGGTGACTGCGGTGGTCGGCGAGAGCGGTTCGGGGAAGTCGGTGCTGGCGCGGGTGCTGGCGCGCATCATCGCTCCCACCTCGGGCGAGCTGTACCTTCACGGTGAGCCCGTCGCGGCGACGTCGCGTCGCACGTTGGCCTACGCCTCCGACGTGCAGTTGGTTCTCCAAGACCCCTTCGGATCGATGAACCCCGTCCACCAGATCCACCACAACCTCGACCGTCCCCTGTTGATCCACGGTGCGTCACCGCGCGAGGTTCGTGCCCTGTCGGTGGCGGCCCTGCGCCGGGTGGCACTGGAGCCGCCGGAGCAGTTCCTCGATCGCTATCCCCACGAGCTCTCGGGGGGACAGCTTCAGCGTGTCTCCATCGCGCGGGCCCTGTGCGTGCGGCCCAAGGTCCTCCTGGCGGACGAGCCGATCTCGATGCTCGACGTCTCGGTGCGACTGGGAGTGCTGAACCTGCTGCGTGGTCTGTGCGACGACGAGCACCTGGCGATCCTCTACATCACGCACGACATCGCGTCGGCCCGCTACTTGGCCGAGGAGATCATCGTCATGTACGCCGGGCAAGTGGTCGAGCATTCGCGCGGCACGGTCCTGGTCGATGACCCGACCCACCCCTACACCCAACTGCTCATCGCGTCGGTGCCCGACCCCGTCAATCCGGTCGCCGCGGCGCCGGACACCGGGGAGCAGAATCTGTCGACGATCGCCACGCGGGGCTGCCGCTTCAACCCGCGCTGCGCGCACGCGATGGCTCTCTGTCGGGAGCAGGAGCCGCCGGCATTCCTCGTTGGCGAGGCCCACACCTCGAAGTGCTGGCTCTACCGCGACCAACCCGAGGCTCCGGTCGAGCTGGCGGTACCGAAGCGACGGGGAGAGGGGGTCGCGCGATGACATGACCAACTCATAGGACGTCGCCGCGGCGTCGAGACGCGTCGTGGCGACCACCGGCGCGATGGTCTAACCGGCCTCGCGTCATTTACAAGGACCCTCGCACGGATCATCAGAAACGTCGGCGAAGGCCGGCTAGACACTACAAATATAAAGGAAAACAATGTTCAAGAAAGCAGGAGTTCTCATCACCGCGGTGGCGTGTGTGAGTCTCGGCCTCGTGACGAGCGTGGGTCTGAGTGCCGCGTCCGCCGCGAGTCCGCCCTTCGTACTGGAGGGCAACACGGGAGTCACGTTCACCAACAACTTCAATCCATACGACTCGAACTCGTTCTGCAAGGAGATGAGCGTGTGTTCGCTCGTCTACGAGCCCTTGTTCCAGTTCGATACCATCAAGGCGGGCGTGGAGCATCCGTGGTTGGCCACGGCCTACCAATGGTCGAATGGCGGCAAGACGCTCACCTTCACGATCCGCTCGGGCGTCAAGTGGAGCAACGGGACGGCCTTTACGCCGGCGGATGTCGCCGCGACGTTCAACGGCGTCAATGACAACCCCGCCGCCAACGTGAACGGTCTGCCACCGCTCGCGAGCCCGGCGACGGTGAACGGCAACCAGGTCGTGTTGAACTACAAGACGCCGGAGTATTCGAACATCGTGAGCATTGCGGGCGACCAGTTGATGGTCCCCTCTAGCTTCTGGACGACGTTCAGTCCGGTGGCCACCGCGTCGGTGACGAACACGCAGGCGATTGGCACGGGTCCCTACGTTCCGACGAACTACTCGTCGTCGGTGGTCGACTACTCGGTGAACGCGACGTACTGGGGTGGTACGCCCGCCGCGAGCGAGGTCCAGGTCCTGAGTGTCAACACCAACGCCAACGCCGCCACCGACTTGGCCGACGGCACGCTGACCTGGGCCGGCAACGACATCGCCAACGTGAACAGCATCTTCGTCAACCAGAACAAGGCGACCAATCACACGTTCTTCGCCCCGGGCAACACGGTCACGCTGGAGCTCAACGTCACCAAGGCTCCCTTGAACAACCCGAAGGTTCGTGAGGCGATCAGCGTGGGAATCAACCGTAGGGTGCTGGGCCTCAAGGGCGAGAGCGGTTACGAGAAGCCCGCGACGTCGCTGAGTGGTCTGATCCTGCCCAACCAGGCAGCGTACTTGGGCGCGCAGTTCAAGAACGACGTGAAGCCCACCAACGATCCGGCGATGGTGAGGAAGATCCTGACGTCCGCCGGTTACAAGAAGAACCGTCAGGGCTTCTACGCCAAGAACGGCAAAGAGATCAAGTTCACCATCGAGGACCCGATCGCGTACTCGGACTACTACGCCGACGCGCAGTTGATGTCGTCGGAGCTGAGGTCGGAGGGCATCGACGCCACGGTCTACGGCGTGCAGGCGTCACAGTGGTACACCGACTCGGCGGACGGGAACTTCACCACCATCGAGCACTGGGGCAACGGCGGCACCGACCCGTACACGCAGTTCGCCAACTGGTTGGACTACACCACCTCCGCTCCGATTGGCAAGTCGGCGGTGGGTGACTACGGTCGGTACCACAACGCCGCGGTGCAACGCGACCTGAGCACGCTCGCCGCAACCAACCCGAGTGACACGGCAGCCGTGAAGGCGGCGTCGTTGCCACTGGAGAAGGTTGTGGCAACGCAGTTGCCGGTGATCCCGCTGCTCTACGGTGCCACGTGGTGCGAGTACTCGACCGCGAACTACACGGGCTTCCCCACGCCGTCGAACCCGTACATGGACCCGGCGCCCGGTGACCCCGAGTTGCCCTACATCTTGATGCAGATCAAGAGGGCGTAGTGACCTCCGCTACGCGCTCGCGGGTCTACCCAACCCTTCGCGCTCGCGTGTAGCGGAGAGTCCCAGCGTACGCGTCACTCCTCCGGGCCGGTCCCGGGGGAGTGACGCGCTGGGACCGAGCGCCCAGACTGCCGTGCCCGCATCACTCCCCCCTGCCGTTACCAACGAGAAAGACACCACGTGAACGCGTCACCAGTTTCGCCGGCCGAGGCCGGCTACCATTTCCCCCCGGCATTCCTATGGGGGACCGCGACGGCCGCCTACCAGATCGAGGGCGCCGCGAGCGTCGACGGTCGCGGTCCGTCGATATGGGATACCTTCAGTCGCCGACCCGGCGCCGTGTGGAACGGCGACAACGGGGACATCGCCTGTGACCACTACCACCGCGTCGAGGAGGACCTCGAGCTCATGACGCGCCTGGGAGTCCAGTCCTACCGCTTCTCGGTGGCCTGGCCCCGTATCCAGCCCGACGGTCGGGGGCCGGCCAATCAGAGAGGGCTGGACTTCTACCGTCGCCTGGTCGAGGGGCTGCGGGCCCGCGACATCCAGCCCACTCTGACGCTCTACCACTGGGACCTACCCCAGGCGCTGGAGGACCGGGGCGGCTGGACGGCGCGCGACACGGCGGAGCGCTTCGCCGAGTACGTCGCGCTGGTGTCGGGGGCCCTCGGGGAGGGCGTCGAACGCTGGATCACCCTCAACGAGCCCTGGTGCTCGGCCTGGCTGGGTTACGGGTCGGGCCGCCACGCGCCCGGCGTCGCCGATATCGGCCGCGCGGCCGCGGCGACCCACCACCTGCTCCTCGGCCACGGCCGTGCGGTCCAGGTGCTGCGCGGTGCCGTGCCCTCGGCGCCGGTGGGCATCACTCTGAATCTCGGCGTGCACCGGCCCGGCACGCCCGACCCGCTCGACGTGGCCGCCGCGCGACGCGCCGACGGCAATCTCAACCGCCTGTTCCTCGAGCCCATCTTCCACGGTCGCTACCCCGAGGACATGCTCGAGCACTACCGCGAAGACGAGCCTGGCTTCTCGGTCGTGCGCGACGGCGACCTCGACGAGATCGCCGTCCCCCTGGACTTCCTCGGCGTGAACTACTACTTCCCCGACACCGTCATGGACGCCACGCGCTCCCACGAGGCGCGCGTGGCGGGCTACGGCGTCCCGCTGGGCGAGCAGTTCCCCGACCTTCGGGTCCTGTCGCTCGAGACGCCCGGAAGCGACACGACGTCGATGGGCTGGGAGGTCGACGCGTCGGGACTCACCGAGCTGCTGGTGCGCATCAAGGGCGAGTACACCGACCTGCCCATTCTGATCACCGAGAACGGGGCGGCCTTCGACGACTACGTCGACCCCAACGGGCACGTGCTCGACCACGAGCGCGAGCAGTACCTCCACGAGCACCTGGTGGCCGTTCACGATGCCCTCGACGCCGGCGTGCGGGTGATCGGGTACTTCGTGTGGAGCCTGCTCGACAACTTCGAGTGGTCGCTCGGGTACTCGCGCCGCTTCGGCATCGTGTGGGTCGACTTCCCGACGGGGGCGCGACTCCCCAAGGCCAGCTACGACTGGTACGCGGGCGTCATCGCGCGCAACGCCGTCGACGTCAAGATGGGAGACCCCGACTAGGGCTCGCGAAGCGTCGGGTTCAAGGTCTCGCGACCAGTGCGCTCGACCGTTCGGCGACGGCTGGCCAACGGCGCCGCGAGAGCGACGCGGCTCGAAGTTTGGACACGGGTTCGGCGGTTGGTTACTATCGCGTGACGTCGAGAGGAGAGAGATGACGCTGTCGGCTCCTGGTCGGCTCACGCCCGAGCAGTTGGGCGATCTCGTCGCGCGCGGGGACGTGGACACCGTGATCCTGGCGATGACCGACCTGCAGGGTCGGTTGCAGGGCAAGCGCCTCGACGCGACCTACTTCGTCAACGACGTCGTCGCGGGGACCGCCGAGGGGTGTGCGTACCTGTTGGCCTCCGACGTCGACATGCGCACGGTCGACGGCTTCGCCCTCACCTCGTGGGAGCGCGGCTACGGCGATCTGGCCCTGCGCCCCGACCTCTCGACGATTCGCCGGGTGCCCTGGCACGAGCGCACGGCCATCGTCTTCGCCGACGTCGAGACGGTGGGTGGGCTGGCGGTGACGGTGTCGCCCCGCCAGATCCTGGCCGAGCAGGCGTCGCGCCTCGCGGCGCGCGGCTGGACGGGTCTGACGGGCACGGAGCTCGAGTTCCTCGTCTTTCGCGACAGCTACGAGGAGGCCTGGCGCCGGGGCTACCGCGAGCTCACGCCGGCCAACCAGTACAACGTCGACTACTCCATCCAGGGCACCTCGCGGGTGGAGCCCCTGCTTGGTCGCGTGCGCCGCGCCATGCGCGGCGCCGGCATGGAGGTGGAGTCGCTCAAGGGCGAGTGCAATCTCGGCCAGCACGAGATCGCCTTCAAGTACGCCGCGCTGGTGGACAAGTGCGACGAGCACGGCCTGTTCAAGCTCGGCGTGAAGGAGATCGCCGCCCAGGAGGGCGTCGCGGTCACCTTCATGGCCAAGTTCGACGAGCGCGAGGGCAACTCCTGTCACGTGCACCTCTCGCTGCGCGACGCCGCGGGCCACCCGGTCTTCGCCGGCGAGGGCCGACACGGCTTCTCCGAGGTCTTCGAGCGCTTCCTCGCCGGGCTGGTGGCCCACACCGGCGAGCTGACGCTGTTCCTCGCACCCAACGTGAACAGCTACAAGCGCTACGTGGCGGGCTCCTTCGCCCCCACGGCGCTGGCCTGGGGGCTCGACAATCGCACGTGCGCCTTCCGCGTGGTGGGCCACGGCCCGTCGCTGCGCGTGGAGTGTCGCATCCCCGGCGGCGACGTGAACCCCTACCTGGCCGTGGCGGCGCTGGTCGCCGCGGGGTTGGCCGGCATCGACGAGTCGCTGGAACTTCCGGTGCCGGAGAGCGGCAACGCCTACGACTCGGCCGCGCCGCGGGTGCCCGCCACCCTGCGTGACGCGATCGACCTCTTCGAGGGGTCGCGGGTGGCCCACGAGGCCTTCGGCGACGAGGTGGTGGCGCACTACGCGCACGCGGCGCGCGTGGAGGTGGCGACCTTCGACGCCGCGGTCACCGACTGGGAACGCTACCGGGGGTTCGAGCGACTATGACGACGCTGTCCATTGTGAATCCGGCGACCGAGGCCGCGGTCGCCACCGTCGAGATGCTGAACGTCGACGCGGTCGACGAGCGCATCGCGCGCGCCCTCGGCGCGGCGTCCGCCTGGCGCGCGGTGAACCCGGTCGACCGAGCTCGGCTGCTGCGGCGCTTCGCCGAGGTGGTCGACGCGCACAACGAGGAGCTGGCCCGCCTGGAGGTGGCCAACTCCGGGCACACGATCGCCAACGCGCGATGGGAGGCCGGCAACGTGCGCGACGTGCTGGCCTACTACGCGGGGGCCGTAGAGCGCCACAGCGGACGTCAGATCCCCGTGGCCGGCGGCGTGGACATCACCTTCTACGAGCCGATCGGCGTCGTCGGGGTGATCGCCCCGTGGAACTTCCCGATGCCCATCGCCGGCTGGGGCTTCGCCCCGGCCCTCGCGGCCGGCAACGTGGTGCTGCTCAAGCCGGCCACGTTGACCCCGCTCACCGCGCTGCGCCTCGGGGAGCTGGCGCTCGAGGCGGGTCTGCCGGAAGGGGTCTTCCAGGTGCTGGTGGGCGCCGGGCCCGTGGTGGGCCAGCGCCTCGTGACCCACGAGGCGGTGCGCAAGATCTGCTTCACCGGGTCCAACGAGGCGGGTCGCGCGGTGATGGCCGGCTGCGCCGAGCAGGTGAAGCGGGTCACCCTCGAGCTCGGCGGCAAGAGCGCCAACGTCATCTTCGCCGACGCCGACCTGGAGCGCGCGGCGGCGGCGGCGCCCTACGCGGTGTTCGACAACGCGGGCCAGGACTGCTGCGCGCGGTCGCGGATCCTGGTGGAGGCGTCGGCCTACGACCGGTTCATGGAGCTCTTCGAGGCGGCGGTGAAGAGGGTGCGCGTGCTCGACCCCTCGGACGAGACCAGCGAGATGGGCCCTCTGATCTCCGCCGCCCAGTGCGCCAGTGTGGCGCGCTACGTCGACGAGTCGACCGTGGCCTTTCGTGGCAGCGCGCCCGAGGGGCCCGGCTACTGGTACGCGCCGACGGTGCTCGAGGGGGACCACGACCGTCCCTCGTATCGCGAGGAGATCTTCGGTCCCGTGGTCTCGGTGGTCCCCTTCGCCGACGAGGCCGAGGCGGTGGCGCTGGCCAACGAGGGGCCCTACGGCCTCTCGGGATCGCTGTGGACGCGCGACGTGGGTCGGGCGCTGCGCGTGGCGCGCGCCATCGAGACCGGGACGCTCTCGGTCAACTCGAACTCCTCGGTGCGCTACGCGACGCCCTTCGGGGGGTATAAGCAGTCGGGCCTCGGCCGCGAGCTCGGTCCCGACGCGCTGCTCGGCTTCAGCGAGGAGAAGAACGTGTTTCTTTCAACGGAGGTGTGATGGGACGACTGGATGGCAAAGTGGCCGTGATCACGGGCGCGGCGAGTGGCATCGGGCGCGCCAGCGCGCGGCGCTTCGCCGCCGAGGGAGCCTCGGTGGTGGTCGCGGACGTGCTGGTCGACGAGGGCACAGCCCTGGCCGAGGAGATCGGCGGGACGTTCGTCGAAGTGGACGTGGCCAGCGAGGAGAGCGTGCGCGCCCTCTACGAGCGCGCCGCCGAGATCTACGGGGGGGTGGACGTGCTCTTCAACAACGCCGGGATCTCGCCGCCGGAGGACGACTCGATCCTCACGACCACCCTGGAGGCGTGGCGCCACGTCCAGGACGTCAACCTCACCTCGGTGTACCTGTGCTGCAGGTACGGGATTCCCCACCTGCTCGCGCGCGGCGGCGGCTCGGTGATCAACACCGCCTCCTTCGTGGCGGTGGTGGGCTCGGCGACGTCGCAGATCTCCTACAGCGCCTCCAAGGGCGGGGTGCTGTCGATGAGCCGCGAGCTGGCCGTACAGTTCGCGCGCCAGGGGGTGCGGGTGAACGCGCTGTGCCCCGGGCCGGTCAACACGCCGCTGCTCCAGGAGCTGTTCGCCAAGGATCCCGAGCGCGCGGCGCGCCGCTTGGTGCACGTGCCGATGGGCCGCTTCGGGGAGCCCGAGGAGATCGCCGCCGCGGCGCTCTTCCTCGCGAGCGACGACGCCTCGTTCGTCACGGCGACCACCTTCATGGCCGACGGCGGCGTCGCCGCGGCCTACGTCACGCCGCTGTAGCGTCACGGCGCCGGCGCCGTGACTGGCGCTGCGCGGGTGTCGCCGCGATCACGCGGTGGCGAAGTACTCGCTCAGGTACTTCTCACCCTCGTCGGCGAGGATCGTGACGACGACGCGCGACGGGTCCTCGGCGCGCAGGCGGCGGGCGGCCACCACGTTGGCGCCCGAGCTGGGGCCGACCAGGAGGCCGAAGTCGCGAGCGAGGCGGCGCATCTCGGCGATCGCGTCGTCGCTGTGCACCGCGACGACGCGATCCACGATCTCGCGGTGGCGCAGGTAGATGCCGGGCACGAAGCCGTCGGCGATGCCCTCGATGTGGTGCAGCCCCGTGTCGCCGCAGGCGATCGTGCACGACTCGTCGGGCTCGAGGGCCACCAGGAGAGTGTCGGGATTCGCGGCGCGCAGCGCCTGTCCGACCCCGATCAGGGTACCTCCGGTCCCGACGCCCATGACGAAGGCGTCGACGCGTCGTGGTGCCATCTGGCCGATGATCTCCGGGCCCAGCCAGGTCCGGTTCTCCTCGACGTTCCACTCGGACTCGAACTGGTGGGGCGCGAAGAAGCCCGGCAGGGCGCCGAGGCGGTTGGCCTCCTCCACCGCCTCGTTGACGGCGAAGGTGCCGACGGAGCGAACCTCGGCGCCGAAGGCGCGCGAGATCGCGGTCCGCTCGGGGCTGAACCCCTCGGGGGTCAGCACCAGCATGGGGTAGCCCTTGACGGCCGCGACCATGCTCATGGCGTTTCCGGTGTTGCCACTGGAGGCCTCGACGATGGTGTCGCCCGGGTGCAGCACGCCCTCGCGCTCGGCGCGCTCGATGATGTAGCGCGCCATGCGGGCTTTGACCGAGCCCGACGGGTTGAGGTACTCGAGCTTGACCCACACGCCGTCGATCTCCAGCAGTGGGGTGGCGCCGATGGCGTCGAGGACGCTCGTCGCGCTCGTCGCGCTCGTCGTCGTCGTGGTGGCTGTCATGGGATCTCCCTCGATCGTCACATCCAGCGTACGACGCCGCCCGGGGAGGCGGCGCGACGGCCTCGACGGCGATCGCGAGGCGGCGGTAGTGTCAGACGAGTCCGCCCGCGCGGCGGGCGGTGACCGGGGGGTGACATGGACGGACGACCTCAGGACGACCTTCGGGCGGACGAGCCGGGCGGACCCGGCGCCGCCCTCGGCGATCTGCCCGCGCTGGTGCGCGACGCCGAGCTGGTGCCCCCGCCGCACCCGCCGTCGGGCCGCCTGCCGGTGGCGACCCTCGAGGAGTTCCGCGACCTCTACCGGCGCTCCATTGGTGACGTCGGCGCGTACTGGGCCCAGGTCGCCGGCGAGCTCGAGTGGGGCGCCGGCTGGCCACCCTCGCCGGCGATGACCGGGAGCCTGGCCGAGGGGTTCGGCTTCTTTCCCGGGGCGCGGGGCAACGTCAGCGTCAACTGCGTCGATCGCCACGCGCGCGCCACGCCGGCCAAGGAGGCGGTGCGCTGGATCGGCGAGGACGGGGAGGAGCGGGCGTGGACCTACGCCGAGTTCGCCGACCAGACCGCGCGCTTCGCCCAGGTCCTGATCGACCTCGGGGTCGCGCGCGGCGACGTGGTGGCCCTCTACCTGCCCAACCTGCTCGAGACCTTCGCGGTCGTGCACGCGTGCTTGCGCATCGGGGCGATCTACAACATCATCTTCTCGGGCTTCTCCGCGACGGCTCTCGCCGACCGCGTCGTGGACACCGGGGCGCGAGTCGTCGTGACCGCCGACGAGACCTTTCGGCGGGGACGGCCCCTGGCACTCAAGGCGACCCTCGACGAGGTCCTGGACCGCCTGCCGAGCGTAGAGCACGTGGTCGTCGTGCGTCGCAGCGCCAACCCCGCGACGCCCATGAGCGCCCCTCGCGACCGCTACTACGACGAGCTGATGGCCGCGACCCCCCACGGCGCGGACCCGGTGCTCCTCGAGGCCAACGACCCCGGCTTCATCATCTACACGAGCGGGACCAGCGCCCGCCCCAAGGGCCTCGTGCACAGTGGGCTGGGCTTTCTCACGGGCGCCTACCACAACGTGAAGTACGCGCTGGACCTCGGTCCCGACGACGTGTACTGGTGCACGGCGGACTGCGGCTGGCTGACCTTCCCGATCTTCGAGCTGATCGGCGCGACGGCGTGCGGCGCCACGATGCTCGCGACCGAGGGCGCGCTGGACTATCCCGGACCGCAGCGGCTGTACTCGATCCTGGAGGAGCACCGGGTGACCAAGGTCTTCACGGCGCCGACCGTGCTGCGCATGCTGGCGCGCCACGGGGGCGAGCTGTCCTCGCGTTTCGACCTCTCGGCGCTGTCGCTCCTGGCGCTGGTGGGCGAGCCCCTCGACGCCACCACCTGGCACTGGGTGCGTGACCACCTCGGCGACGGTTCTCTGGAGATCAACAACACCTACGGCCAGAGCGAGACGGGTAGCGCGTGGATCTCCTCGGTGGTGGGCGTGACGCCGGCCAAGCCCGGCTCGTGCGGCGTGGCCCTACCGGGCCACGACTACGCCATCGTCGACGAGGCGGGCGAGCGGGTGGCGACCGGGTCGGTCGGGTACCTCACGATCACCCAGCCGTTCCCGGCTCTCGTTCGTGGCATCTGGGGCGACCCGCAGCGCTACCGCGCGCAGTACTTCACCCGCTTCGGGCCCTCGCGCTACGACAGCGCCGACGCCGCCATCGAGGACGCCGACGAGCACGTGTGGGTGGTGGGCCGCGTGGACGACGTGATCAACGTGGCGGCGCACCGGCTCTCGACCATGGAGATGGAGAGCGCGCTGCTGACGATGCCCGGCGTGACGGAGGCCGCCGTGATCGGGGTCGACGACCCGGTGAAGGGCCAGGTGCCCGAGGCCTTCGTGACGCTCGCGTCCGCGCCGGGCATCGTGATCAGCGAAGAGGACCTGCGCCAGCGCCTGGTCGACGAGATCGGTGCCATCGCGCGTCCGCGTCGGGTCCACGTGCTCTCGACGATGCCGCGCACCCGCAGCGGCAAGATCGTGCGCCGGCTGCTGCGCGAGCTGGTGGTCGACGGCGTCGCGCGCGGCGACACCAGCGGACTCGAGGATCCCGAGGTCTTGGCCCAGCTGGAGGCCGAGTTGGGCCGCGAGTAGCCGGCGATCAGGCGGTGACGCGGCAGGCGTCGTCGCCGCGGGCGCGCGAGCTGAGCGTGACCGTCGAGCGCCCGTGGCCGAGACCCTCGAGCAGACCCGCGATGAGGCCGCGATCGAGCGCGCACAGGACCGGGTGGTGGGTGGCCACCGAGCCGAAGGGGCAGTTCTCCGAGACGACCGCGTTGTCGTTGGCCTCGTCGGGGCGCGCGGCGAAGCCGTGCGCGGTGAGCAGGCTGGCGATCGCGCTCATGGCGTCCTTGACCGAGCGGGTCGAGGAGTCGCCCGCGCCCAGACCCGGCGCCAGGGTGCGCCCGTACTCGACGCCCACGTCGTGGGCGAGTGACTCCGCCGCGTCCGGGCCGAGGCGCTCCAGGGCCATCTCCAACAGGGCGACCAGCAGCGCGTCGCGGCGTACTGAGCCCTCCATGGCGAGCGAGTCGTCGATGACGCGGTAGCCGCGGGCCGGTCGGCCCGCGGTGGCCTTGCGCACGTTGTCGAAGGTGACGTAGCCGCCCTCGGTGAGCCGCTCGAGGTGGTGGCGCACGACGTTGGCGTGCACCTGGCAGTGCTCGGCCAGGGTGGCGGCGGTCGCGCCGGGGTTCTCCCGGAGGAAGAGGTAGATCTTGCGTCGGGTGGAGTCGCCGAAGGAGTGGGTGAGGCTGGTCACCGTGGCGGTGAAGAGGGCGGGATCGAGGTCGTGTTCCACCGGCGTCGACGTCATGGGCTCAGTGTACGGGGTGACGGCCCGGACTCGGCGGTAACCTCGACGTTGCCCCCACTACCAGGCAAAGGACGTACCGTGACCCTCGACCCCCAGCTGCGCGAACGGATTGACGCGATCGTGGAGCCGCAGCTCGTGCGCCCGCTGGGCGAGCTGGGCTTCGTGGGGGCGCTCGGGGAGAGTGGGGGCACGCCCCTGGTCGAGCTGGTGCTGCCGGTCACCGCGTGGCCGAACCTGGCGTACCTGGAGGCGGCCGTGGTCGAGCGCGTTCCCGGGGCCCGGGTGGTCGTGCGCGCGATGAACGACGACGAGCGCCTCGCGCTGCGCAACTTCCTGCGCGGGGCCATGGTCGACGAGGCGCCCGAGCACGGCCACGCTCACGGGGCGGCGGAGGCGCCGCCGCGCTTCCTGGCCAAGACCTCGCGCACCCGCGTGCTGGGCATCTCGTCGGGCAAGGGCGGGGTCGGCAAGTCGTCGGTCAGCGTGAACCTGGCGATCGCGCTCGCCCGTGCCGGCCACCAGGTGGGCGTTCTCGACGCCGACGTCTACGGCTTCTCCCTGCCCAAGATGCTGGGGGCGGTCAACGACCCGATCGTGCTGGGCGACCTGGTGATCCCCACGCTCGCCCATGGGGTTCGCTGCGTGTCGATGGGCTACTTCGTGCCCGACGAGCAGCCCGTCATCTGGCGGGGGCCGATGCTGCACAAGGCGATCGAGCAGCTCGTCACCGAGGCGTGGTGGGACGAGCCGGACTTCCTGCTCATCGACATGCCGCCGGGCACCGGCGACGTCGCGCTGACGCTGTCCGAGGTGCTGCCGCGCATCGAGATGTACGTGGTGACGACGCCCCAGGCCGCAGCCCAGCGCGTGGCCCAGCGATCGGCCTACGCGGCGCGCAAGCTCAAGCTGGCGGTGCGCGGGGTGATCGAGAACATGAGCTGGTTCACCGGCGACGACGGACGGCGCTACGAGATCTTCGGGTCCGGCGGGGGCGAACAGCTGGCCCGTGACCTCGGGGTGCCCCTGCTCGGGCAGATCCCCCTGGACGTCGTGCTGCGCGAGGGCGGCGACGCGGGCGCCCCGGTGGTGGTGGCCCACCCCGAGTCCGAGGCGGCGCGAGCCTTCACGGCGCTCGCCGGTGCGGTGGCGGCCCAGGGCGCCGCCCGGGTCTATCGTCAGGAGCTCAAGCTGCTCTCGTGATCGTCGGCCCTCGGACCGCGTCTCGTCGCAGTCGTCGGCGGTAGTCAGTTGTAGGAGGTGCGGGGTGGACCTGGAGGGCAAGACCGCGGTCATCACGGGGGGCGCCAGCGGCATCGGCCTGGCGACGGCTCGGCGCTTCGCCGCGGCCGGCGCGAACCTCGTGCTGGGTGACGTGGAACCGGGCGCCCTGGAGCGAGCGGTGGGCGAGTTGCGCGAGCACGGCGCGTCGGTGCTCGGGGTGGGGACGGACGTGGCGCGCGAGGCGGACGTGATCGCGCTGCGCGACGCGGCGCTGGCGCGCTTCGGCGCGGTCCACGTCGTGTTCAACAACGCGGGAGTGGGGGGCGGCGCCACCATCGGCACGCCCAAGGCCGTGTGGGACTGGGTCCTCGGCGTCAACCTCGGGGGCGTGATCAACGGCATCAACGCCTTCGTGCCGTACTTCCTCGAGCGCGACGAGGGCCACGTGGTCAACACCGCGTCGCTCGCCGGCCTCGGGGGCGTACCCGGCATGGGGGCCTACAGCGCGTCGAAGTTCGCCGTCGTGGGGGTCTCCGAGGCGCTGTTGTACGAGCTGGCGCTGCGCGACGCGCACGTGGGGGTCTCGGTGCTGTGCCCGGGCTTCGTGCGTACGCGCATCGCCGACGCCGCTCGCAACATGCCCCGCGAGCTGATCGAGGTCGAGGACGATCCCCAGGCGCGGGCCCTCGAGGACCTCGCGCGCGAGGCCGTCGAGGCGGGCATCGACCCGGCCGTCGTGGCCGACCGGGTGGCGCACGCCGTGGTGGCCAACGAGTTCTGGATCCTGACCCACGAGCGCGTGGCCCTGCGCACGACCGAGCAGCGTCTCGCGTGGATGCGTGGCGGCCCGCCACCGGGTATCAACCTGCGCGCGGCCGCGCGGCCGTAGCGTGTCCCCGGTCGCCGCCCGGCGATCGGGGGCGGCGACCGTGCGTAACGTGGGGGTCATGACGAGTGATGACCTTTTCACCAGCGAGGAGACGCTGCGCGACGGCCGCGTCGTCGGGATCCGGCCGCTCCGCGGTGACGACGCGCGCGGCGTCGAGGCCTTCTGGCGACGCCTGGGCGCGCGGGATCGCCACCTGTTCCTGAGCTTGGCCCACGTCGCGACCGAGGACCCCGGCGTGGTGGCCGTCGCGCATCCGGGGACGGCCGGCATCGTGGCGGTCGCACCGGACTCGACGGGGCGCCTCGCCGGAGTGGCGCGCTACGAGCTGCGCGAGGACGACGCCGCGGAGTTCATGGTGTTCGTCGACGCCTCCTACCGGCGCGTCGGACTGGGCACGGTCCTGATCGGTCGACTGGCCGACGCCGCGCGTCACGCGGGCGTGCACCGTCTGGTGGGCGACGTGCCCGTGCGCGACGCCGCGATGCGCGCACTGCTGCACCAGCTCGGGCTCGACTACGACGAGCGCGTCACCGGCGACCGGGTACGGGCGAGGTTCGCCGTCCAGGAGACCGACGAGTACCTCGACACCCTGCTGGCCGATCAGCGCGCCGCCGCCCGCGTCGCCGTCGACAACTTCCTCGCCCCGCGCTCCATCGCGGTCGTGGGAGCCAGCGACGATCGCACGAGCATCGGCGGGCTGCTGTTCGCCAACCTGCGCGCGAGCGGCTACCACGGCGACCTGTTCCCGGTCAACCCGAACCACGACGCTATCCAGGGCGTGCCCAGCGTGGCGGACCTGTCCGCGTGCGTGCCGCGCCCCGATCTGGCGGTGGTCGCGGTCCCGGCGCCCCTGGTCGGGGGGATCGTGGACCAGGCGGGGGAGCTGGGCGTGCACGCCGCCTGCGTGATCTCGGCCGGCTTCGCCGAGGTGGGTCCCGCCGGCCGCGCGCTGCAGGACGACCTGCGCCAGCGCGCCCGCGCGGGCGGCGTGCGCCTCATCGGCCCGAACTGCATGGGTGTGCTCAATGGGGGTCCCGAGACGCGCTTCAACGCCACGTTCAGCCCCGTCTTCCCCCCGCCAGGGCGCGTGGCGTTCGTCTCGCAGTCGGGGGGGCTCGGGCTAGCCGCCCTCGCGCTGCTCGACGGTCCGTCCCTGGGCGTGAGCGGGTTCGTGTCGGTCGGCAACACGGCCGACCTGAGCGCGAACGACTTGCTCCTCTACTGGGGCGACGACCCGCGCACCGACGTGATCCTCGCGTATCTCGAGTCGGTGGCCGACCCCCGCCGCTTCGCGCGCATCGCGCGGCGGGTGTCGCGGCGCAAGCCGATCGTGGTCGTGAAGTCGGGACGGACCGGCGCGGGTCGGCGGGCGGCGTCGTCGCACACCGCGGCGCTGGCCGCCGGCGACCAGGTGGTCGAGGCGCTTTTCCGCCAGGCCGGCGTGATACGCGTCGACGCGTTGGAGGAGATGTTCGACGTCGCCGCGGTGCTGACCTCCCGGTCGGCGACCTCGGGGCGGCGCGTGGCCGTGCTGACCAACGGCGGCGGGCCGGGGATCCTCGTGGCCGACGCCTGCGAGGCCGCGGGGCTGTTGGTGCCCGAGCTGTCGGCGGCGACGCGCGACGCCCTCGGGGCCGATCTGCCCGCGGAGGCGTCCCTGGCCAATCCCGTGGACATCGTGTCGAGCGCCACCGCCGAGCAGTACGGTCGATCACTGCGGCTGCTCGGCGCCGCCGACGAGATCGACGCGATCATCGTCGTGTTCATCCCGCCCTTCCTCACTCGCGCCGAAGACGTCGCGCGCGAGATCGTCGCCGCGGCGAAGGACCTGGCGCCGACCAAGCCGGTGCTGGGGGTCTTCATGATGAGCGATCCGCCGGCCCAGGCGCTGGCGGACGCCGGGATCCCGGTCTTCGCCTACCCCGAGCAGGCCGCCGCGGCGCTGGGGCGCGTGGCGAGGTGGTCGGAGTGGCGCGAGCGCCCCTCTGGTCGAGTGGTCACCCCCTCGGGGATCGACGCGCGCCGCGCGCGCGCGTCGATCGACGCGGCGCTGCGCGATCGGCCCGAGGGTGGGTGGCTCGACGCGGCCGTGGCCCTCGAGCTGCTCGCCGCCTACGGCGTCACCTCGGTGCGCTCGCGGATCGTGCGGACGCCCGAGGAGGCGAGCGCCGCCCAGGCCGAGTGGGGCGTTGCGGTGGTGGTGAAGGTCGCGGCGGCGATCCACAAGAGCGACGTCGGCGGCGTCGCCCTGGGGATCGAGAGTCCCGCCGCCGCCGCCGACGCGGTGCGCTCCATCCGCGAGGCGCTGAACCGGGCGGGGGTTGGGGAGAACGCCGCCGAGTTCCTCGTCCAGGAGCAGATCGGCGACGGCGTCGAGATGATCGTGGGCGTGAACCACGATCCCGCCTTCGGTCCGGTGGTCATGGCCGGCTGGGGTGGCACGCTGGTCGAGATCGTGGCCGACGTCGCGGTGCGACTAACCCCGCTTAGCGACCTGGACGCGGACGAGATGATCCGCTCCCTGCGCTCGTACCCGCTGCTCACCGGGTACCGCAACGCCGCGCCCCTGGATGTGGCGGCCTTCGCGGATCTACTGCTGCGGGTGAGCGCCATGGTGGAGGACGTGCCCGAGATCGTCGAGCTGGACTTCAATCCGGTGTTCGTGCGCCGCAGCGGCGTGGCGGTGGTGGACGTTCGCGTCCGCGTGGCGCCGTAGTTGGCGCGATGACGTCCAAGAGACGCGTCGGTTCCCGGTTACCGGTCGATGCCGTTCGGTAGCTGGTCGATGGGCCAGTCGAGGAGCGTGACCGCGCGCCGGCAGGCGAACCGGTCGGTCATGCCCGCGACGTAGGCGACCGCGTCGTGCAGGGCCTCGGGCGAGCCCGGTGTCGCGTCCTCGCTGGCGTCGGGCAGGAGGTGGGGACGAAGCGCATAGTGCTCGACCAGGGCTCGCAGCATGCCCACCACGGCGGCGGACTGCTGACGGGCCGCCGGGCGCAGGTAGATGTGCTCGTAGTTGAAGGCGCGAAAGACTGCGAGGGCCTCGGCGTGGGCGGCGTCCATGCCCACCACGCCCGTCGCGGTGATGGTGGCGATCATGGCGTTGATGAACGAGCCCAGCTGCTGTCCGCGCCGGGCGCCGCACCGCTCGCGCACCACGCTCGGCAGATCGGCGTTCGCGACGATGCCGGCGGCGAGAGCGTCCTCAAAATCGTGGCATACGTACGCAATTCTGTCGGCCCTTATCTTGAGTTCCGCGCTACATCACTGGCTTGATCTGGGTGTCTGTGTTGTAGATCCCGTCCACGAAGCAGCCATTGATCATGCCACTCTACGTAGTTCTCGTCGCCACCAACAGATAACGATGCTCGTTGGTTACGAGGCCCTCTGCCGCCATTGAACTTGACAGCAGTTCATTGATGTGGTCGACGTCCCGTTCGGGGTCGAAACCGTCGAAGTCCGAATGGGCTATGTCCAGCGCCTGAAGCCAGAAGATCAATGATTCGATGTCGCGTATGACGTAGTCAACGTTGTACTCGGTGAATCGTTGAATGGTGAACCCAGCCTCGATGAACACCCCCGGTTGGATAGTCGGTTCGTCGTGGGTTGCTCTGTGGAAGGCTGCCTTCACGTTGGCCATGTTGTGTTCACCGACCTGTTGGGTGACGAATTGCCCGCCGGGACCGAGGAGACGATGAACGATGTGTGGCTCAAACGGGGCGTGACGATTGATTACCAGGTCAAAGGGGCCTTCGACGTCGCGTCCGGTGCCAACTTCAAAGCGGACGTTCACGGCACCTACTGCGGCTGAATTCGTTCGCGCTCGACGGATCATTTGATCGTCGGGGTCGACGCCCAGAAGCGAGCGGGCATTGGCGCGCAGTTCAAGAAGCCGTTCACCACCACCAGCACCGATGTCGATGACCGAGTCCGTCGGCCGTAGGAGACTTCTGACGACCGCCGTGTAGTCCCACGGCGTGGGCGGGTGCGCCGTGTTCATTCGCGAGAAATCCCAACCTTCGCGCAGTCCCACTCGTGCCGCAATCAGGCGAAGCTGGGATGACGTGTAGCGCTTCTTGAAGACCGTCTCGCTCATCTACGGCTGCGCCTTCTCAAGGGCGGGGGGCATCGCTCTCGATTCCCTGGGGGAGGCGGTCGGCCGGCCAGTCGAGCAAGTTCACTGCAGTGTCAAGGGCAAAGCGATCCGTCATCCCGGCAACGTAGGTGACCGCGGCGGTGAGCGGGTCACCGTCCTCATGGTCGTTGTCAGGAAGAAGATGTGGAGACTCGCTGAACTTTTCCACGAGTCCCTTCAGTATCGCGACGACTGCCCGTCCTTGCTGGAGGGACTCGGGGCGGTTGTAGATCCGTTGATAGTTGAAGGCTCGAAGCTCGGCCAGCGCTTCGGCGTGCGCGGTGTCCATGCCGATAAGTCCCGTTGTGTGGATGCTCGACACCAAGGCGCCGATCAGTGATCGAAGTTGAGATGAACGGGTCATCCCAAGGACGCTGGTCACTGACGTTGGCAGATCATCAGGACTGACAATGCCGGCGCTAATGGCGTCCTCTAGATCGTGAGCACTGTACGCACATCGGTCGGCCCAGCTCACGACGATCCCCTCTGGCGTCTCCGGAGTCGGCCGGGACCACGAGTGGTTGCGAATGCCGTCCAGGGTCTCCTGGCAAAGGTTTAGGGGCTGGAGAACGACGTCGGCTCCCCAGACCGCGTGATGGTAGCCGCCAGGAATGAACAGGTCGAATGCCTCCTCGGAGGCGTGACCTCCAGGACCGTGACCGCAGTCGTGCCCCAGGGCCATCGCCTCGACCAGCGCAACGTTCATCCCCGTTGCTCGCGCCACGGCGGTGGCCACCTGCGCGACTTCTAGGGCGTGGGTCAAACGCGTGCGCTGGTGGTCCGTCGGAAAGATGAAGACCTGAGTCTTGCCGGCAAGTCGACGAAACGCGTTTGAGTGCAGGATGCGGTCGCGATCCCTCTCGAAGCAGGTGCGCAGCGGATCAGGCGGTTCTTCGATGGCACGGTTTCCGGCCCCTGACGCGTGTGTGGCGCCTCCGGTCAGTGTCTGGTTCTCAAGCTCCTCGCGCTGCTCTCGTGACATGAGTCGTGGTTCGACCGTGGGTGGCGGCGTGTCTCGATGGGCGAAGACCAGGCCGTTGGAAGCGGGATTACCCCGCATGGTGGCGGTCCATTCGCTACGTCGATCAATGGTCATTTCACGTTCCCTCATGGTTCCTTGCTCACAGTCTGCCGTGGCTGGAGTTGGCGCATTCGTCGTAGCTCCGCGTGTACCACCGCCAACTCGCGGCGCAGCCTCTGATTGTCTTCTGTCGTGTCGCGGAGTCGCGAGGACAGGAGCTCGATTCGCTTCTGCTGGCTTACCTGGCTAGCCCCTCCTGTCTCGGGGATCCGAGTAGGGGAGCGGTAACCCGCCTCGGCTCGACGAGAACGGACAGCTTCGTAGACCGTCGGTTGGGTGTAGATCCACGATGAGGAGACCCCTGCCGATTTCGCGACTCCCTGGACGGTAATGCGTTGGTGGAGACGGTCAGCCTCGTGGATCGCGGCGGTTACTCGCTTCAGGCACTCCTCGTGCTTGCGCCTGGCGGCTTCGCGAAGGTGGTTGGTGTTATCCGCCCGCATGCGCATTCCTTCGGTGTTGGGGGGCGTCGACGCGGACTGGCGCGGCGGACCTCGCCTCGGAGACTTTGCGGATGATCCCGTGCAGCGCGACTGCGTCCTGGTCGGCCTTCTCGGCCAGACGCACGTACCCTTCGTCGCGAGCCCGAAGAGCCACCGCCTCCGTGACGGTGAGTTGTTGACGGTACTCGTCGAGGAATTGAGCATCGGGTACGAAGAGGTCACACGACAGACATGGATTGGCTTGCTGGCAGACCTTGGTCGGTGACATGCCGCAGTAGCCGTTAGCGAGGCGCAGCGCTGCGGCTTGCTCGACACGATGGCGGCTCCATGCCGCGTCCGAAAGACGTCCGTCGACGTCTAGGACGTCATCGGGCGCGGCGCGCTGACCGTCGATCTTGCTCGTTGCCGCTTCCCAGGCAGTTCGTATCGTCCTGTCGTTCAATCGGGCGTAGTGGGCGGTCATGGTGGGTGACGTGTGGTCTAACAGGGCTTGAACAATATGGGCCGGCACGTCGGCGTTGATGAGTCTGGTGCCGTAGGTGTGACGGAACTGATGGCTGGTCACGTGAATAGGCTTTCCCACTTCGTCGACGAGATTGATCTGATCGAACCAATTTTGGAGAGCCTGGTTGTAGCCGGTGTAGCCGATAGCTTTGGATCCGGTTGGATTGGCGCTTGGTGACGGGAAGAGCTTCAGCGCGCTGGTCCGCGACGTCGGTGGCCGCGAACACTCCCGCTCCACGATTTCGGGGTACCTCAAGCCAACGACCTTCGCCCATGAAGCGAGTTCGCCGGCAAGGCCTTCGCCGATCGGTACCACCGCGTCGCGACCGATCTTGGAGTTGTGAAAGAGTAGGTACGGATTGCCGGCGGTATCTCGTGACAGGAAACGCAGGTGTGCGAGGTGACGAATGTCGGTGTTGCGCATTCCGGCTTCAATGTGGAGCCGGGTGATCAGACGGTATTCAGTTCGCGTGATCATCTCCAGTGCGCCGGGAGCTTCGATCGCCCGCATTGCGGACTCCGGGATGGCTCTCGGCAGCCGTTCGCCGTCTTTGGGGTAGTCATCGGAGTGGACGCTGGCGGTGACCGGAACCTCCGGATACCAGCGCTGACGCTGGTTGTCGCGAAGTAGAACGCTCACCGCGCTGAGCATCGCCTTGCGATGTGAAAGACTGACCGGGCCTCCAGTCCTGGTGTTTCGTAGTTCCGCCAAGTCCACCAGCCACTCCTCCAGGAACTCCCGATCTAAGTGATCGAGGTCCATGCCGGGCCGCCGGTTCGCGAACGACGTCGAGAGATGGCGCATGGCCAGTAGATCCTTCGCGACGCCGTCGAAATCCAGGTCCTTCGCCGCGAGCCGCTGGCGACACCACCGCTTCACGAGTTCGCGCAGTCGCTGCTGAGTGATGCCCCGGAAGTCAAGGTGGCGCACCCTTCCATTGATTCCGAGACGCTGACGGTCCCAGACATCTCGCGTGTACTCGTTTTCCCAACCCGTTCCTTCTACGAGGTCGGACAACGCGTCAGACGCGAACCGTAAGTGACTCACTGATCCGAGCCCCCGGCCCGGGCCGTTCACTTTCCACCATTCCCCCCAACGGTCTCGGGGGACTTCCGTGATGGACTCCAGACCGCTTCGTCGCAGCGTTCCAAAGAGTTCTCTCCCGAGTGAGAGCGGGAAAACGGAAGTGTCCCGGTCGTGCACTGCCTGCAGGAGAAACTGCGCCTCGAGGCGTAGGGTCGCGGGGAGGTTGCGTAGGTCGTAGCGAGCCCGCCCGACGTTATTGATTTCGTCGACGTACTGATCGATAGGCGGCCTACCGTTGCGCGTCCATCTGAGCAAGTGGGCCGGACAGAATGGTTGCCCGGGACGTACGTCGAGGTGGCAGATGTCCACTAGACACGGGGCCGTTCGTTCGCAGAGGTTGGCGGCTTCGTCCGACGTCGCCCAAGCGTCACGCGAGATCGAGCGCTTGTGCTTCTGCCACGCGAGGAGGTGCGAGCCGCAGAACACGCTGCGCTGGCCCTGTTGACAGGCGGGCACCCTGCACTTCTGTGGGGATCGACGACCCTGTAGTTGCGCTGGTTGAGTGGCGGCCCACGTTGACTTCTGCTCACCCCTTGGCTTACCAGCGTTGCGCCAGCGGTGATAGTGGCCGATGCAGAGATGGACACCGACTTCGCTGCCGACGCAGCCTTCGATCATGCAGTCGCGAACGTGCAAGACACCAGTGAGCTCTGAGCAGTAGAAAACCTCCCGGTCGTACTCAGGGCGCAACGCAGCTTGGAGCGTCTCACGCCACGCGACGTAGGGATCGGGATCGGTCTCGATGGCTCTGAGAGTCACAGCACCACCACCGAGTCGTCCAGCCAGCCGACGCGATCCAGCTCCGCCCGCAGATCGTCGACGTTGAGGTGACCGTAGATGGCTCGGGTCGTTTGGATGTCGGTGTGGCCGAGCAACTCCGAGACGATCTCGATACGGGCGCCGGCTTGCAGTAGGCGGGTGCTGTAGGTGTGGCGGAACATGTGGGGGGTGAAGTGGAAGCCAACCTTTGCTCGAGTACGCCGCACCAGGTCGTCGACTGAATCGTAGGACCACGGCTTCCCGATCGTCCCCCCGTAGAGGTTGACGAAGAGGTAGTCGGAGTTCGTGGCGCCGTAGTCGAGTGTGAGGTAGTCGATGGTGAGTCGAATGAAGCGCCGCCCGACCGGTACGACACGCTCCTTCGAGCCCTTCACTCTCGCGCCGTTGGCATTGTCACGCGGTGTGATGCGAACGGTCCCGCGTCGTTCGTCGAGGTCGTCGATGCGCAGGCCCAGGGCTTCGGAGGCGCGTGCGCCGGTCTCCCAGAGCGTTCCGAAGAAGAGACGGTCGCGTCGGTTCGCGCAAGCCTCGAGCACGCTCTGAACCTGATCGGGGCTGAGGATGCTCGGGCGCGTCGAGGGAACCTTGACGGTAAGCGTCCGGCTCGGCCTTGCCGTGGTTCGCGAGAGGTGGGAGAGAAAGGGTTGGTAGCGTCCCGTGCCTCGAGGTTGTCCCTGGCGCAACTGGCTCAGCAAAGGGAGGACCCTGGCGTCGCGCTGGCCCATGAACTCGTAAAACGACACGACGGCTGATAGTTTCCTCGAGATTGTCGCCGGCGCCAGGCGAGGTGACGGGTCTATTGGGACGACGGACCTGTCACCACTGCGAAGCGACGTGGGCAATCGGAGCCACGAGATCCACATCGCGAGATCGTCGATATTGACCTCCAATGCGTTCTGGCCGCGATGCTTGAGGAAGGTCCAGAAGTCGCGCAGGTCGAAGGCGTAGGACCGCACGGTGTTAGGTGACGAGTTGCGTGCGGTCAGGTACGCGAGGTACTGGTCGATGGGCTCGATCGGGAGTCCGGCGTCACCGACGACGGTGTAGGACAGTGGTTCGTCCGATCCGCTCAATTGCTGAACTCTCATCCGATCTCCGTTCTGGAGACCCAAGGTAAGGGTTGTGTGTGACATCCCTGAGAGAACTCGCTGGCCTCTTCTGGAGGTTGAGGAGACCTTGATTATTCCCTGGAGATAACCGCCCAACTGACCACCTCACCCTCGGGCGTGGACGGCGCGGGGCGGGACCAGGAGTGGTTCGCGATGCCGTCGAGGGTCTCGGCGCAGAGGTTGAGTGAGCGCAGCGAGACAGACGCGCCCCAGGTCGCGTGGTCGAAGCCGTGGGCCACGAAGGGGTCCAGCGCCTCCTCGCTGGCGTGGCCGCCGGGGCCGTGGCCGCAGTCGTGACCGAGGGCGATGGCCTCGGTCAGGGCCACGTTGAGACCCACCGCCCGCGCCACGCCCACGGCGACCTGGGCGACCTCGAGGGCGTGGGTGAGGCGCGTGCGCATGTGGTCCTCGGGGAAGATGAAGACCTGCGTCTTGCCCGCCAGGCGTCGAAAGGCGCTGGAGTGCAGGATGCGGTCGCGGTCGCGCTCGAAGCAGGTGCGGTACTCGTCGGGCTCTTCGGGACGCTCCCGGTTCCCCGCACCGTGCTCGCGGGTGGCGAGAGGGGCGAGGAGCTCGCCCTGGGTCGCCTCACGATGCTCGCGTCGGCCGAGGGCCGTCGTGACCGCCGACTCGCGAGGGCGCACCCGCGCACTCGAGTCGCGATGGGCGACGGTGACCTCCCCGTCGGTGCCGTCGAAGCCCTCCATCGTCGCCGCCCAGGTCACGGCACGCGTGGCCGACTGATCGTTACTCATCTGCGCTCACGTCCTTCATTGTGCCCCAAGGTCGTAACATGGCCCTAGTCGCCCGCGGCGTGAGGAGTGGTGATGGAGATTCGAATCGGTATCGTCCAGTCGATGAGGGAGCTGGAGGTCGAGTTGGCGGAGGGCACGGATCGTGACGCCCTGATGAAGGAGGTCGAGGCCGCCCTGGCCGCTGACCAGGTGCTCTGGCTGACCGATCGCAAGGGCCGCCGCGTGGGCGTGCCCGCCTCGCGGGTGGCCTACGTCGAGTTCACGTCGGCGAACGAGCGCGTCGTCGGGTTCGGCACGGCGTAGCCCCGACGTGCTCGACTACCACCTCCACCTCTGGCCCCACGAGGAGTCGTCGGTCTGGTACCAGTTGGATCAGGTGGCCCAGTACTGCGAGGAGGCGGCCACCCACGGCGTCACCGAGTTGGCGTTGACCGAGCACGCCCACCGCTTCGTCGAGGTCATGTCCACCGTGGGCCCGTTCTGGCAGCGCTACGGCCACGAGCCGACCACTCAGGTGATGATCGACTACTTCGACTTCCACGCGCGCAACTCCCTGGACGACTACGTCAACCTGGCCCAGCGCGCCAAGGACGAGGGGCTGCCCGTCAAGATCGGCCTCGAGGTGGACTACTTCCGCGACCAGATGGACGACGTCGCCGCCCTGCTCGCCCAGTACCCCTTCGACGTGCTCATCGGCTCGGTGCACTGGCTCGGGACCTGGACCTTCGACGACTTCGAGAGCGAGGAGTCGCTGCACGAGTGGCGCACCCGTGACGTCGACCAGTGCTGGGCGGACTACACGCTGGCGCTCGAGGAGTTGGCCGCCAGCCACTCGGTGGACGTCCTCGCACACCCCGACGTGATCAAGGTGGCGGGGTATCGCGCGAGCGACCCGGCCGAGTTCTGGGATCGAATGGCTGACGCGGCGGCGCGGGCCGACGTGTCGGTGGAGTGCTCCTCGGCGGGGTGGTTCAAGCCCGTGGGGGAGCAGTACCCGGCGCAGGGCTTTCTTGACCGGCTCGTGGCGCGCGGGGTGACGCTCACGACCGCCAGCGACGCGCACCGCCTCGAGCGGGTGGCGTCGCGCGCGGACGACCTCGCCGCGCTGCTGGAGGCGAGGGGCGTCGCCCAGCTGGCCAGCTACACCGGTCGAGAACGACGCCTCGTCGACCTGCGGACTCCCTGAGTGGCCACGCTGAGCGAGCTGGCCGCCCAGCGCACCGACCTCGCCGCGGCCCAGATCGACCATCTGGTGCGACTGACCGCCTCGTGGTCGTTGCTGTCGGACTTGTCCTTCTCGGACATGGTGCTGATGGCGCCGATCACCCACGCGGGAACGGACGCCCCTTCCCCGTACGTGGTGCTCGGCCAGGTGCGCCCCAACAATCGCTCGACGCTCATCAAGGAAGATCTGGTCGGCACGACCCAGCTCGCGGCGGACTGGCCGTTGGTCACGCGAGCGCTGGTCGAGGGTGTGCGAGCGGTCGGCGAGTCGGACCTGGCGCTGGCGCCGGGTGAGCCCGTGCCGACGTGGTGCGTGCCGGTGGGGGTGGACGGCACGGTCGTGGCGGTGCTGGTGCGTCTGCAAGGGCCGCTGCGCGGTCCGGCCTCGCTCTACGAGACGGCGTACCTGTCGATCTTCGAGCGGCTGTGCGACATGGTGAGCGAAGGCACGTTCCCCTTCCGCGAGGACGACGTCGCCGGTCCCGGCATGCCCCGGGTGGGTGACGGCATCATCCTGCTCGATCACGAGGGCCGCGTCGAGTTCGCCACGCCGAACGCGGTGAACGCCCTGCACCGTCTCGGGGTCTACGCCGATCCCGAGGGGCGGCGCCTGCGCGAACTGGGCCTACGGGTGCGTGAGGTCGAGCGTTCCCTGGCCTTCGCGTTGCCCGCGATGGAGGAGATCGATCGGGGCCAGGACATCGCGATCCTGGTCCAGAGCCTCCCGCTGCTGGACGGCGGGCACGTGAGCGGCGTCGTGGTCCTCGTGCGTGACGTGTCAGATCTGCGTCACCTGAATCGCGTCGTGCTGCACAAGGAGGCCGCGGTGCGCGAGGTGCACCACCGCGTCAAGAACAACCTGCAGACGATCTCGTCGCTGCTGCGCCTTCAGGCGCGACGCAGCGACGAGGCGGAGACGCGCGTCGCCCTGCTGGAGGCGGAGCGGCGCGTGCGCTCGATCGCGGTGGTCCACGAGGTCCTGTCGCGCGAGCCGGGCGAGCAGGTGGCCTTCGACGACATCGTGCGCTCGCTGGTGCTGTTGGTCGAGGACACGGTCTTAGCGCTGCACCCGGTCGAGATCGTGGTGAACGGGACGCTCGGGGTGCTCGCGACCGACTTGGCGACCCCCCTGGCGATCGCGCTCGCCGAGCTGTTGACCAACGCCGTGGAGCACGCCTTCACGCAGTTCACCGAGGATTCGCGCGACGTGGGCGTCGTGACGCTCAACCTGCACCTCGACGGGGCCGACGCGGTGGCCGAGATCCGCGACAACGGCCGCGGCCTCAGGGAGGACTTCTCGCTGGAGGTCCCGACCAGCCTCGGGCTGTCCATCGTGCGCGATATCATTCGCGCCCAGCTGCACGGCACCATCGCCATGCACTCGGTGCCCGCGGATGAGGGGGGTGGGACCTACGTGCGGGTCACCGTCCCTACCAGCGAACGGTCGTGATCGCGGCCTAGCTGGCGGCGGCGCGCCGACGGGCGGCCAGCCACTGCTTGCGCAACTTGCGTCGCTCGTCCTCGGTGGTGCCGCCCCACACGCCCGACTCCTGGTTGGTGGCCAGGGCGAACTCGAGGCAGGCCTTGCGCGCGTCGCACTTGTCGCACACGCGTTTGGCCGACTCGATCTGGTCGGTGGCCATGCCGGTCGTGCCGACCGGGAAGAACAGCTCCGGCTCGGTGTCGCGGCAGGCGGCGTGAGAGCGCCAGTCCGCGTCGTCCCACGCGTAGGTCCGGTTCCACATCAACGACATATGACAATTCCTTTACAAAATCACCCACGTGGCGGTGTTCCCACAGAGCCGCCGTGGGCGGGGAAACCGATTTTACCGGACGCGGCGGGCAAAAACAAGGCTCGAGCGGGTAATTTAGGGAAACTTTGCGGCTGGTCCTCGAGCCTGCGAGACTGGCGTAGTGACCCAGATCTACGCCCATCGCGGGCTCCACACGGTGCTGCGCGAGAACACCGTCGACGCGTTTCGCGCCGCGGTCGACCTGGGCGTGGACGGCGTGGAGTTCGACGTGCGCGAGACTGCCGACGGTGTGCTCGTCGTGCACCACGACCCTGCGGCCGACTCCCACGTGATCGCGACGAGCCCGGCCGATGCCCTGCCCGGCTACGTCCCCACCCTGGATGAGGCGCTCGAGGCCTGCCGGGGGGTTCACGTGAACGTCGAGATCAAGAACAGTCGCGAGCCGGGAGAGTCCTACGACGACACCGGCCGATTCGCGCGCGCGGTGGTCGAGCGCGTGCACCAGGCTGGCTGGACCCACGACGTGATCTTCTCCTGCTTCGACCTGGCCACCTGTCGGGTGGTGCGCTCGTGCGCGGCGTCGGTGCGCGTGGGCTTCCTGGTCGACGCCTCCCACGACGTGCTGGAGGCGCTGCACCAGGCTCACGACGCGGGGTTGGACGGGGTGCACCCCCAGGTCAGCACCATCACCAACGAGGTCATGGCGCGGTCGCGCGAGCTAGGGCTGGCGCTCTACACCTGGACGGTCAACTCCGCAGTCGAGTTGGCGGCGCAGATGGCGTGGGGCGTGGACGGGGTGATCACCGACGATCCCGCGACCGCCCTCACGCTGCTGAGTAGAGTCAAAGGACCCCACGCGCTCTGACCTAGATTGTCGGTATGAACGTTGTCGTATGCGCCAAGCAGATACCCGACCCGGCGGCTCCCCAGTCCCTGGACGCCCAGCACAACCTGGATCGCACGGGCAAGTTGATCCTCGACGAGGCTGACACCTACGGCGTGGAGATGGCGCTGCAGCTGGTCGACAAGGCCGGCGGCGGCGAGGTCACGGTGATCTCGATGGGCTCGGCCCAGGACGTGGCCGGTCTGCGCACGGCGTTGGCGATGGGGGCCGCCAAGGCCGTCATCGTCAGCGACGACTCCCTTCGCGGCACCGATGCTCTGGGCACGGCCAAGGTCCTGGCGGCCGTGGTGCGCCGGCTGCAGCCCGACCTGGTGGTGGCGGCGACCGAGTCGTCCGACGGGTACACCGGCACGACACCGGTCCAACTGGCCGAACTGGTCGGCCTGCCCTCGATCACCTTCGCCAAGGCGATCGAGGTCAACGGGTCGACGTTGACCGTCCAGCGCCAGACCGAGGCGGGGTTCGACGAGGTGACGGCGCCGCTGCCGGCCCTGGTCACCGTGACCGCCGGCGTCGTGGAGCCCCGCTACGCCTCCTTCAAGGGGATCATGGCCGCCAAGTCCAAGCCGGTCGAGGTGCTGAGCGTCGCCGACCTCGGCCTCGAGGGTCAGGTGGGAGCCGCGGGGGCTCGCCAGACCATCACTGAGGTGGTCACGGCGGACGCGCGCCAGGCCGGTGAGAAGTACGTAGACGACGGCGACGGTGCCGCGCGCGTCGTGGCGTTCCTCGAGTCCATCAAAGTTCTGTAAGGGAGAATCGATCATGCCACTGGACACCATCTGGGTCGTCGCCGAGCCGGCGGGCGACTCGCTGACGACGACGTCTCTCGAACTGCTGACGCACGCCCGAGCCCTCGCCACGACCGTGGCCGCCGTGTCGTGGGGGGCGAACGCCGACGCGCGCGCCCGCGTCGCGGGCGAGTACGGCGCGAGCACCCTCTACGACGTGGGCGAGCTCGCCGGCGCCCTGCCGGGAGCCCCCGTCGCCTCCGCCCTGGCCGCCCTGGCCGCCGCGGCGCCGCCCGACGCCGTGCTGGTGCCCACGAGTTACGACGGCCGCGATATCGCCGCGCGCCTGTCGGCTCGTCTGGACCGGCCCGTTCTGACTAACGTCTCGGGCTTGAGCGATGAGGACGGTCTCGTGACGGAGCACCAGGTCTTCGGCGGGACCCAGGTGGTGCGCGCCCGCTTCACCGGCGAGGGCCCGGGGATCATCGTCGTGCGGGCGAAGTCCTTCGCGGCGGAGTCGGCGGGGGGTGCGACGGCCGCGATCGTGGCCGCACCGAGCGGCGAGGTCGGGCCGGTCGGCACCGCGCGGATCGTGACCTCCCACGTGGAGGAGCGAACCGGGCCTCAGCTCGAGGACGCCGCGGTGGTGGTGTCCGGCGGACGCGGCCTGGGCGACGCGGGATCGTACGCGCTGGTCGAGGAGCTGGCCTCGCTCCTGCACGGGGCCGCCGGCGCGAGTCGCGCCATCGTCGACGCCGGGTGGGTCCCCTACTCCCACCAGGTGGGCCAGACCGGCAAGACCGTCAAGCCGGCCGTGTACATCGCGCTCGGCATCTCGGGCGCGACCCAGCACATGGTCGGCATGAAGGGCGCCAAGAACATCGTGGCGATCAACAAGGATCCCGACGCGCCGATCTTCCAGATCGCGGATCTGGGGATCGTGGGCGACGTGCACAAGATCCTGCCGGCCGTGATCGAGGCCGTGAAGACTCACGGGTGACGTCGACGGGACCGTCTCGTCGCGCTCGTCGGTAGGCTCGGCGCGATGATGACCCGAGCCCCACGATCGGTCCGTCGGTGGTGGGTGCTGGCGGTACTGGCCGTCACGCAGCTGATGGTCGCTCTGGACGCGACGGTGATCAACATCGCCCTGCCGCGCGCGCAGGTGGCGCTGCACTTCTCGACCGCGAATCGCCAGTGGGTGATCACGGCCTACGCCCTGGCCTTCGGCTCACTGCTGCTGCTCGGGGGGCGCCTGAGCGACCTGTGGGGGCGACGCACGACCTTGGTGATCGGCCTGGTCGGCTTCGCGCTGGCCAGCGCCGTCGGCGGCGCGGCCGACAGCTTCACGATGCTGGTGAGCGCGCGGGCGGTGCAGGGCGCCTTCGGGGCGCTCCTGGCCCCGGCCGGTCTGGCGACGCTGACGACGACCTTCACGCGTCCGCGTGAACGGGCCACGGCCTTCTCCATCTTCGCGGTGGTGGCGGGCTCGGGGGCTGCGGTGGGCCTGCTGCTCGGCGGGGCCCTGACGCAGTGGGCGTCGTGGCGTTGGTGCCTGTTCATCAATCTCGCCTTCGCGGCGATCGCGCTCGTCGGAGTCGTGGCGTTCGTGGGTGCGGGCCGCGCCACCCACGCGACGCACCTGGACCTGGTGGGCACGGTCCTGGGCAGCGGTGGGCTCTTTCTCGTCGTGTACGGCTTCGCGCACGCGGTCACGGCGAGCTGGGGGGCGCCGGCGACCTGGGGCTCTCTGGTCGCGGGGGTGCTCACCGTGTCGGGCTTCGTGGTCTGGCAGCAGCGTGCGACGCACCCCCTCCTGCCGTTGCGGGTCATCCTCAATCGCACGCGCGCGGGTTCGCTGGTGGCGCTGTTCATCACCAACGTGGGCATCTTTGGCGTCTCGCTGTTCCTCGCCTACTACCTCCAGTCCACCCTCGGGTACTCGCCGCTGCGCACGGGGGTGGCCTTCCTGCCCCTGGTGGTGGCGATCGGTGTGTCGGCGGGCGTCGCCAGCGCGCGGCTCTTGGCCACGGTGGGTCCCCGGCCGTTGGTGCCCGCCGGCATGCTCCTGGCGACGCTCGGCATGATCCTCTTCACTCGCCTGACGGTGCAGGCCAACTACCTGGGCAACGTGCTGCCCGGCCTGGTGGTCACCGGCCTGGGGCTGGGACTCATCTTCGCGCCGGCCACCGCGAGCGCCACCGCGGGCGTGCAGCGTGCCGACGCCGGTGCGGCGTCGGCGTTCGTGAACGCCGTGCAGCAGATCGGTGGGTCGGTGGGCGTGGCGCTGCTCAACACCATCGCGGTCTCGGTGGGCGCCCGGGCCCTCGCCCACGCGCCGTCGGCGCCGAGCCACGTTGCGGCGGCCGCCGTCGTGGCGCGTGCCACCTTGCACGGCGACGCCGTGGCGTTTTGGTGGGCTGCCGGCTTCTTCGTCGTGGGGACGCTGGTCAGCGCGGGGCTACTGCCGTCCGGGGTGCCCGACCACGACACGGGTGACGTCGCGGACGCCGCGCCGAGCGTCGGTGTCCCGGCGCGTCCTCGGCGATCCCGCGCCGGGCGCGTGCTGCGCGGGGCGGTCGACGGCTAGATCAGCGGCCACGGATACGGGGGCCACGGACCGTCCTCGTCGGGTGATGGGTAGACGCCCGCGTCTACGAGTTCGCCGGCTCGCCACTGGGTCAGCGCCAGTTCCTCGGGGCTCAGCCAGCGCGCCAGCGCGCCCGTGTCGCCGTCGGCGACACGGGCCACGCGCCCGAGCAGGTCGGGCGCCACGGGCTCGCCCGCGAACTCCCAGAGCACGGTGCGCAGCTTGTCATCACGGTGGAAGCACAGTCCGTGGTCGATGGCCCAGTAGCGAACGCCGTCGAAGAGCACGTGGCCGGCCTTACGATCGGCGTTGTTGGCGACCACGTCGAGCACCACCAGCGCGCGTGCCACGGGGTCGAAGTCGTCGCGATCGCGTAGGGTGAAGTAGTGGTCGTCGGTCGCGCCGTCAATCCACCACTGCAGTGAGCCCGGTCCGAAGGGGGCGTCGTCGCGGGCGACGGTTGGTGGCACGAGGCCGACGCCGAGGAGCTGGTCGAGCTCGTAGGCGGCCACCTCACGGCGCCACAGCCCTCCAGGGAAGTCCCACAGCGGCCGTTCGCCGGCCTCGGCCTTGTAGCAGGCGAGCGCCTCGGCGCCCTCGAGGCGCACGGCGACCAGCAAGGCCTGGTTCGACGAGTCGACGATGCGCCCGCGCACGTCGATCTCGCCCTGGCTCAGCAGCCGGAGTTGCTCCGCTCGATCCATCGCCTAGCGCAGGGGTGCGCGGTGCCCGTTGGTGCGCGGGCAGTCGTGGCCCCGCGGATCCAGGGGCCCGCCGCACAGGGGGCACGGCGGGCGACCAGCCTCCACGAGGCGCGTGATAGCGATCGCCAGTGCCCCGGCCCACTCACGGGTGAGCGAGAGCTCGAGGGTGTCGCTCTCGTCGACCGAGTCGATCGTCACCTCGATCACCTCGGTGTCCTCGTCGACGGCGACGGCGATGTCGCCCGCAGCGAAGTCCGCCTCGTACTCGGGCTCGAGGGAGAGCTCGTCGGGTAGGTGGCCGGGACGGCTCAGGTCGGCCAGGACCGTGCCGAGCCACTCGGCGAGGGCGGCGAGCTGCTGCTTCTCGCACTTGACGACGACGAGGCGACGGCCCTCGCGCACCTGGAGCAGGAAGAGGCGCTGGCCCACCTCACCGCGCGCCCCGACCATGACGCGCTCGGGGTGGGAGAAGACGAAGTTCACGCCGGTCCCAGCTCTCGCAGCGAGCCGGTGCTGTTCACGCACAGGACGATCGGGCCCCGGTCGCTCAGCACCAGGGCGCTGACCGAGCACGGGGAGATGACGGTGCGCTGGAAGAGGTCGAGGGGAACACCCTGAGCGTAGGTGACCGCGGCCTTGATGGGGTCGGCGTGGCTCACCAGCGCGACCGCCTCGCCGCGGTGGCGCGCAGCCAGGCGCTCGAGGGTGGACCAGACGCGGGCCTGGAGCTCGGCGAAGGACTCGCCGTCGGGGAAGCGAAAGGTGCTCGGGGCGCTCTGCACCTGGCGCCACGCCGCCCGGGTGCGCAGGGTCGCCAGACGCTGACCGGTCCACGTGCCGAAGTCGCACTCGTGCAGCCCGCGCTCCACGATCGCGCGCAGCCCGAGGGCCCGCGCGATCGGCTGGGCCGTCTCACGCGCTCGCTCGAGGGGTGAGACGTAGAGGGCCCGGGGGCGGGGGCGCACGTCGGTGAGGCGCCGAGCCACGGCGTCGGCCTGGTCCCGGCCCCGCTCGGCGAGGTGCAGGTCGGGGGCGCGCCCGGGCAGCACCCGACCGGTCGTGGCCGTGGTGCCGTGGCGCACCAGGAAGAAGGTGGTGGGCTTGGTCACCACTACTTCCTCGCGAGGGGCAGGCGTCGGGGACCGGGGGCGGCGTCGGCGGGCCACCGGCGTCGCGACACGCCCGCGAGCTTGTGCAGCAGGGCCACGGCGCCGGGGTCGTCGTCGGCGGGGCGCGTCTCGACGACGCCGTCGCGCACCAGCGCGTCGAGGATCTCGCGCCCCTGATCGGTGCGCACGATCGCCAGGGTCCAGTCGCCGAAGGCGCCGATGCCACCGGTGGCGATGTCGGCGTGCTCCGCCGCGAAGTCGGGGCACATCTTGCAGCCCTCGCGGGTGAAGGGCTGGGCCTCCTTCAACGGCACCTCGTGGTAGGCGCCGTCGCGGGTCCACAGCTGGATCACGCCCTTGATGTTCATCTTGACGATCTCGGCGCGCGCCAGCCCGTAGCGGGCCTCGAAGAGATCCTCGAAGATCGTGTCGTCGAAGGTCTTGGAGCACAGCAGGCCGATGGTGAGCCCGAGGCGGCGGGCCACCTTGCCCGCCTTGCGCACCTGCATGGCGCCGGGGGCCGAGGCCATACAGCCCATGCCGACCAGGGCGAGGCGCTCGGCGCCACCCTCGACCGCGTCGTGGTAGGCGAGCAGGTTGGCGCTGTAGGTGTAGCGCGACCCCGCACTCGCCAGCACGTCGGCGCGGGTGCGCGCCACGCGCGGCACCGCGCGCCCGGTGGCGTCATCGACGCCACTGACGAGGGCGGCGTCGATGAGGTCGTTCTCGAGGGCGTAGATCAGGAGGGCCGAGACGAGCCCGCCGTCCTGGCCCGCGCCGGCCACCGCGGGGTCCAGCGCCCGCGCCAGCACGACGTCGCCGACGCCCCAGACCTCCTCGTCGGTGCGCTCGCGGGCGAAGCGGTGGACGTCGATCTCGCTCTCCCAGTTGCGAAAGCGCGGACAGGCTCTCGTGCACATGGTGCAGCCGCGCTCGCCGTGGGTGCAGTCCTCACGCCCGCCCTCGGCGTCGACGTGCCACGGCCGGTAGACGCCGGCGTCGCTGTCGTAGTCGAGGACGTCGTGGGGGCAGGCGACGACGCAGGCGGCACAGCCGGTGCACAGACCCGACGTGACGACCTCGGAGAACAGCTCACGCCAGTGCGGTTTGTCCAGGGCCACCCGATCACCTTAGGTGTCGCGTTGGTCGGGTCGGCGCTACGCTGCGGCGTGCCCGAAGTGCTGGAGATCGAGTCCTATCGGCGTCTGGCCGAGCGGGTGGTGGGCGCACGGGTGGTGAGCGGGTGGGCGGACGCGTACCTGGCACGCAAGCTGGTGTCACCCGAGGCGTGGGCCGTGGCGGTCGCCGGGCGGCGGATCACCGGTACGTCGCGCCGCGGCAAGCTGCTGGTGCTCGAGACCGACACGGTCCCGTTGGGTGTGCGATTCGGCATGACCGGAGTGCTGCTGGTGGACGGCGACGCAGGGCTCGAGGGGCTCTTCTACGGGCCCCACCAGTTCCGTGAGGAGTGGGTGCGCGGCGGGCTCGAGCTCGACGACGGCCGACGCGTCGTCGTGCACGACCCGCGGCGCCTGGCGCGCGTGGAGATCGATCCGGACCTGGACGCGCTGGGCGAGGACGCGCTGACCCTGACGCGCGCCCAGTTCGATCGGGTGCTGGCGGTGAACCGGGGCGACGGTCCCGCGATCAAGGCGCGGCTCCTCGACCAGTCGCGGGTGGCCGGGGTGGGCAACCTGCTGGCCGACGAGATGCTCTTTCGCGCGGGAGTCGACCCTCGCACGCCCGTCGGCCGCCTCGACGCGGACCAGCGCCGGGCGCTCTTTCGCGCCTTCACCCGGACCATGACGACCCTCGGACGCCGCGGCGGCTCGCACACGGGCGACCATATGATCGCGCGCGTCCCCGAGGGCCGCTGCCCGCGCGACGGCGCGACGATGGCCGTGGCCACGATCGGGGGGCGTACGACCTACTGGTGCCCCGCGCACCAACGATAAGAATTCTCGAGGATTCCCCGAGTCGTGGTGCGCGGTGGGTGAGACTGAGCGGATGCAGTCGTTCGTGCAGTCCTACGGGTACCTCGCCCTCTTCGTCCTCGCCATCCTCGAGTCCGCGTGCATCCCGATCCCCTCGGAGGTCACCTTCGGCTTCGCCGGCGCGCTGGCGACGACCGCGGTGACCGGACACGCCCAGTTCACGCTCTGGGCGATCATCGTGATCGGCACGATCGGCTCGCTGGTCGGGTCGGTGATCGCCTACGAGGTCGGCCGCAGCGCCGGGCGCACCATCGTGGACCGGTGGGGCAAGTGGATCCTGCTCACCCACCACGACCTGGACGTGGCCGAGCGGTGGTTCGACCGCTACGGCGCGGCGTCGGTGCTGATCGGGCGGATGCTGCCGGTGGTGCGCACGGTGATCTCCCTGCCCGCGGGGGTGGCCGAGATGAAGCGGGGGCGCTTCGCCGTGCTCACGGTGATCGGCTCGGCGGTGTGGATCGCGCTGCTCTCGGCGCTCGGCTACGCGGCCGGAGCGAGCTGGCAGACGGTGTCGCACGACTTCCACGACGCGCAGAACCCGATGCTGGCGATCATCGTGATCGTCCTGGTGCTGGGCTTTTGGCACCGCGTGCGCACCGTGCGTGGTCCCCGGGGCCGTCACGATGCGCGTCGCCAGCGCTGACTATCCGGCCAGGGCGGCGGCGACCTTGGCGGCGTGCCCGTCGGCGCGCACGTTGTACCACACGTGCTCGAGGCGTCCGTTGGGCCCGATCACGAAGGTGGAGCGGATTACGCCGGTGACGCGCTTGCCGTACATCATCTTCTCGCCGTAGGCCCCGTACTTCGTCATGACGGCGTGCGTCGGGTCGCTCAGCAGGTCGAAGCGCAGCCCGTACTTGGTGCGGAAGGTGACGTGCTTGGTCGCGGGGTCCGGCGAGACCCCGAGCACCCGGACGCCCAGGTCGGCCAACAGGTCCAACTCGTCGTTGAACTGGCAGGCCTCCTTCGTGCAGCCGGGCGTGTCGTCGGCGGGGTAGAAGTACAGCACGATGCGCTCGCCGCCCAGGTCGCGCAGGGCCACCTTGTCGCCGTCCTGGTTGGCGAGCGTGAACGCCGGCGCCCGGTCCCCTACGCTCAGTCTCGTCATGGTCGCCTCCTTCGTGGCGCGAGAGGTCGCGTCGATCACTAGACTAGAACTGGCTCTAGAACGAGCCTGGGCCCTCCTGCGAACACCGGTACCGGGTCCGACCGAGAAACGACCGATGTTCCATGAGTAGTGACTTATCCGAATCGATGATTGCGTCGCGTGACGCCTACGCGACGTCCGTCTCCTTTACTGAGTTGGGAGTGGACGAGCGCCTGTGCTCGACGCTCGCCGCCCAGGGCATCACGGTGGCCTTCCCCATCCAGGCGATGACCATCGCCGACGCCCTCGCGGGCCGTGACGTGTGCGGCAAGGCCAAGACCGGCTCGGGCAAGACGCTCGGCTTCGGCCTGCCGATGCTCCAGCGCCTCGCCGGTCAGCCCTCCCTGACGCGGGCCGACAAGGGTCCGGCCCGCCCGCGCGGCCTCGTTCTGGTACCGACGCGCGAGCTCGCCGTGCAGGTGCACGAGGTCCTTGAGCCCCTGGGCGCGGCGCTGGGTCTGCACGTGAACGCCGTCTACGGTGGCGCCGACATCGAGCGTCAGGTGAAGTCGCTGCGCCGTGGTAGCGACGTCATCATCGCGACTCCCGGACGTCTGATCGACCTCGGCGACCGCGGTGAGCTCAGCGTGGAGGGGCTCGACGTGCTTGTGCTCGACGAGGCCGACCGCATGGCCGACATGGGCTTCATGCCCCAGGTCGAGTGGGTGCTGCGCCGGATCAAGGACCACCCGCACCAGACCCTGCTGTTCTCCGCGACCCTGGACGGGGCCGTGGACCGTCTGGTGAAGCGCTACCTCGCCGACCCGGTCTTCCACGAGGTCGCCAGCGACACTCAGACGGTGTCGCTGATGGTGCACCACTTCCTCAACGTGCACCAGATGGACCGGATCAAGGTCGCCGCGGCGATCTGCCGTTCCTTCGACAAGACAATCGTGTTCTGTCGCACCAAGCGCGGCGCCGACCGACTGGTCGAGCAGCTGTCCAAGGAGGGCGTGCACGCCGCCGCCATCCACGGTGACCTGCGCCAGAGCCAGCGCGAGCGCGCCCTAGCCGACTTCAGCGCCGAGAAGTTGCCCGTCCTGGTGGCGACCGACGTGGCGGCGAGGGGCCTGGACATCAACGGGGTGGACTGCGTGATGCACTTCGATCCGCCCGAGGATCATAAGGCCTACCTGCACCGCTCGGGCCGCACCGCGCGCGCGGGCTCCACCGGCGTCGTGGTCTCGCTGCTGCTGTGGAACCAGATCATCGAGGCTGAGGTGATCATGCGCCGGCTGGGTCTCAAGCGGCCGATCGTGGAGATCTTCTCCAACGACCCGCGTCTGGGCGATCTCGCGAACTGGGACCCGAGCGTCGCCGAGACCAGTCGGTGAGCGTTACCCCCGAGGTCTACACGCACGACCCCGCCCTGAAGCGGGCGCTGGTGGTCGTCGCCCACCCCGATGACGTCGACTTCGGCTCGGCGGGTACGATCGCGTTGCTCACGTCCCAGGGCGTCGAGGTGTCGTACTGCTTGGTCACGTCCGGTGATGCTGGTGGCGACCGCTCGACGCTGACTCGCGAGGAGCGCTCTGAGGTGCGCGAGAGCGAACAGCGCGCCGCGGCCGCCCGCGTGGGGGTGCACGAGCTCACGTTTCTGCACTTCGCCGACGGGCGCGTCGAGGTCACCCTCGAGCTGCGTCGCGCGATCGCCAGGGCCATTCGCGTCGCCCGCCCGGACCTCGTGATCACCCAGAGCCCCGAGCGCAACTGGGAGCGGATCTTCGCGAGCCACCCCGATCACCTGGCGGCGGGGGAGGCCACGCTGTGCGCCGTGTACCCCGACGCGCGCAACCCCCACGCCTTTCCCGAGCTGCTCGACGAGGGGCTCGCCCCTCACGTGGTCTCGCGGGTGTGGCTGGCCGGGGCCCCGGCGCCCACCATGGTCGTGGACATCACCGACACCTTCGCGTCGAAGTACGCGGCGCTGACCCACCACGAGAGCCAGGTGGGCGACCGCGACGGCCTCGAGGAGATGCTGCGTGACGGCGCGCGCCGGGTGGCCGAGCGGGCGGGGCTCGCCGAGGGTCGCCTGGCCGAGGGCTTCCGCTCTCTCACCACCGGCTAGCCGGGCGCTCGGTGGCGGCCCGAGCCATTCGAGCCGGGCCGTCGGCCCAGGGAGAGCCCCCCGTCGCCGTAGGGTGAGGGGATGAGCGACCCTGCTCCCGTGCCGTCGCGTACCCCGATCGCGCGCCGGCGCCTGCCGAGGGGCCTGCTCGAGCTCTTCGCGGGGGTGTCGCGCGCCACGTGGCGCCGCGAGGTGGCCGCGGGGGTCACGGTGCTCGCGATCATGATCCCCCAGCAGCTGGCGACCTCCCAGCTGGCTCGCGTCCCGGCGTTCCTGGCGATGATCGCCTTCATCGTGGCGATGCTGACGTTCCTGCTCGTCGGCTCCAACCCGATCCTGACGGTCGGGGCCGACTCCACCATCGCGCCGCTCTTCGCGGTCGCGCTGCTGCGGCTGGCGCCGGCCGACTCGACCCCCTACCTCGAGGTGGTCGCCGCCACCGCGGTCGTGACCGGTCTGGCGGTGGCCGCCATTGGATGGTTCCGCCTCGGCTGGCTGGGAGACTTCCTCTCCCTGCCCATCATCACCGGGTTCTTGGCCGGCATCGGCGTGATCATCATCGTGGACCAGCTGCCCCACGCGCTGGGCGTGCCGTCGGTGGGCGCGTCCGTCGGGGCGCGCCTCGCGGCCCTCGCCCACCACCTGGCGCTGACCAACGGGTGGTCGGTGCTGATCGCGTTCGGCACCCTCGGCCTGATCCTGCTGGGCGAGCGGCTCAACCCCCGACTCCCCTTCGCCCTCGTGGCGATCCTGGGATTCAGCGTGGTGGCCGGCGCGCTGTCGCTCTCGCACCACGGGGTCCAGGAGCTGGGAGCGGTCGTGGCCGGCGCGCCGGTCTTTCGCCTGCGCTGGCTGAGCGGACGGGACTGGGGAACCGTCGTGACGACGTCCCTGACGCTGGTGATCGTTATCATGAGCCAGAGCGCCGCGACGTCGCGCGTCGCGGCGGACCAGATCGGGGTGGCCGACGACCTCAACCGGGACTTTCTCGGGGTGGGACTCGCGAACGTCGTCGCCGGGCTGTGTGGCTCGTTCCCGGTGGACGCCAGCCCGACCGGCACGACGGTAACCGCGATCGCCGGGGGGCGCACGAAGCTGACGGGACTGGTGGCGGCGATGGGAGCCCTGGTGCTCTCGCCCTTCGCCGGGCTGGCGCACGCCATCCCCCTGGCCGCGCTCGCGGGGGTGCTGCTCTACGTCGCGGTGCGCCTGATCGACGTGGCCCAGCTGCGCACGATCGCGCGGACGGCGCGCACCGAGTTCGGGGTCGCCCTGGTGTCGCTCGCGGGCGTCGTGATCCTGGGGGTCGAGGCGGGTCTCGCGATCGCCGTGGGCCTGGCGATCCTGCAGCGCACCTGGCGCTCGGCGCGCCCGCACATGATCGAGTTGGGGCGCCGGCGCGGGACCACCAGCTGGGAGCCGCTGGCGCGCGGCGACGTCCACCGCGTGGATCACGTGCTGGCGGTCCTCTTCGATGAGGACCTCTACTTCGCCAACGCGAGCGTCTTTCGCCGCGAGCTCTACGACCTCCTGGGCCGCGAGCCGGCGACCCGCCACCTGGTGATCGACGCGGCCGCCATGAGCGATCTGGACTACACCGGCCTGGTGGTCTTGGGCGAAGTCGTGCGCGACTTGGCCCAGGACGACATCACCGTGGCACTGGCGCGCGCCACGCACCGCGTGCGCGAGCGGATGGACCACGCGGGCGACGTCGTCGTGCCGGCGCCGGTGCTCTACGAGAGCGTCGACGAGGCGGTCGCCGCCGCCCACGAGTGATCCGCCTGGTCTCGATGGACCTTCTACGGGGACGCCGGGTTCGGCCACCCGGCGTCGAGGGAGCGGCAGGTCGCGTCGAGGTCCGACCACTCCACCGCCGGTGAGAAGAGGAATCCCTGGACCAAGTCAGCGCCGAGCTCGACGACGAGCTCGAGCTCGAGTGGGCTCTCGACGCCCTCGGCCACGACGGTCATGTCGAGCTCGCGGCAGAGCGTGACCATCGCCGCCAGGAGATCGCGGTCCTGGCGGCTGCAGGTGGCGCTGCGGATGAAGGACCGGTCGATCTTGATGATCGACGGGTGCAGGCGAGCGAGGTAGGAGAGGGAGGAGTAGCCCGTGCCGAAGTCGTCGAGGGCGATGCTGATCCCCCGGTGGCGCAGGTGGTCCAGCACGATCACGGCCGCCTCCACGTCGGCGAGGGCGACCGTCTCGGTGACCTCGATCGCGAGCTGGTGGGGGGCGAGTCCGCTCTCGTCGAGGGCGCGGTCGATGGTGTCGAAGAGGCGCGGGTCGTGGACCTGGCGCGGCGAGAGGTTGACGCCGACGCGTCGCGACGGTGCCTGACGGACCCAGGGGGCCGCGACGGCGGTGGCCTGGCGCAGGGCCGCCTCTCCGAGCTGGACGATGAGGTCGCTGCGCTCGGCGAGGGGGATGAAGGCGTCGGGGGCCACCAAGCCGCGCGTGGGGTGGCGCCAGCGCATGAGCGACTCGACGCCGACCACGGTGCGTGTGCGCAGATCGACGATCGGCTGGTAGAGCATCACGATCTCGTCGTTCTCGATCGCTCGGGTCAGATCCTGGGTCAGCTGGAACTGACCGGCGGTACGGCTGCTCATCTGGGGCGTGAACGTCGCGATCTGGTGGCGGCCGGCTCGCTTGGCCTCGTAGAGGGCGACGTCGGCGTCGCGGATCAGGTCCTCGCAGTCCCGTCCCCGGGCCGTCGCGCAGGTCGCCACGCCGATGCTCGCGTGCTGGACGACGAGCTGGTCGGCGATGATGAACGGCGCCGTGAACAGATCGAGCAGGCGGGCTCCCACGGAGGTGAGCTCGTCGTCGTTAGGGGCACTCGCGAGGTAGACGAACTCGTCACCGCCGAGGCGCGCGACGGTGTCGCTGCTTCGGGTGACGGCGCGTAGACGTTGCGCGACCGCGACGAGCAGGTCGTCACCCGCCTGGTGGCCGAGGGTGTCGTTGACCTCCTTGAAGTTGTCGAGGTCGACCAGGAGGAGGGCGACGAGCCCGCCGTCGCGTTGGGCGCGCGCGGCGCCCTGGGCCAGCCGGTCGCGCAGGAGGGCCCGGTTGGCCAGCCCCGTCAGCGAGTCGTGCAGGGCCAGGTCGGCGAGGCGAGCCGTGAGCGAGCGCTCCTCGGTGATGTCGCGCAGCGACACCACCGCGAAAGCGCGTCCGGCGTCGTCGCGGGCGGCCGACGTGGAGGCCTCGGTCGTGATGACGTGACCGTCGCGGCGTACGAAGCGCATGACGTCACGCTGTTGGGTCAGGTCGTCGGTCAGGCGTATCGCTCGCTCGTGCGCCGCGTCCTCGTCGTCGTGGTGGCGCAACGTGGCGAGATCGCGACCGACGAGGTCGGACGTCGCGTAGCCGACCAGGTCGCCCAGGGCGGCGTTGGCTCGCTGGATGCGTCCGTCCGTGCCGATCACCGCCATGGCCGCCATGTTGTCGTCGAAGGCTGCGCGAAAGCGGCTCTCCTCACGCGCGCGCGCCGCGTCCGCGGTTCGCTGGACGAGGGCGACGCGCGTGACCTCGAACCGGTCGCCCAGCACGAGGGCGGTGACGACCACCATGACCAGGTCGCTCCACCCGCCCCAGAGCTCGAGGGGAGTGTGCGAGAGCCAGATCTCGGAGGGTGCCAGGAGTACGACGCCGAGCAGGGCTGGGCCGAGCGCGCCCACCAGACCGAAGGACAGACCCCCGTAGAGAACGGGGACCAGCAGCAGCGGGACGACGACGAAGCTCGGCACGCCCCACAGGCCGTGGTCCTGGCCGGCGTCGACGAGGGCGTGGGCCAGGACGACCACCACGACGAGAGCCTGGGTCCACCAGAAGCGCGACTCGTCCCACGGCGGGTGCGCGAGTTCGCGCACCAGCTCGCGGCGCGAGCGGCGCCGCTCGGATCCCTCGTGGTG
>JBMFWX010000013.1:0-44491 GCA_049964855.1 Acidimicrobiales bacterium
CCTGTCGCTCAAGTAGCGACGCCCGGCGAAGGGGTGGCGGCGCGGGCCGCCACCCTTCGCCGGGGCCACCCGGTCGGTCTGCGCAGTGGGGGGCGTCCGTCTCGAAGAGGTAGTCGGCCGACGCGGGCAGCCGCGTGAGAGCTGGTCGACGGTGACTCTCGACCGACGCCACCGCGACCGTTGTGTCCCCGGGAGGGAACAATGGACGAGGGTGGAGTGAACGAGGCGGTCGGATCGTGCTGGCAGGACCTGAGCGATGTGATGACGGCGCAGGTGAACCGGGTGTTGCTCTACGGACCGCCCGGGACGGGGAAGACCTTCGCGGCACTGCGCTTCGCCGTGTCGGGTGATCCGGCGGAGCGTCTGGTGTGCACGGAGGACTTGACGACGGGCGAGATCACCGGGACGTGGATGCCCGTCGGAGACGGCCGATGGAGTTGGCACGAGGGCCCGGCGATTCGTTCGTGGCGTGCGAACGACGGGCACGGAGGCCGTCTCGTCGTGGACGAGGTCGATCGGGCGTCGGGCGACGCTCTCAGTACGCTGCTCGCCGTCACCGACTCCCCGGAATCAGCTCGATGGCGCAGCCCGGAGAGCGGGGAGTGGGTGACGCCGGGTGCGAACTTCTCGGTGGTGATGACGACGAACGTGGAGGACCTCGACGAGCTCCCGGCGGCCCTCCGGGATCGTTTTGCCGTTCGGATCCGCGTCGATCAGCCGCACCCGTCCGCCGTGCGGCGCCTGAGTGAGGACCTTCGCGGTCCGGCGCTCGCGGGATCGCTGGGCGAAGCCCCGCGCCGCGTGTCGCTGCGCAGCTTCTACGCTTTCGACCAGTTGCGATCGCACTACGGTGCGCAGCGCGCCGCCCGGCTGGTGTTCGGCGAGACTGAAGGGTTAGCAGTGGTCGACGCGCTCTCGATCGGGGCCATGCGGTGACGTCTGTCTTCCCCGAGCTCGTGACGGGCCGAGAAGACGGCTTTACCGGTGGAGCGTGGCGGGTACGGCCAGGCTCGTCGTTGCGTGGCGGGGCGAGCTGTAATCTCACCGACCGGGTCCTTGAGGTGCCCCTCGGCACCGACCCCGCAGCTCGTGTCGTGCGCGCGCACGAGCTCGTGCACTCTCGGGTCAGCCCTCACGAGTCCCCGTGGAGGGCCACACTCGCGGACGTCGACCCGCGGGCGCTGGAGTGCGCGGAGGAGTTGCGGGTGAACACACTGGTGGGGCGCCTGGGCTTTGATGTCACACTGCTCTGCGATGGCACCGAGAAGGAGGGTGGGCGGCGTCTGGGAGAGGCTGGCGCCTGGGACGAGGTGGCGTGCTTTGTGCTCGCCGTGATGGGCACCGGCGCGGAACGCGCGTTCCTTGCTGGCGTGCGCCGCGCTCGCCCGGAGTGGATGGGCGCGTTGCGGGCCTTGCAGCGGCGGGTGCGCCACCTCGTCGATGACTGCGCTACGCCGATCTTGAGTTCCACTCGTCCCGGTGATGATGGGGTGCCGCAGGGGTATGCGGCCGCAACCGTCGTGGTGGCGCGGCTGGTGTCCGGCGTCCTCTCCGCGCGCGTCCCGGTCGGGGCGACCGAGTTGCGAGCCTTCCGTCGCTCCCTCGAGGTCGGCGGGCGACGTCCCCCAAGCGGGCGATTCGCCACGATGGTCTTCGCCCCGGACGTGGACGTGCGGCCACGCTCGCGCGCACGGGTGCTGCGTCGTGATCGCCCCTCTACGTCGGGTACGGTGTTGCGCCGCCCGGAGCGGCTGCTCACGGACCCTCTTCAGCGGGCCTTTTCGCACCCCACGCGCTACCGCGGCGGCATCATCGTTATCGACCAGTCTGGTTCGATGGATTTGGATGCGTCGGCGATGGAGCGCGTCGTGCGTTGCGCGCCCGACGCACTGGTCGTCGGGTACAGTCACAAGCCAGGGGATCGGGGCGCGACCCCGAACGTGTGGCTCCTGGTGTACCGCGGCCGCAGCGCGCTCGAGTGGCCGACGGGAAACGTGGGCAACGGCGTCGACGGACCAGTCCTGCGGTGGGCACTCGCTCGGCGAGTGGGCGCGGAACCCGTGGTTTGGGTCACCGACGGTCAGGTGACCGACTCGAACGACCATCCCGACGCGGCGCTCGCCCAGGAGTGCGCCGATCTCGTGCTGCGTCACCGGGTTCGCCTCACGCGCGACGTGGCCGATGCGGTGCGACTTCTGACGTCGCGCGCCGCCCGCCCGCCCGTCGACTATGGGAACTTCGGCCGCGTGGGCCGCGCGATCGTCCAGCGCCGCGGGCGTTGACCTCGGAGGAGTGATCCTTGCGACGAACACCTGTTCGCCCTATACTTACGAACAGATGTTCGTCGAGGAGGGTTGACCATGGCGATGGCGCAAGTGATGGTTCCGGAGGCGGAGCAGGCCCCTGTTGTGCTGCGTCTCGTGGTCCCCGCTCCCGAGATCGCATCGTGGCGCCGGGGGGCCTCCCTGACTCAGCGCCGCGCGGCCCGGGCCCGGGCGGTGCGGCGTCGGCGTCGTTCCTTGGTCGGCGCCGCACTGGTCGCGGGACTGGTGATGCTCGCGTGGCCCGGACACGCCTTCGGAGGGGAGAACAGCGTTGGTCTGTCGACGGATCTGGCGACGAGTTCAGTGCTCTCCGCAGGGATGGACTACGTGGTTCAGCCGGGGGACACGATCGGCACGATCGCTCGACTGGTCAATCCTGTGACACCGGCGCTCGCGCGCCGTGCGCTGGTTCGTGAGTTGGGTTCGGCGGTGGTGGTCCCGGGTGAGCACGTGATCGTCCCGTAATTTCTGGGGAAATACAGTGTATCGTGACGTGGTGCGATGTCCATTTTGTGCGAGTGACGATGACCGCGTCGTCGACTCGCGCTTGGCCGAGGACGGGGTCGCGATTCGGCGTCGTCGAGAGTGCGCCGCCTGCGGTCAGCGATTCACGACGTTCGAGCGGATTGAGGAGGTGGGCTTCTACGTGATCAAGCGGTCCGGATCGCGTGAGCCCTTTGATCGATCCAAGGTACTGAACGGTGTGCGTTCGGCCAGCAAGAACCGGCCCGTGGATGACGAGGCGCTGGCCGCTCTGGCACAGCGGGTCGAAGAGTCGATGCGCCTGCTCGGTCGCGACGTGACCAGCGAGGAGATCGGCGTCGCCACGATGGACGTGCTGCGCAGCGTGGACGACGTGGCCTACGTTCGCTTCGCGTCCGTCTACAAGGGGTTCGAGGGTACCGAGGACTTCGCGCGCGAGATCGGCATGCTGGTGAAGTCCACGGCACCCAAGCTGCGGCACTGAGGTGCGGTCGCTGACTCTGCACCCTCGAGTCGCCATGGCGATCTTCGCGCACCCCGACGACGCGGACGTCGCGGCCGGCGGCTTGTTGGCGCAGTGGGCGGACGAGGGCTGTGCGGTCCATCTCGTCGTCGTCTGCGACGGGGCGAAGGGTGCCCACGTACCGGTGGACAGCGCGAGTCTGGCGGAGTTGCGACATCGCGAGCTCGAGGCAGCTGCCCAGCTCCTGGGGGCGTCGACGGTCGTGAACCTGGGCCGACCCGACGGTGAGGTCGACAACGACCTCGCACTGCGCGCGACCCTGGTGGAACTGGTTCGGTCGCGTCGGCCCGAAGTCGTGGTCGGACCCGACCCGACGGCGACTTTTTTTGGAGGGGTGTACATCAACCACCACGATCATCGCGCGACCGGATGGGCGTTGCTCGATGCGGTGGCACCGGCGGCGGCTATGCCGCTGTACTTTCCCGATCGCGGTGCCCCCCACCAGGTCGGCCGCCTGCTTCTCTCGGGGACACACGAGCCGGACGTCGTAGCCGACGTCACCCACGTGATCGATCGCAAGGTGGCGGCGGTGCTGACCCACTCCTCTCAGCTAGCCGATGATACGGAAGCCATTCGCGACGTGGTCTACGAACGGGCGGCCCAGGCGGGCCGACTGACGGGCGTGGCGTACGGGGAGGCCTTTCGGCACGTTGAACTCGACTTCTGACGATCCCTCGCTGGACGAGGCGCCGATTCTGCACGTCGACCTGGACGCGTTCTTCGCGTCCGTCGAGATGCTGGACGATCCCCGTTTGCGCGCGCGGCCGCTCGCGGTGGGCGGCGCTGGGGAGAGAGGGGTGGTGGCGAGCGTGAACTACGAAGCGCGCTGCTACGGGGTGCACAGCGGGATGTCGAGCGTGGTCGCCCGTCGACGCTGTCCCGACCTGGTGATCGTGGCGGGTCACTTCGAGCGCTACGAGGCGTACTCGCGCGACTTCCACGCGGTGGTGAACGACCTCACCCCCACCTTCGAGCCTCTCGGCCTCGACGAGGTGTTCGCGGACCTCCGGGGACTCGCACGGCTCCAGGTGCGTCCACTGGCGGCGGCGCGGTCCCTGCGCGAGCGCGTGCGCGACGAGCTGCACCTCGAGTGCGGGGTGGGCCTGGCTCGCAACAAGCTCTTCGCCAAGCTGGCGTCGCGACGCGCCAAGCCCTTCATCGAGAACGGCGAGGTACGAGAGGGGCCAGGGGTCGTGTGGGTGAGTCCCGCGCGCGAAGCCGCGTGGCTCGAGGAGCTGCCCGTGCGCGCGCTCTGGGGCGTGGGGCCCGCGACGGAGTCGAAGTTGGCGCAGTTGGGCGTGCGGGCCGTTCGCGACCTGCGCCGTATCGACGAGGCGGCGCTCGCGCGCTACGTCGGCCCGTCGATGGCCGCGACGCTGGTCGGCTTCTCACGGGGCGAGGATCCGCGTGGGGTGGTGGTGGAGCGCGGCGCGAAGTCGCTCGGCCACGACCAGACGTTCGCCCGCTCGCTGACCGGTGTGGACCTGGCGCGGGCGGTGGGCCATCACGCGGGCGTCGTGTCGCGCGCGCTGCGCGAGCGCCGTCTGGTGGCGCGGACCCTCTCGTTGTTGGTCCGCTACGACGATCTGTCCAGCGTCACGCGATCCCAGACGCTCTCCTTCGGCGTCGACGACCCCGCGGCGATCGCGGTGCTCGGCGAGGCGCTTCTGGAGTCGATCCCCGCGCGCGGGGCCGTGCGACTCCTGGGCCTCTACGCGTCGTCGTTCGTGGCGCGCGAGGCCAACGAGGTGCAGTTGCGCTTCGCGTGGCCGGACGGGGACTCCTCGCTGGGCGAGGAGGGGCGCCGACGCCAGGTGGGCCACGAGGCTCTACGCGATGCCGTGGACGAGGTACGCGCGAAGTTCGGCGTGCGGGCCGTGGCGCGCGCCAGTGATCTGGGCCCCGGGGGCGTGCGCGTCGACCGCCAGCGCGGCGATGAGCCCTTCGGGCCGCGACCGGACGACGATCGCGGCGGCGCTAGTGGACCGTGACCAGGGTGCCGATCGGGGTCCACGGCCAGACGGTCTTGGCCGAGGCGAAGGGCATCTCGACGCACCCCAGACTCTGGGGCCACCCGTAGGTCGCGCGGATGAACCCGTGCAGGGCATCGCCGCCGTTGAAGTACGAGATCCAGGGAATGCCCGGGTCGCTGTAGTGGGTGCCATTGGGATTGGTGCCCGACATGGTCTGGCTGACGTAGCGCAGGTAGACGGGGAACGTGCCCAGCTGCGTGGGGTCGACGGAGATTCCCGTGTTGACGAGGGTCTGGAAGGTCGGGCGGCCGTTCACGTACAACTGGAGGTGTTCGGGCAGGGTCGTGGTGACGTCGACGTAGTCGTAGGGGTGGGGATCGACCTGATTGGCGTCGACCGCGCTCAGCATCGCGTTCCACGTCGCGGCGTCGGCGATCCCGGTGGTGGGGAGTTGGTGGTCGCTCTGGAAGGCCATCAGCGCTCCGGTGAGCAGAACGTTGTCCTGGCCGAACTGCCACTGTGCGCTGAGCCGGGACGGCAGTGACGGGAAGGCCCAGGTGAACACGCCCGGGGTCGGCGCGGCGGGGTCGCTGCTCGGCAGGGTGGGCGTGAAGGTGAGGGGGAGGTAGTGCAGTGTCGCGAGCAGCTGCTGCTCCCAGGCGAAGTCGGTGGACTCGCTCGCGACGTACGGTCGTAGCGAGGTGAACTGGCAGCCCGACGCCGTGCAACTCACGCTCGAGGGGACCTCGATCTGGTACGCCACCAGCGGTTGGAGTCGCTGCGGCGAGACGGCCTGGACCTCGCGCGGTCCGATCTGCTGCCACTGAGTCGTCAGTGACGGGGTGACCCGGAGCGGCGGCAAGGTGCTCGCCGTCACGTCGGACGCGAAGCGCAGGCGAACCAGTGGCATTCCGTTGGACAGCGTGGTGGCGACGCTCGAGTGGACCTGCAGGGTGGTCGCAGCCCCGGCCGCCGTGGGCCCGAGGACCGTGGCGAGCAGGCCGAGCGTCACGCTCACGGTCAGCACAGCACGGCGGATCATTCCCTAATTCTACCGGGCGGCGCGCCAGAAGTGCCGTCGCGACGCCCGTCGGTGGGCGACGAGCCGTCGCCCACCGACCAATCCTTACGCAAGGCTTAGGAGCGCCGACTCGGGCGTTCAACGTCGATGGGTAGGCTGTGGCGCGACGTCGGCGCGGGCCACGCGGTGGTCCGCGGCCGTCGACGCCGAGTCGGTTCGTGTCGCTGTCACGGCCGCCGCTCGGCATCACGACTACCACTACGAATGAGGTCACGTTGAGCACGTCATCCCCCACCCCGACGCCGAGCAGTGCGAGCCGGGCGACGCCGCCGTGGCGTCAGCGACTGGCGACGGCGATCTCCATTCGTACGCAGCGACGCCGGTGGACCGATCGCGCGGGCACGTGGGATCAGCACAACGACGCGGGGATGGCCAAGGTGGCTGCGGCCGCCGTCGACGCGGCCCACGTCCAGGCGGGGATGCGGGTCGTCGACCTGGGCTGCGGGGGTGGCCGGCTGGCGCTGGAGCTCGCGCGGCACGGTGCCGTCGTCGTCGGCGTGGACGTCAGTGACGCGATGATCGCGCGCATGACGTCGACCGCGGCCGACGAGGGGATCACGACGGTGACGGGGGTCGTGTCACCCGTGGAGCGCCTGTCACTGCCGGACGCCTCAGTGGACCTGGTGATCAGCAACTACGCCCTGCATCACCTGCGCGACGCCGACAAGGCCAAGGTCGTGCGTGCCGCCTACCGGTGGCTACGCCCCGGCGGTCAGTTGATCAACGCCGACATGATGCTGGGTCGTGGCGCGACCGCACAGGATCGTCAGGTGATCGCGGGCAAGATCAAGGTCATGGCCCGCAAGGGCCTCCCCGGATACTGGCGGATCGCGAAGAACGCCGGGCGCTACCTGCTACGCGTGCACGAGCGGCCGATCACGCCCGAGGCGTGGTCGCGCCTCTACGAGCAAGCTGGTTTCGTCGACGTCTCCAGCGTCAACGTCGTGGCCGAGGCCAACATCGTGCGCGGGGTGAAGCCCGGCGCCTAGCGTCACCCGGTTGGTGCGTCGGGACAGGTTCCCGCGACCGGCGCGAGTGATGGCGCGCTCGTGATCGTCGCGAGTCCCGCGACGTCGCCCGCGCGCGTCATCGCGCTCAGGGCCGGCGGGGAGTGCTTGAGGTAGGCGTTGAGGAAGTCGATAGTGACGCGCGCGACCTCGTCGCGGGCGGGACCTGGGGGCACGTAGGCGCTGAGGTGGGTCTGGCCGATCATCGAGAGGTAGTACTTGGGCTCGGGCGCCTGGTTGTAGAGCTGGACGCTGCAGGTGACCGGGTTCATGACCTGATCGTTGGTTCCCTGAACCACCAGCAGCGGGACCGAGGGACCCGTGAAGTAGGCGCCCCCGAACCAGCTGAGCTCGGCGCCCGAGAGGATGACGGCGGCGCGGATCTGCGCGTCGCGACAGCACGTGTTGGCGACGGCGGCGAGGCTGACGTCGCCCCCGTCGGACTGGCCGATCACTCCGATACGCGAGGGGGCGATCAGGTCGCTGAGGATGCCGCCGGGTCGAGCGCTGTCGGACAGCAGCGTCGCTATCACGTAGCGCAGATCGTTCGGGTGGTGCACGATGTCGGTGCGGATCACCCCGCCGGGCGCACCGGGGGAGGTGTAGGGATAGGCGGGGTCGGCCACGACGTACCCCGCCGCCGCCCACGCGTTCAAGAGCCCGGCGTAGGCCTCGGGCGAGATGTCGAAGCCCTGGGAGAACACCACGAGGGGGAAGGGTCCGGCGCGGGGTGACGCGCCGGGGACGTCGGGGCCACCCGGCGAGCCCGTGGCGGGATAGCGCACGATCGTGGGCAGATCACGAGGCGCCTGACCCGCCGTCGTCGGCTCGACGATCGTGAAGGAGAGGGTGCCCACCGCGAAGGGCGGTGAGGGGAGCGTGGTCGTCGTGGTGCTCGGTGCCGAGGTCGACGTCGTGGGAGGTGCCGACGTGGTGGTCGGCGGCGAACTGGCGGGAGCGAGAGCGCGAACGACCGCGACCGCCGAGGCGATCGCGAGCACCGCGATCGCTGCCGCGAGGAGCCGCCGCCGGCGCACAGCGGCGCGGCGGCGATACCGGGGGGCGGGCATTCGCGCCAGCGTATCAGCGTGATCCCCCCTGGAGGTGACGCTGGTTCGCGGGAGGGTCGATGGTACTGTGGCGCATCGCCGACTTCGCCCCCATTCTCGTCGCCGGCCCCTCGCGCGGTTTCGGAGTACCGTCGTGGTGAGCGTGCGACCGATGCACGACCGTGATCTCGGCGCCGTGGTCGTCCTGCACCGTGAGGTGCTCGACATGGAGTTCCTCTCGCGTTTCGGTCCCCGCTTCCTGCACGCCTACTACCGGGCCTGGATCTCGACGCCGGGAGCCGTCGCCCTGGTGGCCCTCGAGGACGACGTTGTGGTGGGCGGACTCCTGGGGGCCAGCGACCCCGGGTGTCATGTGCGGGCCATGGTGCGCGACCACGGGATGACCCTGGCCCTTCGCCAGGTTGGCGCGGCGTTGACGGACCCGCGCCTGGCCCGGGACCTGGTCGTGACGCGCGCGGCGCGCTACGCGCGAGGGTTGATGCGGCTCGTCACCAGCCGATGGCGCCCGCCCGCGAACGTCTCGCCGGATGGACCCGTGGTCGGGGAGATCACCCACGTTCTCGTCGCGCACCGCTCGCAGGGGCACGGCGTCGGTCGCGCGCTGGTCGAGGCGGCACTCGCGGCGTTCCGCGCGGCCGGGGTGCGCAGTGTCGAACTGGTCACGCCGCCGGACCTCGCCGCGCGGCACTTCTACGAGCGCCTCGGATGGCGTCTCACGGGGGAACTGGCCAGTCGCAGCGGGGAACCCTTCCTGCGCTTCGTCTACGATCTCGACGCGTGACGCACCCCGCCCGACGCTCCTAGGGTGGGGGGCGCCGACCCGGCGTCGGTCGACCCGGTGGGAACGGTGGGCGGGTTGGCGACGCGAGGCGCATTGCGCGCCGTCGTTGCGCCCGTCGCCGGACGCGCCGACGCCGCTCGACCCACGCGACCAGGAGCAGGACCACCGCCGCGCCGGCGAGATACAGGCGCAGGCGGTGGTTGGGCCGCGCCGGCGCTGGTGGCGCCACGGTGGTGGGGGTCGTGGTCGGCGCCACCGAGGTCGTGGTGGTGGGCGGCACGGCGCTCGCGGCGAGTATCGAGGCCGCCAGGCGCGCCGCCGGGCAACCCGGCGTCGGCGTGGCCGCGAGCGGGGCGGGTAACAGAGGGGCTTCGGGGAGCTGGAACTGCGTGGTGTCAATGGCGTTGGCCATGACGGTCTGGCCGGCGACGTCGGGGTGCAGGTGGTCGGGATTGAAGTAGGGGGCGAAGGGCACCCACGGCTGACAGGCGCCGTCGTAGACGTCGCCCATCACGGCCGCGAGGTTGAGCACGCCGTTGAAGCCGGCGCCGGGTGAGAGGATCCAGGCGTTGACCGCGCTGAGTGTGGCCTGTTCCGCCGGAGACCAGTACTCCGGCAGGTCGTGGTCGGCCGCGGTGGAGGTCGAGCGAGGCAGGAGCGTCACGGCGAAGATCTTGATGCCGCGAGCGCGGGTCGCGGTGACCACCTGACTCAGACCCGCCTCGATGGCGCTCGCGGTGCCGTAGGGGGGGATGGGGTGGCCGGCCTCCCCGCCGGCTCCGAACCAGATGTCGTTGGTACCGAGGAAGACGATGACGTCCTTCACCCCCGGCAGTGACAGGGCGTCGCGCGAGAGGCGCGTGACGCCCGGGAGCCCGCCCGACGTCGCGGCGAAGGACGTGCGTGGCGGGAAGACGGTCAGGGTGTTGCCCGCGATGCCTTCGTTCACGACCGACATCTGCTCGCTCGCGGGGAGGCGGTCGAGGCGAGCCTGGAGGGCGTTGACCCAGCTGTAGCCCTGATTGAGGTAGCCGAAGCCGTCGGTGATCGAGTCGCCGAGGGCCACGATCGTGCCCTGGGCGGGTGAGTCGTGCACGGCGATCGCGGAGAGCCAGCGCATGTACGGGCTGGTGAGCCCCGGGTCGAACGCGGTTCCCTGGGGGTTTGCCGTGACGTCGCCGACCGAGTTGGCGGTCGCGTACGAGTCGATTCGGCCGTTGCAGCAGTAGTGCACACTGACCTCGGCGTAGCCCGTGACCGCGACGGATACGGCGAGCGTCTCGCCGGCGTGCACGCGCATCGCAACGGCGTCACTGGTGACGCGGGCGTGGGGGCCGATGGTGACGCTGCGCAGTCCGTGATCGAAGGTCACGGGTCGCAGCGTGCCGACGACGACGTCGGGTCCGCTCTGTTGGACCCCGACGGTGACGGCGGCGAAGGTGGTGGGCGTCGAGCTCCAGAGGTTGGAGAAGGTGAAGGTGAGGGCGTCGCCCGCGACGGCGACCGTGGCGATGTCGCGGGTGGTGGAGTTGTAGGTGTAGCCCACCGCGAGATCGGTCGGTGAGGTCCAGGTGGTCTGCCAGACCGGAGGGGCGGCTGACGCCGTGGCGACCGCGCTCGCGGGGGTGGCGAAGGCCAACACGGCGAACAGGGTTGCCAGCAGAGGCGCCGTGAGTCGGGTGGCTCCGCGCGTCACCGACGGCTGAGGGGAATTGTCGCGACCATCACGTCGCGCTCGCGTGCGGCGGAGGCGCACGCTAGTCGGGAGTCGTGGCAGATGAACGGACCGTGAGCCGCGCGGCGGCGGCGTACTCGTGGCACGGCGCCTTCCCCGACGGAATGTGGCGATGCATGGCCGTATCTTACCGGTCGTGATTGGGTCGATGGAGTAACGGCTGTCAGCTCGCGCAGGTGGTGGAGGTCCCCGAGGCCGGCTGGCCCGCCTGCAGGGCGAGGGCGCCCTCAACCAGGCAGCGCATGATCGGCCCCGCGACCGAGTTGCCCGTGGCCGAGGTCACCTGGAAGGGGACCACGGTGGCCACCGCGATCGTCGGGTGGTTCGCCGGGGCGAAGGCGACCATCCAGTCGTCGGTGTTCTGGACGCCGTTGCCGACCTGGGAGGTGCCGGTCTTGGCGGCGACGTTGTCCTGCGCCGGGAAGACGCCGGCCGCGGTGCCAAAACGTGCCACGTTGACCATGAGTGGGATGATGACGTTGGCCTGGGCGCGCGTGAGGGGCGTCTTCCACACGGTGGGCACGTAGCGCTTCACGACCGTGCCGTCCGGGCCGGTGATGTAGTTCATCAGGTGGGGCGTCATCATGACGCCGTCGTTGCCCACGGCCCCGGCGATCAGCGCGTTCATCAGCGCCGAGAGCCGCACGTTCTCCTGGCCGATGGCCGAGTACGCGAGCAGCGGCTGGTTGTAGGTGAACGAGGAGGCGGGCGGGAAGTAGCTGGGCACGACGCCGGGCAGGTCGATGGGCGGAACCTGGTTGATGCCGTAGCTGTTCGCGGCCTTGGCCAGGGCGGCGCCGCCGAGGTCGAGGCCGATCAGCGCGTAGCCGGTGTCGCACGAGGGGGGCAGCATCTGGGCGATCGTGCCCCCGCAGAACTCGTAGGCGTAGTTCGAGAGCGTCTTGTTCGAGTGGGGCAGGTGCGTGAAGGAGAGGACCGGGTAGGACTTGTTGAGCAGCTGCGGCTTGGAGACGACGACCGCCGACGTGGTGACGATCTTGAAGGTGGAGCCCGGCGGGAAGGTCTGCTGGACGGCCATGTTGCCCAGGGGCGGGAAGCCGTAGGCGTTGTTGGTGGTGTCCTTCTTCCAGGCCGCCTCGGCCACCTTGAAGGTGAAGGAGGTGAAGGGCGCGGGGTTGTAGGTGGGGTTGGAGTACATCGCCAGCACGTCGCCGTTCTGGGGGTCCAGGACCACCGCGGCGCCGTCGCGTCCGGCCAGGGCGTGCTGGGCGACGCGCTGCAGCGCGGGCTGCAGGGTGAGGGTGACGTTGTCGGCCCCGGTGGTGGGCGAGAGCACCTGGGACAGGGACTGGGGGGGCTGCGCGTGCGACGAGAGGTAGTTGTTGTACTCGGCCTCCAGGGCCCAGGTGCCGTAGCTCGGCGACGCGAAGCCCACGAGGCCGGCGGTGAGCGCCCCCAGGGGGTAGACGCGGTGGTAGACGTTGGGCGCGCCGGGCAGCGGTCGCGACTGCGCGAGGATGGTGCCGTCGGCGGCCACGATCTCGCCACGCGGCGCCGTCACCGAGGCGGAGATGTTGCGCGGGTTGAGGGGCGAGGCGTCGAGGGCCGACGCCTTGAAGAACTGGATGTTCACCGACTGGGCCGCAATGGCTGCGAGGAACAGCAGCAGGACGGTCGCGAGGATGCTAAGCCGACGGGCCACGGACGAGGTACCTCGAGGCGCAGTCGGCCGATGCTGCCGGTTGGCGCGTCATCACCAAATACTACTCGTCGATCGGCATCGGGCGGGCGTCGCCGGGAGCGTCAGACGCCGTCACGGTCATTTGATGCGCGTGGCAGGGTTCGCGGACTGTGAGTCGCATGACCGGACGGGACGAGACCCGGCCAGGGTCTGGCGGTGCTGCGCCTCCTCTGCCGACGGGTTCGGTCACCAGAGGCCGACACCCTGCGGGTGGACCTCGTGCTGTCTTGCGGGGGCATTCTGGCATCGCGCCACCTGGAGGTGGCCACTCATCATCGGTGTGCCGCGACAGAGTGACGGACTCGGGGCTGAGCCGAGTCGGACCGGTGCGGTGCGCGTCACGCTCGCCCGGCCCTCTACGGTGCCGGCGTCGGTCACGGGGCGTGGGGGCGCAGCGGCACCGGCACTGGATCTGGCCACCAGTGCCGTAACAGGAGCGAGCCGATGCGTCCCAGGATGAGATCGCCCTCGGATTGGGACGTCATCGTCGCGTCGCTCAGATCGTCGGCGATCGCGGCGTAGGCGATCTCCTGGCCGTCGGGCAGACTGATCAGCCCGACGTCGCAGCGGGTACCGGGGATGGCGCCCGGTTTGTGAGCGACAGATAGACGGCCCATTCGCCATTCCCAGCGAGGATCGATCTCGAGAAAGTCGCGGGCCACCCCATCACTGGCGTACTGGCAGGAGAGCACGTCGAGGATGGCGCGCGAGGCGTCCGCGTCGACGAGCGCCCCGTCGTGCAGGCGCACCACGAGGTCGCGCAGATCGTCGGCGGCCGCGGTGGCGAAGGGCGTCGTCGGTGGGGCGAAGAATGGTGACTGGGCGGTGACGAGCGGAGGCGGAGGGTAGTCGAGGCCGCGGTGGAAGCGGATACCTTCGATGCCGAGGCGGTGGAGCGTCGCGTTGACCTCCTCCGCACCTCCCACGAGGCCGAGCAGCACGCTCGTGGCCGTGTTGTCGGAGACGACGATCATCAGAGTGCACAGGTCCGCGACTGTTGGAGCGATCCCCGGGCGCAGCACGGCCAACACACCGGATCCACCCACCAGGTCATCGATGGTGAGTTCAACTCGGTGATCGAGCTCGAGCCGTCCTCTGATCGCCCAGTCCATTACGACGGCGTGGATCGCGACCTTGGCACTGCTGGCGACACGACGAACATCGTGGTTACGCCACTCCAGGACCTCACCCGTGCCAAGGTGCTTCGCGCTCACGGCGATGTGGCCGGTGCACGAGTCATCGATGGAGCGGAGTAAATCGTACACGTCGTGTCGCGCGAGGAGAGCGCGCGGGTCGACGCGGTATCTGCTCTTGCGCTTGGTCATGTCGTCCTCATCTCCATCGAGTTCTCGTGTATCACCATTATTGAATCCGCACGTCTATGGCGATAAATTGCACCGTAATGACATCGCATGATGTTCAATATAGAGTATTATAAGTCTGCCAATAACGTGAGGGGTGTATTCCATGTGTTCGATAAGATCCTCTGATAGACCAATCATAAATAGTATTAGTTGTCGACGTGAGTCACGACTATTACGGGCCACCTTTCGGACGTCACTTCGGGAGGTGAACGAGCTCGACGTTATCGCGGTCGACGTGACGTGGTCGGATGGAATGATAACGACCGGCGAGGTAAGCCCGACGCCACCGATTACCGGAGAGACCGCGGAGTCGATCGTCGCGGCGGTGACGGGGCCGCTGGCGCACGCGATCGTTGGCCTTCCCTTGGCCGAGCATGATGAGATTCTGGTGCGGATCGCGGGAGCTCTCTTCGCCAACACCACGGCTAAGTGCGCACTCGACCTGGCGGTGCACCGAGCACTGGCGGAGCGCAACGGCGGGCTGGCGGCGGTGCTCGGTGTCCCCGTTCGCCCTGTTCGCACGGACGTTACGATCTCGCTCGCATCGCCGGAGGCGATGGCTGCGGCCGCGGCGCAACGCTCCGCCGAGGGATTCGACATCTTGAAATTGAAAGTTGGTGATGACGTCGACCGGGACGTGGCGCGGGTTCTCGCGGTGTCAGAGGTGGTCGATCCATCGTTGCGCCTGCGTCTCGACGCCAACCAGGGCTGGTCGGCGAAACAGGCGCTGCAGGTTCTCGCGCGTCTCGAGAGGGCTGACGTGACAATCGACCTGCTCGAGCAACCGGTACCGGCGAGTGATCTGCGAGGGATGGCGACCGTGACCCGTCACTCGGCTGTCTCGGTGCTGGCTGACGAGTCGGTCCACTCAGCTCGTGACGTGCTACGGGTCGCGGAGCTGGGAGCGGCGGACATGGTCAACGTGAAGCTCGCCAAGTGCGGTGGCGTGCGCGCCGCTCGCGAAGTGATTGCGGTGGCGCGAGCGTGCGGGTTGGGTGTGCTCATCGGCTGCATGCTCGAGCCGGCCAGTGCGGTGGCCGCGGCAGCCACGCTTGCGATGGGGATCGATCCGTTGCGGGGTCACGACCTCGACGCGGGGTGGTGGGTGCAGAGCGAGGACGAGGTGATCTGCACGCCACCCCTGGTCACGGTGGTTTCGCCAGAGGCGTTACGGCGTTCTGGCCCGTCGTAGCGCGACGTGGCAGGCGACACGATGGTCTGCACCGACGTTGTCGAGCGTGGGCGCGACCTCTCGGCAGTGTGGCTCGACCAGCGGACAGCGATCCTGGTAGTCACATCCTCTCGTGGTGGGACTGGTGGCCGTGATAGCGGACGTGACTCGTTGCGGTCGCACGACAGTCGGGTCCGGCACGGGAACGGCTTGGGCCAGCGCCAGGGTGTAGGGATGCAGCGGGGCGTCGAGCACTTGGTCGTAGGAGCCTGATTCGACGATCCGCCCCAGGTACATGACGGCAATGTCATCGGAGACGTGACGCACCATGGACAGGTCGTGGCTGATGAAGATGTACGAGATCGTGATACGACTCTGAATACCGATTAGAAGATTGATGATCTCCGCGCGGACCGACACGTCGAGCGCCGATGTCGGCTCGTCCAGCACGATGATGGTGGGCTCTACGGCTAAGGCGCGGGCGATCGCGACGCGTTGAGCTTGCCCGCCGGACAGTTCGTGCGGGTAGCGGTCCGCGAATCGACGCCCTAACGCCACCAGGTCGAGGAGCTCCTCGATCCGTTGCTCCTCGGCGCCGGTGTGGAGGCGGTGAAATGTCAGGACTTCTCGCAGGGCGTTGCGCACTCGTTGGCGCGGGTCGAGAGACGAGTAGGGGTCTTGGAATACGAGTTGGATTCGTCGGGCTCGGGTCCGCCCGTTGAGCGCGCTCATGGACTCGCCACCCATCTCGGCGGTTCCCGCTGAGGGAAGCTCGAGCCCGACGAGCAGCCGGGCCAGTGTTGACTTGCCGCATCCGCTCTCTCCAACGATGCCGAGAGTGGCTCCCTCGCGGAGCTCCAGTGACACGCCGCGCAGTGCGTCGACGACGTGCTTTCCTCTGCCCTCGTAGCGTTGGGCAAGGTCGGTGCCTCGCAGGACTACCGCATCCATGCGTCAGGCTCCCTCCAGCAGGCTGCGCGACTCTCCCCGCGTGCCAGGAGAGGCGGCTCCTCACGGGCGCACTGATCGATGGCGAAACTGCAACGTGGCCGAAAGGGACAGCCGGCATCGAGGCGGGTTGGGTCGGGCGGGCTGCCGCCAATCTGGTGAAGCAACGATCGATGGGTATGTTGCGTTCCAGGTAGTGACGCGAGAAGCGCCGCGGTATAGGGGTGCGACGGTCGGCGAAACAGTTCACCCGTGGGAGCGTCCTCGACGATCCGACCGGCGTACATGACGACGACTCGGTCTACGAGCCGTGCGACGACGCCGAGGTCGTGGGTCACCCACAGCACCGCCATCGACGTCGTGGCCTGGAGATCGAGAACGAGGTCCAGGATCTGCTGTTGAATGGTCACGTCGAGGGCCGTGGTTGGTTCGTCGGCGATCAGCAGGCGCGGCGAGGCTGCGAGGGCCATCGCGATCATGACACGTTGAATCATGCCACCGGACAGCTCGTGGGGGTACGATCTTTCGACGCGTTCGGGGTCGGGAAGGCCCACCTGGCGCAAGGCATCGCGAGTCTTCTCCCGGGCGTGCGGTGTGTCCTCGCCGTGGGCCTTCAACGCCTCGACGATCTGGTACCCGACGTGAAGCAGCGGGTTGAGTGAGGTCATCGGGTCCTGATACACCATGGCGACCGTGGATCCTCGAATTTGTCGCAGCCGGTGTTCGGACGCCGAAACGAGGTCCTCGCCATCGAGGAGTATGTGGCCGCCCAGGATGTCGAGGGGTGGGGAGGCGAGGAGTCGGAGGACGGACAGCATGGTCAGCGTCTTACCGGACCCGCTTTCGCCTACCACGCCGACTCGCTCGCCCGGTGCGACGTCGAGGCTCACTCCGCGGACGATCGGTGATGTCTGGTGGCCGTGACGCAGTCCTACGACCAGGTCGCGAAGCGAGAGGAGGGTTCTGGTCACGACTCGTCCGACGGCGCAAGTCCGGGGGTGCTGACGTGCAGGGTGCGTGGTTGGTGAGCCTCGGAAAGATGTCGTGGCTGGTGGCGCCCGGGAGTGATGGTCCCGAGCACGGTTGGCCGGCGGGCGCCCGTGCAGGAGGGAATCGTTCCGGTGAGGCCGTGTGCGGTCAGGAAGCCGATCACGGCGATCAGGATCGCCTCCTTCGCGTCGGGATCCATCCCGAGCTCCCGGGTCGACGTAACAGTGATGTCATCGAGGCGATGGCGAACCCTCGCCATCAGATCTGGGTTGTGGAGGCCACCGCCGGAGACGAAGAGTTCGTCGACACGATGTGCCCGCACGGCGTTCGCGACCGTCGCGGCGGTGAGCTCGCTCAGGGTGGCGAGAAGGTCATCGCCACCGAGTTGGCGGCTGTCGAGGTGTCGGCGCACGTACGACAAATTGAAGAGTTCCTTTCCCGTCGACTTCGGCGGCGAGAGCGCGTAGTACGGCTCTCGAAGGAGCTCGTCGAGCATTTCGTGATCAACGGTGCCTCGGGCAGCCCGCATCCCATCCTGGTCGAAGGCGTGCACGCCGTTCGTGGTCCACCTGGTGGCTGCGTCGAGCAGCGCGTTGGCTGGTCCTACGTCGAACGCGATCGGCGCGATGTCCGGTGCCACCACGGTGAGGTTGGCGATGCCGCCCAGGTTCAGGGCGGCCACCGTGGTCGAGGCTGTGGGCGCCACACGATCGCCCAGCAGGAGCACGTCGAGGAGACTGACTAGTGGTGCGCCCTGACCGCCGGCGGCGATGTCGCGAGCGCGAACGTCGGCGACGACCGTGGCGCCCGTGCTCTCGGCAATCCAGGCGGGATGGCCCACCTGGAGGGTCCCTCGAACCCGTCCCGCGTCCACCCAGTGGAATAAGGTTTGGCCGTGCGAGCCGACGACGTCGACGAGTCCGTGGAAGTAGCGATCGTTGATGTCGGACGCCACCGCGGCGAACGCGTGGCCGATATCGGCATCGAGCCGACACACCTCCTCGAGCGACGTCGCGGCGGGCGGGAGTGCCGTCGCGATGCGCCGACGCAGCGTCTCGTCGTAGGCGACGGAGACGTGCGCCAGCACGGTGACCCGTAGGTCCTGGTCGCGCAGGACGATCTCGGTCGCAACTGCCTCGATTGCGTCGTACGAGGTCCCCGAGATGAGTCCGATGACCTTCATCGGCTCACCTCGACAACCCGCGAGGATCGAACGCCGCGCGTAGGCCGTCACCCAGGAAGTTGAAGGCGATCGCGGCGACAACGATGGCGAGCGAGGGGAACGCCAGCGTCCACCACGCGTGACTCGCGAGCGAGGTGGAGTTGCTCACCATCTCACCGAGGGACGCCGTGGGGGCGGGTGGGCCGAGACCGAGGAAGCTGAGACCGGCCTCGTCGAGGATGGCCCACGCTAACGTCAGGCTGGTCTGCACGGCGATCGTGCCGGCGACGTTCGGGAGAACGTGGCGGAACAGAAGGCGGTGGCGCGGGTAGCCGAGGACCCGGCCAGCGCGCACGAAGTCGGCTTCGTAGAGCGACAGCACGGGTCCGCGCACGACACGAACGAAGATCGGTACGTACGCGATGCCAATGGCCATGGCGCTGTCCACGACGCCTGAGCCCAGTGCGGAGACGATGGCCAGTGCGAACAGGATGGCGGGGATCGCGAAGAGGATGTCCGTGACGCGCATGATGATGGCTGCGGGCCATCCGCGAACGAATCCGGCGACGATCCCGGCGATGGAGCCGATGACCCCGGAGATGGCGACGGCGAGGAGGGCTATCTCCAGGGTCACCGCCAGCGCCTGGAGGACTTGGGAGAAGACGTCGCGCCCGAACTGATCGGTGCCGAAGAGGTGTGCCGGGCTCGGGCTGGTCAGGATGCCACCCGCGCCGAGCTGATCCGGCGGATAAGGGGTGAGGTGGGTCCAGCCCGCGATGGATCCGAGTATCACGAGGATCGCGAAGACGAGTCCGATACGGCCGTTGCGGTGGCGCCATACGACCGAGAGCCAGGCGGCGCGTGACGGTCGAGCTGACACGTCGGCGGGCAGTGCATCAGCGGTCATCGGCGCCTCGTTCGGGGATCGATGAGAGTGTAGGAGATGTCGATCAGCGTGTTGACGACGATGAACCCCGCGGCGAAGATCAACGTGACGGATTGAACGACGGGAAAGTCGCGGTCGGTGATCGAGGTGATGAGGAGCCGCCCGATGCCCGGGAGGACGAAGATGTCCTCGACGATGACGGCACCACCGAGTAGGTAGCCGAACTGGATACCGGACATCGTCGTGATGGCGACCAGCGCGTTGAGGAAGAGGTGGCGCCACACGTAGGCGAGGCGGGAGATCCCCTTGCCACGAGCGGTTCGCGCAAAGTTAAGGCCCCTGATCTCGAGGACGGCCGCTCGCGTCGTGCGCATGATAGCGGCCCCGATGCCAAAGCTCAAGGTGAGGGCGGGAAAGAAAACCTGCTGCAGGTTGAGCCAGGGGTTGGTGAAGAGTCCCACGAAGCCCAGGGAGCTGGGGAAGTAGTGAAAGATCGACGCCAGGTAGGTGATGAGGACTGTGCCGATGACGAAACTCGGCACCGAGAGTCCAAACACCGCTAGCCCCTGGCCGACGTCGTCTTGCCAACGGTCCGGGTGCAGTGCGCCGATCATCCCGAAGCCGACGCCGATAAGGATACCGAGGACCATACTCATGACGGCGAGTTCGAGGGTGACGGGAAGCGCCGAGCCGATGAGAGTGCTCACGGGTTCGCGCGAGCTGAGCGAGATGCCGAGGTTTCCGTGCAGCATCGACCACAGCCACGAGAAGAACTGTTGCGGAATGGACTCTCCCACGCCGTAGAACTTGTCGATCGCCTGGAGTTGCGCGTGACTCAAGAGTCCCGCGTTGACGCCGAGCGACGCCGTGACCGCGTTGCCGGGCAGTAGCCGAAGGATGATGAAGACGACGACCAGAACGCCGAAGAGCGTGGTGAGCATGCTCACCAGACGTCGTACGAGGGGGAGGAACATCGTACGACGTCTGGTGAGATGCGGGTTACGAAAGGTGAGTCGTGGCCAACGCCGCGAAGGCACCGGAGGTCACGGGCGATGCGGTGAACCCCTTCACGTTCGGGGCCATGGCCTCGAAGTTGTAGGCGTCGAACAGCCAGTCCCACACTGCGTGACTCGTCAGGAAGGCCGAGACGCGCGCCCACGCAGCCTTCTGCGCTCCGAGCGTCGTCGCCAGGTCTCCCGCGGCCAAGAGCTTCTGGATCATCGGGTTGACGTAACCTGCCGGGACCTTCAGGTCAGCGCCGGCTCCGAAGTACCGGTCGTACATCACGTAGGGGTTCGGGTCCGCACCGTTTTCCGCGAACGCGGCTTGGAACTTGCCTGCGAGCCAGTCCTGGATGTAGCTGTTGGAGTCGAGGTTGTTGATCGTCATGGTGATGCCAACTTGAGCGAGTTGTGCTTGCAGGGTGGTGGCCTGCGCGGCGGACGTCGAGTCGAGCGCGTCGGAGGTCATCGCGGTGAAGCTGAATCCATTGGGGTTGCCTGCGGCGGCGAGATACGCCTTGGCCTTGGCCAGATTCTGGGTGGGGCAGATCGCGGACACCGGCTTGGACGCGAAGGGACCCAGCGGGACAGGGCCGGACGGCTGGCCCTGTCCGGAGAGCGCGTCGGTGATGATCTGCTTGCGGTTCGTGGCACACTCGATGGCCAAGCGATTGTTCACGTTGTCGAGCGGGCTGTTCGGCTGGTTGTCTTGCATCTGCAGGACCCGGTAGGAGAGGCTCAACGCCTTCGAGATCTTGATGCTCTTAGGCAGGCTGGAGACCACGGTGGGCTGGGTGAGGTCACCCATCTGGATGGTCCCCGCCTCCAGCGCGGCGGCGATCGACTGCTCCGACGCGATGGTGATGATCTTGACGGAGGGCAGTGTCACCTTGCCGCCCCAGTAGTGCGGGTTCGCCACCATCGAGAAGGAGTTTCCGGGGCTCCACGCGGAGAACATGAACGGCCCGGTGCCGTCAGGGTGCTTGGCGATGCTTCCGTTGGCGATTGCTGCAGCTGGCATCATCGCCATGTTGAGCGTGGTCAGGCCTTCGAGGACCGAGGCGTCACGATGGCTGAGGGTCAACTTGATGGCGTAGGGGCCGTCGGCGGCGATGGTCTTCACCGAGCCGATGAAGGACGCCGACGGATCGGCGGTCTTCGGGGCGACGGCGCGCTTCAACGACGCGACGGCGTCGGCGGACGTGAACGGGACACCACTGTCGAACGTGACGCCGTGGCGCAACTGCAGAGTCAGCACCAGACCGTTGTGGGTCCACGCCCACCTGGTGGCCAGATCCGGCTTGATGACCAACTGCGGACTCATCTGGACGAGGGGCTGGTAGATAAGGCCCAAAGCCTCGAAGTCGAGGAAGTTGGTCACGATGTCCGGATCGATCTTCTGCACGCTCGACGTGTCGGCGATCACGAACGTCTTGGTGCTCGCTCCACTCGGCGGCGCGCTCAGCACGCCACCTCCGGTCAGTGCCACCGTCATGCCGCTGACTGTGGCGAGTACGGTGGCGATCTTTGTTCGACGCCAATGCTTCATGGGATCCCCCCTTTGAGTGTCCTGGGCTTGACTATAGGCATACCAATCATCGGGCGTCAAGCGCGCCCCGTGGCGGTGCGTAGGTTCCGTGAACATCTAAAAGACAGTAATAAAGGCAAAAGTGGCTAAAAGTGCCAATGAGCAGGTTGCCCATACCAATCAGGATTGGTATGCTCAGTGGCAGTCGACGAGTCACGAAGGGGGAGACGTGCCACAGGGCCCGCTACGAGTGACCTCGCCCGTGGGATCCCCGAAGTATCAGCAACTGCACGACGTGCTCGTGAGTGACATCCAGCGGCTTCCTGAGGGGAGCCCCCTGCCCACGGAGCGTGAACTGGCCGAACGCTACAGCGTCTCTCGCTCCACCGTGCGCCTGGCGTTGGGCCAGTTGCTGCGTGAGCAGCGCGTCACGCGTCGCCAGGGCAAGGGGACGTTCGTGGCTCGCCACAAGATTGTTCAGTCCCTCGAGCTGACCAGTCACACCGAGGGCATGAGGTCGCAGGGAATCGTGCCCGGGTCAAAGTTACTTGACGTGCGGCGCGTGTCGGCGGCGGCGGACGTGAGTGCGGCGCTACGGGTCGCGCCCGACGCCGAGGTGCTACGCCTGGAGCGGCTGCGACTCGCCGACGGTGACCCGATTGCCATCGAGACGGTATACCTCGACGCGACGCGCTTCGACGGGATCACCGCGGCCCTGCTGGAGGATCAGTCGCTGTACCGGCTGCTGTCCTCCGATTACGACGTGACGCTGGCATCAGCGGAGGAGACGATTGAGGTGTCGCTGGCGGGAGAGCGAGAGGCAGCGTTGTTGAACGTGTGGGTTGGAGCTCCGCTTCTGATGTTTTCGCGCTGCAGCATTGACGTCAGAGGCGCACCGGTCGAGTACGTGTGCTCGCTGTACCGAGGTGACCGCTTCCAGTTTAAGACCCGATTGGAGCCTCCGGGGTCGGTGCGGCGCGAGGCGGTGCCCGATGTGCGCCTGCGTACGGCACGCCGAGAGGACGCGGGCTCGTTGGCCCGGGTCTTCATCGACGCGTGGCGTGGGAGCTACCGCGGCGTGGTCGACGAGGACATTCTCGACGCGCTGGACGCCAACGCCGTTACCGAGTGGCTGGGCCGACTCGTCGTTACCGGGCCGCAGCGCACGGTGCTGGCGGAGGACTCTCGCGGCGAGGTCGAGGGATTCGTCCGTTTCGGCGACGACGTCGACGATCCTCGTAGTGGTCACATCGCAGCCCTCTACGTATCGCCGCAGAGAGCGGGACGGGGGGTTGGCACGCGTCTACTGCGTTACGCCATCGCTGAGCTGGTGAGTGCGGGGCCGCGGTCGATCACCCTCTGGGTGTTCGAGAAGAACGGAGCGGCTCGTCAGTTCTACGGCGGCCTGGGCTTCGAGCCGGACGGCTCTCGTCGTGTGGAGCAGGAGTATCGGGCGGACGAGATCCGTCTCGTGCGCCGGGCGACGTTCGACGACGTGAGTCGGGCATCGACATCCGTTGCGAGAGGATGAAATGGCGCACCGCGCGGTGAGCCTCTCCCTGTCGATTCGCGACGAGAGGTTGCGAGGGAGACAGTTCTCGGGTGTGGTGTCGTCGTTCGGAGAGGCCCTGGTGGACGAGTTCCCCTCCGGATTCGATCTTGTGATCGTGGGGGCCGACGGCGAGAGAGCCCGGATCTACGGCGGGGAGGCCTGTCGAGTTGGCGAGAGTGTTCCGGTGCGCGCCACGACGCTCTACGACCTCGCGTCACTCACCAAGGTGGTCGTCACCACACCACTGGCGCTGTGGCTTCGTGATGGTGGACACTGGGACCTGGATCATCCGCTGCAGCGTTGGGTTCCCGACTATCCCCACCCTCAGACGACACTGCGAGAACTGCTGACCCACACCTCGGGCCTTGCGGCGCACTACCCTTTCTACCGCGACGGCGCCGTCGGCGTCGCCTCGGTCCGTCAGGCGCTGATGCGCGAGGTGGCTCACGAGCTTGGCCCGCGCACTGTCCTCTACAGTGACCTCAACTTCATGTTGCTGGGATGGGCCATAGAGCAATGCGCGCAGTCGTCCCTTGATCGACTCTTTACTACGGTCATCGGGCGTCCACTCGCCATGTCGACGGCGCGTTTTCGTCCGGCGTCCAGTCAACGTCGCCAGACGGCAGCCACTGAGCTCGATGGCGATCAGCGTCTGGGCCCGGGCCTGGTCTGGGGCGAGGTGCACGACGGCAACGCGTTCGCCATGGGCGGCGTGAGCGGTCACGCGGGCCTCTTCGCCTCGGCGGGTGATCTGACTCGTTTCGCCATGTCGATCCTGGGCGCGACGTCGTCTTCCATTCTGGAGGTGTCGACAGTGCGCGAGATGGCTCGCGCTGCTGCGGGACGGCCCCCGGATGTGAGAGGCCTGGGATGGCGAGTCGACCCCGCAGAGTGGGGCGAGTGGCCGGCCGGGACGATCTGGCACACCGGATTCACCGGCACGTCGTTGCTGGTGGCGCCGGCACTGGACGTCGCGGTTGTCCTGCTCACCAACGCAATCCACCCGGTTCGTCAGATGGACCGACAGTCGGCGTTTCGTGCCGACCTACACCGGCGCGTGTTGGAGGTAGTGGCGTGAGTGAGAACCGTGGACCGTCGCTGGGGGACTTGGAGACGGAGCAGGTGCGCGCCAGCACCGCCGACCTGGACATGCTCAGCACTCTGGACCTCGTTGATCTGATGTGTGGCGACGTCGCGCGTCTTCCGAGAATGGTCCGTGAGGCTGTGCCCTCGATCAGCCAGGCCGTGGAGGTCGTGACGGCTCACCTAGCCGAAGGGGGGCGACTGATCTACGTCGGCGCGGGGACGGCCGGACGCCTTGGCATGTTGGACGCTGCCGAGGCGGGACCGACGTTCAATTCGCCACCCGGGCAGATTGTGTCGCTGCTCGCCGGTGGCGATTCGGCGTTCTCGACGCCGGTGGAGAACGCGGAGGATGATCGTGGGGCCGGCGAAGCGGCCGTTCGCGACGCCCAAGTCTCGTCACGTGACGTGGTGCTGGGCATCTCCGCGAGCGGACGAACTCCGTTCGTCGTTGGCGCCCTCGACGAAGCTCGTCGCGCCGGATCGACGACCGTGGCGCTGGCGTGCAATCGCGACACGGAGATCGGCGCCCTCTGTGACATCGCGATCGAGATTCCCGTAGGACCTGAGGTGATCGCCGGGTCGACGAGGCTGAACGCGGGAACCGTCCAGAAGATCGTGCTCAACGTCATCTCGACAACGGCGATGGTGCAGCTGGGCAAGACCTTCGGCAACGTGATGATCGACCTACGCCCCACCAACGAGAAGTTGCGCGAGCGGGCGATACGGATGGTGGCGCTCGTCGCGCGCTGTGAGAGCGACCAGGCACGTGAGGCGTTGGAGTTGAGCAGCTGGCGTCCGAAGGTCGCCGCTCTGATGGTCATGGCCCACGTCGACGCCGATGACGCGCAGCGCGAGCTCGACCGAGTTCATGGGCATCTGCGCGCTGCACTCGATCAGATCACGTTGACCTCGCCGGTGGGGTTGTCGCGGGCGGCCCACGGCGTGGTGCGGCGCCTGGGTGTCGCGGCGGCGCTCATCGATGGCGAGTTGGTGGACGGCGACATCGCCGTGGCCGACGGCGAGATCGTCGCCGTCGGTCTCTCGGGCCGGGGACGCGGCACGGCGGTTCCAGGACTGGTCGATCTCCAGGTGAACGGCTACGACGGTGTCGATCTGCTGAGTGCCAGCGTCGACGACGTGATCGAGATGGGTCGCTCGCTGTTGCGCGACGGCGTGGTGGCGTATCAGCCGACATTGATCACCAGTGACGAAGAGGAGGTCGTCCGCGCTATCGAGGTGATAAATCGGGCGCGTCGATCGGGCGAGGGGTCGCGGATCCTCGGCGTCCACCTGGAGGGTCCGTTCCTGTCGCCGCGCCGATCCGGAACCCATCCGGTGCAGAAGCTGCGCCCGCCCGACCTGGACCTCCTGGAGCGGTTGCTTGCGCGGGGAGGCGTGAGCACGGTGACACTGGCCCCGGAGTTGCCGGGTGCCCAATCACTCATTCGGGCCGCCCGTGCGCGGTGTGTCGTGGCCCTGGGTCACAGCGCGGCGACGGCCGTCGAGGCTCGTCAGGCCTTCGATGACGGAGCACGAGCGGTGACCCACCTGTTCAACGCGATGGAACCGATGTCGGCGCGGCAACCCGGGCTGGCGGGCGCGGCGTTGAACGACTCTCGCGTGGGCGTGCACGTGATCGCCGATGGACTGCACGTCGCCGACGAGATGCTCCGCCTCGCCTTCGCCACGGCCAAGGGGCGTTGCACCATCGTGACGGACGCCCTCGCCGCCGCGAGGTTGGCGGATGGCACGTACTCGTTGGGCGACGTGGTGGTGAACGTGGTGAACGGCATCGCCCGGCGCGGCGACGGGACGCTGGCGGGCGGCACGACGCCGTTGCGCCACGGGCTGCGTCATCTCTCGCGTCTAGGGATTGATCCCGGGGACGCCCTGCGCGCCGCCACGTGGGTCCCCGCGCGCGAGATGGGTCGGACGGAGATCGCGTCCTTGCGCCCTGGATCGCCCGCCACGATCGCGATTGTCGACGAGTCGCTCTCGCTCACGTCACTACTGGTGAAGGGGACTGACCATGAACTCGCCTAGTGGCCGTCGGTGGAGCTCGTTCCCTGCGGCGTCGCCCGGGGAGTGGGTGAGAGATCGGCGTGGCGCGGGGCTCGTGCGGGCGACCGACACCCCGTGGGGGGCGAGACCGTGACGAGCGCGTTCGAGGAGGAGATTCGATCCCAGGGGCGGTTGCTGGCGAGCCGGGACGACGCGGGGCGTCGCGCCGCCGACGTGGCCGCCGCGTCGTGGGAGGGCGTCACGCACGTGGTCGTCGCGGGCCGCGGCTCGTCGGATCACGCCGCCGTCTTCTTTCAGTACCTGGCGGGCCGCGAGGTGGGGCTGCTCGTCGCGTTGGCCACTCCGTCGCTCTACGGCGGTGGGCGGGCCATCGGCCTTCGGGGAGCTGGGGTGCTGGCCATCTCTCAGTCGGGGCGATCACCGGGCCTCGCCGAGGTCGTCGGCCAGGCGAACGCCCAGGGGCGCCCGACGGTCGTCGTGACGAACGAGCCCGACTCGCCACTCGCACACGCCAGTAGGAGTGTGATCGATCTCGCGGTCGGCGTGGAGCGGGCGGTTGCCTCGACCAAGACGTTTTCGGCGACGTGGCAGGCGGCCGTCCATCTCGTGGGCTCACTTCGCCAGCGTTCGCTCGAGGCGGTGGAACTTCTCGCCCCCTCGGTCGACGAGGTGGCGACGTGGGCCTTGGCAACCGCGTGGCCCCTGTCGATGCTCGACGCGCCGCGTGGCATCACGGTGATCGGGCGCGGCATCGGCTACGCCGTGGCGTTGGAGATCGCGCTCAAGATCCGTGAGGTGGCCGGAGTCAGGGCGGAGGCATTCTCCGTCGCGGACTTCCTTCACGGACCGTTGGGCGCCGATGGAGATGGTGCCACGCTCGTCGTGGTGATGACGTCGGACCTCGCCGTCGAACTGGCTGCGGAGGTGGTCGGCGCCGCTCGCCGGACGGGGATGTCGACCGTGGCCCTACGCGCTGGGGACTCGTCAAATGTAGGAGCGCACGTCGACATCGAGTTGCCAGTACGTGGTCCAGACTGGCAGGTCGGCCTTGCCGAGGTCGTCGCCGGCCAGGCGCTCGCCCTTCGCCTAGGCGAGCGCCGCCAGCGCTCGATCGATTCACCCCCCGGACTCAGCAAGGTGACGCTCAAGGCCTAGGAAATCTACAGGGTGGAGCTTCTCCGCCGTCGGGGAAGCGCGGGTCGAGGTGTAGAAGTACTCACACGGTGTCGTCGAGCTCGCGGTACCCCGGTGATGTTGGTGGCCAGGATTGAGTAGTCCGGGCGACTACCGTGAAGGAGGCGGGCACGCGAGCACCACAGCGGGTGGAGGAACCATGAAGAGTGCAAAGTTGGTCCTGGCGGTCGTGGGTGTCATCGTGCTGATCCTGCTTGTCCTGTCGGTGATCGGATGGATTGTCTCGACGCTGCGCGTTCTCGTGTACCTGGCGGTGCTGGCACTGATCGTTGTGGGCGTCTGGCGTTTGGCGCACCGTCGGTCTCACGCGCACCGGTAAGATCACTTTTCCTGGCGGCGTGGCCGAGTGGTTAGGCAGGGGCCTGCAAAGCCCCGTACTCCGGTTCGAATCCGGACGCCGCCTCCAGGTCAGGGTGATGTCACACGTGGGGCGTCCGGCGGTGGCGGATCCAACGCGCTGTTCATGAACGGCATCGCGCCGAGAGCAGAGTGCGAGGCGTCCACAATTACGTGAGGCGCCGCGCTGGCCCAGTTCGGGAGCTGGTAGCGGTTTGAGAGCTGCAGTTTTCGTCGCGCCAACGAGACCTGACTCTCCACCGTCGTGGGCGCGATGTCCAACTCGCGGGCGACGCTCGTGTACGCGTGGCCGCGTGCGATGAGCCGCAGCACGTGGCGCTCGGGGGCGGTCATCTGGTCGAGGTCGGGGTCCCCGCTGGGAAGGGGAGTGGCGTCGCCCGATTCGTTCGTGAACGCCTCCAGGACGAGGCCGGCGAGGCGCGGGGAGAAGACGGCGTCACTCGTCCGCACCGCTGACGCCAGCCCGGACGATCGCGATGACGTCCTCTTCGGGCTCGCAGGCCGAGGGAACGAGGGGGGCGAACGCGGGAACGGATGGTGCCGGTGGCGCGTCTCGCGGGACTTGCCGCTTACCTTCGTCAGGTACGCGTCCAAGATGGCCACGTCGGGTTGACGTGCGATGATCGTCGCCAGGGCGGTGGTGACCTACGACCGGGCTACCCGAGAGTAGGGTCTCCACGCGCAGCGCACGGGCTTGGCGGCTCGACGGTCGGGGTCTCCCGGTGGTGGGTCACGGGGACGGTCGTGCCATACTGGACTTCCATGGCTGACCCCACTACCCTCGGACAGTCCTCCGACGACGACTTCGACTTGCGATTCTTTGGTGAGGGCTTTCCCGCGGGGCTGCCGACCTTCGCCGAGGACGTCGAGCCGCACCTGCGCAATCGGCGCCACGTCAACAGCCCGACCCAGTTGCTCGAGCTGCAGACGCTGATGGAGTTCAAGGCGAGCCACGGACGCTGGCGCATCGCGCGCGATCTCGTGGGAATGGTTCGCCGGGGACATGGCACCGAGCTCGATGAGTCCTACCAGGACAAGTTGCACCGCGAGACGAAGCGGGGCAAGTCGGAGTCCTCGACCTACGGAACGGCCACGGTGCGCGGTCGGCCCGTCGTGCTCTACGCCATGAACTGGGACTTCTTCGCCGGTTCGCTGGGCGTGGTCTCGGGCGAGAAGTTCCAGGCGGCGGCGGATCTGGCGATCGCCAAGCGGCTGCCGTTCGTCACCGTGTACGCCTCCAGCGGCGTGCGCCAGCACGAGAACTTCGCGGGCCTGACCCAGATGACCCGGATGGTCGAGGCGATTCGCTTCTACAAGGAGAAGGTCAACCTCCCGCAGGTCGCCGTGCTGCTCGGCAACGTCTGGGGTGGCGTGTCGGCGAGCGCGGTGCCCAACGCGGACCTGATCCTCGCGACGTCGGGCACCAACTTCGGCTTCGCGGGCCCGAACGTGATCGAGGCCTTCGAGGGGGCCAGTGTCCCCGTGGACTCCCAGAGCGCGGAGGCGAACCTGCTGGACCGCAACATCGACGTCGTGCTGCCCGACGTCGACGAGGTGGTCTGGTACCTAGGCGAGCTGCTCGCGGCGACCGCGCGTCCGGCCAAGGGGCAGGAGCTGACGGCCGAGACCCTGCCGATGATCCGCAACGTGAGCGTCGAGGGACAGCGGCGCGTGTTCACGTTCGGTCCCGACGGCATCCACGGCCCGCGCTTCAGCGAGGTCGCGGGGTCGCGTGCGGTGGAGCCGCCCCCGTCGCGCGTCGAGCGCACCACGGACGTGGCCGACGCGCTCATGAACCAGTACCAGGACCTGATGTCCGACGCCAACCGGCTCGACCTCGAGTTCATCATCCGCTACGGCTTCACCAACGCGATCGCCGTGTACAACAGCATCCACGAGGGCGACGTGCGCCGTTACCCGGCGATCGTGGGCGCCTTCGCCAAGGTGAAGGAGCAGCCCTTCGTCGTCGTGGGCACCCAGCCGTCGTACCAGCGCCTCGGTGCGCACGTCATCAAGCGGCCGGCGAACCCCGGCCCCGAGGACTTCGCCTTCATGGAGCGCATCTTGGACATGGGCGAACGCCTCGGGCTGCCGGCACTGTTCGTGACCGACACGCTGGGCGCCAAGCCCACCCTCGAGAGCGAGCGCCGGGGGCAGTCGCGCGCGATCGCGCAGTCGATCCTGAGTGGGATCAGTTACCGCTACCCCGTTCTCTCGCTGGTCACGGGGGCGCTGGGCAGTGGCGGGGGCCTCGCGACGACGCCGATGGCCGATCACGTGATGATGCTGGAGAAGGCCATGGCCTACGTGGCGGAGCCGCGATCGGCGGCGTCGATCCTCTACCGTACGGCAAACCCGTCGCGCGAGCAGATCCGCACGACGCTCGCCACGATGCGCTCGACGGCCAAGGACCAGCTTGAGTTGGGCCTCATCGATGAGGTGATCCCCGAGGACGTCAATCCCTTCACCACCGTGGAGAGCGTGAGCCGGTCGATCATGAGGGCCTACATCGAGCTGGCTGGCCTCTCTGATCGTCGGCTCGCGGCGCGGCGACGCGAGCGGATCCGATCCCTGCGGGCGTTCGAGATCATCCAGGAGTGAGGAGCCGCCCGCCTAGGGTGGGGTGATCGGAACCAGGGTTACGCGACGTCGACTGAGCGCCAGGGTGCGCCGGGCCGCCACGGTCATCGTGGCCGGCGTGACGCTCTACGTCGTGCTGCCGGCGACCATCCACGTGGTGTCCGCGTGGCCGCGTCTGGCGAGCCTGCAGCTCTGGTGGCTGGCCGTCGCCATCGCGTCGCAGGTCGTGAGTTTCACCTGCACCCTCGCGCTGCTGCGCGTCGTGTTGCACGGGCCCAGCTGGTTCTCGGTCGTGACCGCCGGTCTGGCGGGAAACGCCGTGACGAACACGTTGCCCGGTGGCGACGCCGTCGGGGCCGGCGTGCAGTATCGCATGCTGTCGCGCGCTGGCGTGAGGCCCGAGGAGGCGGCGGGAGGACTCGCGGCCTCGGCGATCATTGGCGTGGCGGGACTGTTCATCCTGCCCGTCTTCGCACTGCCCGCCATCGTGGGGGGCAGCGTGAACTCGGGTCTGGAGCACGCCGCGGTTCTCGGATTGGTGGGATTCGTCCTGATCGTGGCGTTGAGCGCGGTACTCCTGGCGAGCGATCGAGCGATGACGCTCCTCGCGCGAGCTCTCCAGTGGCTGGTTCACCTGGTGCGGCGCCGCTCGTCGCGCGGTGACCTCGTCGCCCGCTCGCTGGCGCAGCGCGACGTACTGCGCGCGGACCTCGGTCGAAGCTGGTGGCGGGCGGTGTTGCTGATCGGTGGTCGGATCGGCTTCGACTACGGGAGCCTGCTGGCGGCGCTGCGCGCGACGGGCGATCGGGCCAATCCATCCCTGGTACTCCTGGCCTACGCGGCGACGGCCGTGATTGCTCTCGTACCGCTGACCCCTGGCGGCCTCGGCATCGTCGAGGCCAGCCTGAGCGGGCTGCTGGTGCTCGCGGGGGTTCCGGCGGCTCGTGCGGTGCTGGCGACTTTGGCCTACCGTGTGGGTTCCTACTGGTTGCCCATCGGGGCGGGGGGCGTGGCCTACGCGTCGTTTCGGCGGCGTTACGGACCGGTGGGCGACGAGTCCACCCCCAACGATGCGGCGTCCTCGACGTGACGAGGCGCGCGCGACGGCGGCGCTAGCGTGAGCGCTCGGGGGAAGGAAGTGGGTCAGCCGTGAGCGAGGGCGAGAGCGAAGTGACCAGCGGTGATTCGCGCCGCGCACGGGTGTTGCGTCGCGCGGACGCGAGCAACGTGCCGCTCCGTACGATCCTGGTCACGGTCTTCACCGTGGCTGGCGTCTATCTGGCCGGTCTGGTCTTGTACCGGCTGCGCGATCTCCTGCTCCTGATGCTGGTGGGGGGATTCCTCGCGCTCATCCTCAACCCATTGGTCGTGGGGCTGCAGCGCCGCATCGGGCGCCGGGGCCCGGCGGTGGCGGTGGTCGGCGTGGCGACGCTGGCCGTCTTCGTCGGGCTGGCGTTCGGCTTCGGGTACCCGTTGGTCAACGCGCTGACGCACCTGTCCCAGACCCTGCCGAACTACGTGCGCCACGCCCAGCACGGAACCGGCTGGATCGGGCACCTGATCCGTCGCTACCACGTCGAGACGTGGGTGTCGAAGAACTCCGCGAAGCTGATCTCGCTGGCCCAGGGTCTGAGTAAGCCCGCGCTGGCGCTCGGCCGCGGCGCGGTGTCGGTGCTGCTCGCCATGCTGTTGATCTTCACTCTGGTACTGCTGTTGCTGATCGAGGGTCCCGTGTTGCGCGCCGTGGTACTGAGCTGGGTGTCGCCCGAGCGGGCGCAGCGCCTGGTGCGCGTGAGCACCCAGGTCAGCCGCTCGGCGGCCGGCTACGTGCTGGGCAACCTGGTGACCTCGCTCATCGCGGGTACGGTCGTCTTCGTCACCCTGCTGGTCGTGGGGGTGCCCTTCGCTCTGCTGTGGGGCCTGTGGGTCGCTCTGGTGGACTTTTTGCCCACGATCGGCGGTGCGTTGGCCGGGATCCCGACGGTGCTCTTCGCCTTCGGCCACTCCCTGACGGCCGGACTGGTGACGCTGGTGGTCTTCCTCGTCTACACCCAGCTGGAGAACCACGTCCTGAATCCCGTGATCATGAGTCGCACCGTGCGCCTGAACCCGCTGAGCGTGTTCGTCGCGGTGCTGATCGGGGCGGAGGTCGGCTCGTGGGTCGGGGGACTCTTCGGTGGCTTCGTCGGTGTGCTGCTGGCGGTGCCGCTCGCCGCCGCGCTTCAGGCGGTCCTGCACGAGGTCGCGGGACCCTCGCCCGCGGTGAGCGAGTCGCCACCGGGCCCCTAGCGAGTGGGACGTTTGGCCCTAGTGGGGGGGTGTGGCCGCGGGCGTCGCAGGTGTAGTGCGGAGATGTGGACGGCTTCGTCGATCAAGTCGACGCGGGGCGCCAGTTGGCGGCGCGCCTGGCGTCGTGGCGAGGGCGCGACGTGGTCGTCGCCGCCCTGCCCCGCGGGGGCGTTCCCGTGGCCTACGAGGTCGCCCTCTCGCTCGGGGCCCCCTTGGAGATCCTGGTCGTGCGCAAGATCGGCGTCCCCCACCAACCCGAGGTGGCGATGGGGGCGCTGGGCGAGGACGGCGTCGTCCTGGTCCATCACGACGTGGTGCGCGCCGCGGGGGTGGACCGCGAGCGCTTCGACGACGTCGAGCGCCGTGAACGCGATGAGCTTGCGCGGCGCGTCGAACTCTATCGGGGCAGTCGGCCTCCGGCCGATCTGCGTGGTCGTACGGTGCTGCTGGTCGACGACGGCGTGGCCACCGGGGCGACCGCGCGCGTGGCGGCGCGCGTGGCGAGGGCGCGGGGGGCGATCGCGGTCGTCCTCGTGACGCCGGTGGTCGCCGCCGACGCGGTGGCGTCGTTGCGCGAGGACATCGATGAGGTGATCGCGGTGATCGTCGCGCGGGGGCCCTTCGCGGTCGGTCAGTGGTATCAGCGGTTCGATCAGACCACCGACGAAGAGGTCCTGGACGATCTGGGGCGCGCGGCCCGGCGCTTCGCCCGACCGCGCGACGACGAGCCGTGGACGGGGCCAACGGAGGTGGTCGACATCGTCACGTCGACCGCGCGCCTCGAGGGCCACCTGAGCGTGCCTGACGCGGCGCGTACCGTGGTGCTGGTCGCTCACACCGGTGCCCACGAGGCGTTGCGCGACCTGCAGGTGACCGAGTCCCTGAATCGACGGGGTCACGCGACGCTGCTGCTCGACCTGCTGGTCGGGGACGAGGCACGAGATCGAACCGCCGTGGACGCCGAGCTCTTGGCACGGCGGCTCGTGGAGGCGACGACCTGGGTCGGGCACCGGGTGGGCGACGACGTCGCCCTCGGCTACCTCGGCGCGGGAGTCGGCGCCGCCGCGGCACTGCGCGCGGCCGCGGGCGTCCCCCCGCCCGTGGCCGCCGTGGTGTCGCTCGGTGGTCGGGTCGACCTCGCCGGCGACCACGCCCTGGAGCGACTGCGCGTGCCCACGCTCCTGATCGTCGGCGGCGACGATCCCTTCGCGGTGACGCTGACGTCGGCGGTGCGCCGGCGGCTGACCTGTGAGAACCGCGTGGTGATCGTGCCGGGCGCCACCCACCTGTTCAGCGAGCCCGGGGCGATGGAGCAGGCGGCCGAACTCGCGGGCGACTGGTTTGACGCCACTCTCTCTCGTGCGCGACGTGTCGGCGCACGTGACCACAAGGAGGAGATCTGATGACGACGGTGACAAGTGAGAGACTGCGCGAGTCGGACGTGGCGCCCCTGAGGGGTGCGCCCCACGACCTCGACGCGCTCGTGGAGTGGATCGGGGATCGGTCCATTGTGCTGCTGGGCGAGGCCAGTCACGGCAGCCACGAGTTCTACGCGACGCGGGCTCGGCTGACCCAGCGCCTGATCCAGGAGAAGGGCTTCGTCGCGGTGGCGGTGGAGGCGGACTGGCCCGACGCCTACCGGGTCAACCGCTTCGTGGCGGGCGGCGACCGGGACTACGACGCGGTGGCCTCGCTGTCGGACTTCCGGCGCTTTCCCGCGTGGATGTGGCGCAACCACGACGTGGTCGACTTCGTGACGTGGCTGCGCTCCTACAACGAGCACCACGTGGACCCGGCGCGACGGGTGCGCTTCTACGGTCTCGACCTGTACTCCCTGCGCGCCTCGATGGAGGCCGTGGTGGCCTACCTGGATTCGGTGGAGCCCGAGGCAGCGCGCCTCGCGCGCGAGTACTACTCCTGCTTCGACCTCATCGGCAGCGAGGGTGCCGCCTACGGCCACGCGGTCACGCGGGGCCTCGCGCCGTCGTGCGAGGACGAGGTGGTCGCGGAGCTCATCGACTTGCGCCGGCGCGCGACGTCACTGGTGGTGCACGACGGCGTGGTCGCCGAGGACGAGTACTTCTTCGCCGAGCAGAACGCCCTCGTGGTGCGTGACGCGGAGCGCTACTACCGGGCGATGTACGAGGGCCGGGTCTCGTCGTGGAACCTGCGCGACGAGCACATGGCCCGCACGCTGCGCGACCTGGTTACGCATGTGCAGCGGGTCTCTGGTTCGGCCAAGGTGGTGGTGTGGGAGCACAACTCGCACGTCGGTGACGCGCGCGCCACCGAGTTGGGGCGCGCGGGCGAGTGGAACGTCGGCCAGCTAGTGCGCACCACCTGGGGCCAGGACAGCTTCAGCGTGGGGTTCACGACCGACCACGGTCGAGTGAGCGCCGCGTCGGACTGGGGCGGACCCGTGGAGCGCAAGCACGTGCGTCCCGCGTTGGCCGGGAGCGTCGAGTCTGTGCTTCACGACGCGCCCGTGGAGGACTTCGTCGTGCGCCTCGGACGCGACGCGCCGCCCGCGCTGCGAGCGACGCTGCTCGAGCGGGCGATCGGGGTGATCTACCGGCCGGAGACGGAGCGTACGAGCCATTGGTTCCACGCCGAGGTGGCGTCGCAGTTCGACGCCCTGGTCCACCTTGATCAGACCTCGGCGGTGCGGCCCCTCGAGCGCACGCTCCTCTGGGACCAGGGCGAGCCGCCCGAGACCTTCCCGTCGGGACTCTAGAACGCGGGCGTCGGAGAGTTCGCCCCGCGCCGGCGCCGGGCTCTCGCGTCGCGCAGCACCGAGGGGCTCCACCCCGCGTCGTCGGGGTTGACGTTGGTACCCGGCGCGACGAGTTCGTCGATCCGGTCGAGCACCGCGTCGTCGAGGTAGACCGCGGGGGCTGTGAGTTGGGACTCGAGCTGGTCCATAGTGCGCGGGCCGATGATGGCCGCGCTGATAGCCGGGTGCTCGAGCACGAAGGCCAGCGCCAGCTCGATCAGGGTGAGTCCCGCCTCGTTGGCGAGCAGGGACAGTGCACTGACGACGTCGAGCTTGCGCTGGTTGGCGGGTTGCGAGAGGTCGTAGCGGGCCGGAAGCCGTTCCGCGCGACGGCTCTGGTTGTCGCGCCCGACGCCGAAGCGACCGGAGAGCCATCCTCCGGCGAGTGGGCTCCAGGGGATCACGCCCAGGCCGTAGGTGGCGGCGACGGGCAGCACGTCGCGTTCGATGCCGCGAACCAGGATCGAGTAGGGGGGCTGCTCGGTCATGAAGCGCTCGCGTCCTCGCCGCTCGGCCACCCACTGCGCCGCCACGATCTGCTCGGCCGGGAAGGTGGAGCTGCCGAAGGCGCGGATCTTGCCGACGTGGACGAGGTCGCTCAGCGCGCCCAGGGTCTCGTCGATGTCGGTGAGCTCGTCGGGCCGGTGGATCTGGTAGAGATCGATGTAGTCGGTACCGAGGCGGCGCAGGCTGTGGTCGACGGCGGCCATGATCCAGCGACGAGAGTTGCCTCGGGCGGCGGGGTCGTCGCCCATCGCGCCGTGGACCTTCGTCGCGACGACGACGCGCGAGCGGTCCACCTGCGCCAGGGCCTCGCCCACGATGATCTCGGACTCCCCCTGGGAGTAGACGTCGGCCGTGTCGATGAAGTTCACCCCGGCGTCCAAGGCCCGGTGGATGATGCGCACGGACTCCTCGTGATCGGGGTTCCCCCACGCGCCGAACATCATGGCGCCCAGGCAGAGGGGACTGACGAGGATGCCGGTGCCGCCGAGGGGGCGAAGGTCCATGCCACCACCCTACGGCGGGCGCAACGCGGCCGGCTGCGCTAGTTTCGCTGCGACGCGACCGCGACCGCGGCCGGTCCGACGGGAGGTCGCCATGGTGCCGGCGTTTGACCTGACGGGACGCGTGGCCCTCGTCACCGGTGCGGGCAGCCCCCGCGGCATCGGCTTCGCCACCGCCCGGCTCCTGGCATCGCTCGGCGCGAGCGTGCTGGTGACGGCCACCACGCCGCGGGTCGAGGAGCGCGCGAGCGAGCTGCGTGCGAGCGGCGTCGACGCGTGGGCGATGACGGGTGACCTCACGGATCCCGACGTCGCGACGGCGCTCGTGCGCCACGCCCTGGAACGTCGGGGGCGCCTCGACATCGTGGTGCAGAACGCGGGGATGACGTCGCTCAGTGACCCCGCAGCCCCCGGCCGGCCTCTCGGCGAGACGTCGTGGGAGAGCTGGCGATCCGGGGTGGCGCGCAATCTCGACACGACCTTTCTGGTGGTGCGCGCGGCGCTCGCTCCGATGTCCGCGGCGGGCTGGGGGCGCGTGGTGGTGGTGACCAGCGTGACGGGACCCGTGATGGCGATGCGCGCGGAGCCGGTCTACGCGGCCGCCAAGGCCGGCGTGGTGGGGCTCGTGCGCAGCGTCGCTCTGGACTACGCCGCGCGCGGGATCACCGCGAACGCGGTGGCGCCCGGGTGGATCGCGACGGCGTCCCAGACGCCCTTCGAGGCCGAACAGGGGCGACGCGGCCCGATGGGGCGCAGCGCCGAACCCGAAGAGGTCGCGGCGGCAATCGGGTGGCTGGCCACGCCGGGGGCGTCCTACGTCACGGGGCAGTGCGTCGTCGTGGACGGGGGTAACTCGATCGGCGAGGAGCGCTAGGAACGCCACGGCGGGTTGACCGGCCCGGCCGGCCCGGGTCGGGCTCGTGTCGGTGATGGTGACGGTGACGGTAGGGTCATGGGAGATCGATACGGGAGTGGGTCAGCATGTCCGAGCAGGCGCATCATCGAGCGGCGATCAGCCACGCGACCCACGTCGAGTCGTGGCTCTTGGACATGGATGGCGTCCTGCTGCGCGAGGAGCACCCGATCGAGGGCGCGACCACCTTCCTCGAGCGCCTGCGAGTTCGTGACACTCCGTTCCTCGTGCTGACGAACAACTCGATGTACACGGGTCGCGACCTCAGCGCGCGTCTGCGCTGGAACGGATTGGACGTGCCCGAGGACCACATCTGGACCTCGGCGCTGGCGACCGCGGTCTTCCTCGACTCCCAGCGTCCCGGGGGGACGGCCTTCGTCATCGGCGAAGTGGGCTTGACGACGGCGCTGCATCAGATGGGCTACACGTTGTCGGAGAACGACCCCGACTATGTCGTCATCGGTGAGACCCGCAGTTACAGTTTCGAGCGCATCACGCGGGCAGTGCGCCTGGTCGGCGACGGGGCGCGATTCATCGCCACCAATCCCGACCCCACGGGGCCGAGCCTGGAGGGCCCCCTCCCCGCGACCGGGGCAGTCGCCGCGCTGATCTCCAAGGCGACCGGCCGTCAGCCCTACTTCGTCGGCAAGCCCAACCCCCTCATGATCCGCTCGGCTCTACGCGAACTGGCCGCGCACTCCGAGACCACCGCCATGGTCGGGGATCGCATGGACACCGACGTGGTCGCGGGCCTCGAGGCCGGCCTGCACACGGTGCTGGTCCTGTCCGGTGTGTCGGACGCGGCGTCAGCCACCCGCTACCCCTACCGGCCCTCACGTATCGTGTCCTCGATCGCGGAGCTGGCCGACGAACTGGCCTGACGCGGCTCGTACGGCGAAACGGCCTCTAGCCGGGCTCCACGAGACCGGACTGGTAGGCGAGCACCACCAGTTGCGTGCGGTCACGCGCGTCCAACTTGGACAGCACGCGGCTGACGTGGGTCTTGACGGTGGCCAGGCTCATGTGAAGCTCCTCACCGATCTCGGCGTTGGAGGCGCCGTGGGCCAGCGCGATGAGGACGTCGCGCTCGCGGGTGGTGAGGGTGTGCAGGGGCACCGTGGCCGCCGAGGGAGCCCGGCGCTGGGCGAAGGCGGCGATGAGCCGTCGCGTGACGCGCGGCGCGAGGAGGGCATCGCCGGCCGCGATCACGCGGATGGCCTCGAGGAGGTTCTCGGGCGGCGTGTCCTTCAGCAGGAAGCCGCTCGCTCCCGCGCGCAGGGCGTCGAACACGTACTCGTCGAGGTCGAACGTGGTGAGAATGAGGACCCGAGTGCCGCGATCGCCGGGGTCCTGGGTGATGAGTCGCGTCGCGGCGATGCCGTCCAGCGTGGGCATGCGCACGTCCATCAGCACCACGTCGGGGCTGGTTTGGGCGACTACCGTCACGGCGTCCGCCCCGTTTCGGGCCTCGCCCACCACTACTAGGTCGGGGGCGGAGTTCACGAGCACGCTGAAGCCGGCCCGCACCAGGGCCTGATCGTCGGCGATGACGACGCGGATCGTCACGCGTCGCTGTGGATTCGCAGGGTGGCGTGGACGCCGTAACCGCCCCGCGGGTCCATCGCCGCACGCAGCGAGCCGCCAAACGCGCTGGCCCGTTCGCGCATGCCAATGAGGCCGTGGCCGGCGCCGATCGGACGGGGGGCGCCGGGCGACGGCGGGGGAGCCAGGTTGACGACGTCGATCGTCACGGCGTCGTGGTCGTAGCCGAGCGCGACCGTGGTCGGCGCGCCGGCGGCGTGCTTGACCACGTTGGTGAGGGCCTCCTGGACGATGCGGTAGACCGTCAACTCGAGCCCCTGGGGGAGGTTGCGGGGGTTGCCGTGGCGCACGACGTCGATGGTCATTCCCGTGGCGCGCAGGCGCGCCGCGAGATCGTCGAGGTCGGCGAGGGTGGGGGCCGGCTCGTGGGAGGGATCGTCGTCGGCGCGACGCAGCACCGCGATCACGTGGCGCAGCTCCTCGAGCGCCGAGCGGCTGGTCTCCTCGACCGCCACCAGGGCGCGCCGGGCCTCGTCGGGCTGTTGGTCCATGACGTGGCGCCCGACGCCCGACTGGATCGCGATGACGCTGAGGCTGTGGGCCAGGATATCGTGCAGCTCGCGGGCGATGCTGAGCCGTTCGTCGATGATCTGCTGGCGGGCGTGCTCGATCTCGAGGCGCTGGTGCTCGGCGTTCTGGCGGGCCAGGCCTTCGCGATAGGTGCGTCGGGTCCGGATGCTGTCCCCGACGAACCAGGTGGCGAGGACCAGGAACACGTTGAACGTGACGTCGCCCGTGGCCCGGTGGTACGCGGCCGCCACGAGCAGCGCGACGCCGATGGAGAGCTCCACGCCGATCAGCGCCGTGAGCGAGGTGCGCCGCGGGTAGGCGGTGGCCAGCGTGTAGAGGGGGATGGCCAGCAGCGGCGCGGGCGCTAGTGAGTGGCCGAGCGTCGTCGCGAGAGCCACGGCGACGGCGATCACCGCCATCGCCGTCACCGGGTAGCGACGACGAAGCGCGATCGGGACGGTGGCGGCGAGGTAGAGGGGGGCGAGCAGGCCGCGCGCCGTGACGGCGTGCGACGCGGAGCCGACGACCGGGAAGTACCAGAGGTGGACCATCACGCCCGTGGCGAAGAGAGCCGCGACGGCGACGTCCACCCCGATCCACTGCGTGGTGGAGATTCGCTCGAGCCACGGTGCTCGTCGCGGTGAGAGGACGGTCGTCACGTCTCGACGTTATCGACCGACGGGAGAGTTCGCCTCAGTCGCCGGTTGCGCGGGGGTCGGTCGCAAGGATGACCCGAAAAGGGCCGCGCGACCGAGCACGGATCGCGCCGATCCCGCGACACTGGATGAGCCACGACTCGCCGTGGCGCACGAGCGAAGGGACCGGTGTGATTGACGTTCGCGGCATCACGAAGCGCTACGGCGACAAGGTGGCGGTTGACGGGCTCAGTTTCGAGCTGCCCGCCGGCGTGGTGACTGGCTTCCTGGGGCCGAACGGCTCGGGCAAGTCGACCACCATGCGGGTGATCATGGGCCTGGACCGGCCCGACGAGGGGTCGGCGACGATCGACGGACGGCCCTACGTCGCCCTGACCCAGCCGTTGCGGGAGGTGGGCGCCCTGCTCGAGGCCAAGGCGATCCACCCTGGTCGCAGCGCCTTCAACCACCTGTGGTTCCTCGCCCAGACCAACGACATCCCCCGCCGGCGCGTGAACGAGGTCCTGGACCTGGTCGGACTCGGCGACGTGGCCCACCAGCGCGTCGGCAAGTTCTCGCTGGGCATGGGCCAGCGACTGGGCATCGCCGCGGCGCTCCTCGGTGACCCGCACACCCTGCTCTTCGACGAGCCGATCAACGGGCTCGACCCCGAGGGCATCCTCTGGGTGAGGACCCTGCTGCGCGGCCTGGCGAGTGAGGGCCGTACGGTGTTCGTCTCCAGCCACTTGATGAGCGAGATGGCGCTCACGGCCGATCGTCTGGTCGTGATCGGACGCGGTCGGCTGATCTCCACGGGCTCGGTGGCCGACTTCATCACCGACAACGCGGGCCAGTACGTGAAGGTCCGTACGCCGCGCGCCGACGAGCTCGAGGGCCTGTTGCGTGCCACGGGTGGTCGGGTCGCGCACGAGCCCGACGGGTCGCTCGCCGTGAGCGACCTGAGCGCGGAGGTGGTGGGGCGAACGGCGGGTGAGGCCGGCATCTACCTCTATGAGCTCTCACCGCAGATGGCGTCCCTGGAGGACGCCTTCATGGAGATGACCCGCACGAGCGTGGAGTACCACGGCCACGCCCTCGACGATCGTACCGAGCAACCCGTTCCCACCCCCGGAAAGTAGACACCGATGTCAACCTTGACCACACCGTCCCCGTCTCCGCCCCCCGCGACAACCGCCGCGTTGGCGTCATTGCCGGTGCACCGCCAACGCCTCACGAGCCTCGCGCGGGCTGAGTGGACCAAGATGCGCAGTGTCCGCTCAACCATGTGGACCATCGCTACCATGATCGTGATCACGCTGGGCATCGCGACGATCGCCAGTGCCACGATCGCGAGCCGGTGGTCGACCTTCTCCCCGATCCAGCAGGCGACCTTCGACCCGACCAAGATCTCCCTGCGGGGCCTGCTGTTCAGCCAGCTCATCATCGGCGTGCTCGGTGTGCTGGTGATGAGCGCGGAGTACGGGACGGGGACCATTCGTGCGTCGCTGTCCGCCGTGCCGCGTCGCGCTCGGGTGCTGGTGGCCAAGGCCGCCGTCTTCACCGTCGTGGCGTTCGTGGTGAGTGAGGTGCTGGCCTTTGGCGCGTTCTTCATCGGGCAGTCGCTGTTGACGAGTCCGGCCCCACACGCCGTCCTGTCCCAGCCCGGTGTGCTGCGCGCGGTCGTGGGCGGTGGTCTCGTCGTGACGGTGTTGGGACTCCTCGCCCTGGGCCTGGCCACCATCATCCGACACTCCGCCGGTGCCATCACGGCGTACGTGGGCGTTCTCCTGGTGGCGCCCATCATCCTGCAGGCGCTGCCGTCGTCGGTGGGTCAGCCGATCCTGCGCTACATGCCCTTCACCATCAGCGACACGATGACGTCGCCGACGGCTCACGCCTCTTCGGCCTTCATCCCGTGGGTCGGCTTCGCGGTGCTGGTCGTCTACGCGCTGGTGGCGTTGGGAATCGGGGGATGGTTGCTGGTACGTCGCGACGCGTAGGGCCACTGTCGCGGGTGCGGTCTAGTTCCATTCGTCGTCGCGTCGCTGGCTCGTCGCAGGTGACGTAGCGGCCGGGTGAGCCGGGCGGCGATAACTTGGCGGGTATGGCCTCGGAGTCACAGGCGACGACCAGAGTGGTGGCGTGGTGAAGCCGTTGAGTCGCGTGCCCGAGCTGGTCGTGGGCTTCGATACCGAGACGACCGGGCTGGACGTGACCAGGGAGCAGGCGATCTCCTACGGCTTCTGCCTCTACCGGTACGGCCAGCCCGTCGACGTGCAGCACTTCTTCGTGGTGCCCGACCGCCCGATCAGCGATGGGGCCCGACGGGTCCACGGCCTGTCGCGCGAGGACCTCGAGGTCAAGCGTGCCTCGCACGACGTGCTCAGCGTCGCCCAAGGTGTGCGCCGCGCCGTGGCCCTCCTGGATCAGGTCCACGACGAGGGTGGGTACGTCGTAGGAGCCAACCTGCGACGCTTCGATCTGGCGATGCTGCGTCACACGTCGGCGGCTCTGTCGGAGGTTGGCGTGGGGCCCTTCGATCCTGATCACCTTCGGATCATCGACGTCATCGAGAACGACCTCGCGATCGAACCAGTTCGCGCGGTTCGGCCTCGTCGGTCGCTGACGCACCTCTGCGCACATTACGGGGTATCGGCGGGCGGGCACGACGCGGCCGGGGACGCGCGCGCGGCCGTCGAGGTCCTGATCGAGCAGGTGGTACAGGTGAACGCCGGCCAGCGAGAGCTCGGACTGCTTCCGCCGCGCTGACGTCGGCGGCGGAGTCGCTGAGACCCTTAGGTGGTAACGTGACTCGCCAGGGGCCGTTGGCGCAGTCTGGTAGCGCACTTGCATGACACGCAAGGGGTCACAGGTTCAAGTCCTGTACGGCCCACTATTGTCCGAGATTCTCGACGTCCCGACGTCGGCCCACCCCCCATTTTTAAAGGGTTTTCGTGGCTTCGTCGTGTCAAATTCCCGTTAGTTGCGCGAGTATCTCGGACGATTCGTCGAGTATCTCGGACGATTACCGGTGCACCGCACTGGCTGCACCGCTCTTCACACTCTGCTCCTCGCGTGCTCGTTGGTTCCCGGACCCGGGCACGGGGTGGGCTCGGCCGTGCAGCCCCGGTGCGTGATTGTGCAACTTTCCCCCGCCTGAGGCGGTGGCGCCGTAAAACACGGCGACTGCCCGTCATGGCAAATCGACACCGTACTCCCTGGTTCGACGATCGTCGTCGCGCCAAGGAGGAACTGACATGACTGAGACTCGCTATCTCACCCGACAGGAGGCGGCGGACGTCTGCGGATGCTCGGTCGACACCTTGCGCCGTGACGAACGCGCGGGCAAGCTACCCAATCGCCGCGCGCGCGCCGACGGCGTCGTCGAGATCGCCACCGCGGACCTCGTGGCGTGCGGTCGGCTTGATCCGTTCGCCGCCACCGCGCCGTTGCACGACATCGCGACGAAGGGCCGAACGGAGCGCGAACTCGCCGACGCGCGGCACTTGCTCGCGGTTAAAGACGTGCAGATCGACGCGTTCGGTCTTCGCGCCAAGTCCGCCGACGAGGAGATCGCCTTCCTTCGCAGCATCCTGCGACAGCGGGCCAGCTGATGGGAAAGCCCTGCACCGGTTCACTTCTCCCACGTGGCGACCTCTGGCGCGCCAGCGTGCCTCGCCTCGACGATCCGCGCAGGCGCGTGGAGACGACCTTCGCGGACAAGGCCGACGGAGCGGCATGGGTGAGCGAACAGCTGGACCGTCGCGCCCACGGGCTCGCGCCCGTGCTGCCCGTGCGAGGAACGGTGGCGACGGCCGGCGACGTCGAGGTGACCCAAACGTCCTTCGCCACCGTCGGCTGGGCCTGGTACCGCGAGCGCTACGAAGAACTCGAGCGCGCCGGCGCCGATCGAGCCTCCGATATCTATCGCAACCTGGACGGGCACCTCGTCAGCGCCTTCGCCGACCTCTTCGAGTGCGACCTGAAGACGGGGCGCCAGCGGATCGTCGACTGGCTGCGAGCCATGTCGGGTAGGAAGCCCCTCACGCCGAACTCGCCGTACGTGCCCGACGCAAAGGGCTACGCGCAGTCGACGGTCACCGGGATGCTGTGGATCATGCGTGAGATCATCGCTCACGCGGGCAGCGTGGGGATTGACGTACCCGACTTCATAGCGGGCAAGACGATTGTCGCGCTCGAACCCGTAGGCCGCACCGGTCGAAAGGCGGTCCTCGTCACGCT
>JBMFWX010000014.1:0-15382 GCA_049964855.1 Acidimicrobiales bacterium
CTCCACCGCCGTAGCACTCGGAGGCGTCACCCACCCACTGTCGCGCGTGGTGCGCACCCGCGTCACGACCGTCGACCGCCGGACACCCGAGGCCCGCGGACCCCTCGAGGGCGTCAGGGCACTGCGCGATGATACGCGAGCAGCGTCACTCCCGCCTGGGGTGAACGATCTCGCGCGGGATCGCGGATGAAACCCAACTGCTCGTAGAGCGCGTGAGCCGCCGTCATGGTGGTCGCGCTCACGAGTACGAGTCGACGGCACCTCAGTTCCGCACTGCGACGAAGGCAGTCGGAAGCCAGGAGCCGGCCCACCCCACGGCGCCGAGCGTGCGGCGCGACGGCGAGCATCCGCAGGACTGCCTCATCAGTCTGCGCCCCTTGCGACCAGCGCGCGGGCGCGCGCCACGTGAACAGCGACGCCGTACCCAGGAGGTCGCCGGATGAGCGGTCCCGCGCCACCAGGAGGAGTCCCGCCTCGGCGCGCGCACGTGCGTCGCGCAACTCATCCACGTACGTGCCGCTCGCAAGCCCGTCGGCCACGTACGCGTCAGCCGTGAGCTGGCCCACACTCTCGAACTCCTCGGGGCGCGCGATCCCAATCTCCACGCCGTCACCACCCGCGGGATCGCACACGCCCCCACTCTAGGGAACGATTCCCCACGAGAGCGACGCGTCAGCCGATGCGCATCCGCCCACTACCGTCGCGACCTCGATCCCTCGATGGCCGACACCGCCGACGTCGGTGCACCGCCCACCGGTGACGCGCGACGAAGCGGTACACCGGCGCGGCCACCCCATTGACGGGCCGTGACGCGAGAGTCCGTCCAACGAGACGCCATCCCCCGCCTAACGTGATGAGGGCCTGCGCCAGGGCGCGTGAGCCCTCGAGCCGACGATCTTGCTCGACCCACCAGGCGGCGCGCGCGACCTCGTCGCGACTCAGCACACTCGTCCCCCGCGTGGTCGCGAGCCACTGCCGCGCGTCGATGACGTCCACGTCATCACGAGACGGGAGGCGTCGATCGAGCCACGTCGCGGCCGCCACGCACAGCGAGCACTCACCGTCGTAGATCAGAGTTCCGCGCGCGCTCACGTCACCACGCTAGTGAGACCGGGCTCGGCACCGGCCACGCCGAGCCGTAGGCTGCGAGCCGTGCAGCGACGCTTCGCCCTCGCCCAGTTGGCGCGGCACCGCGAGCCCGCGCTCCTCGTCGCCGGCCAGACGGTGTCGAACTTCGGTGACGGCGTCGCCCTCGTCGCGCTGACCCTGCTGGTCCTCGACACCACCCACAGCGCCAGTCGACTGGCCTGGTTCGCCGCCGCGCGCGTCACCCCCCTGGTTGTGTTCGTTCTCGTGGGTGGCGCAATCGTCGACCGGTTCTCACGGCGACTGCTGCTCCTGATCTCGGACGCCACTCGGGCCCTGCTCACCGCGGCGCTCGCCGTCCTGATCGCCACCGGCTCCCTGGACTACGTCGAACTGCTCGTCTTCGCCGTGTGCTTCGGCACCTTCGACGCCCTCTTCATGCCCGCGATGACCGCGCTGACCCCCGAGATCGTGCCGGACGAACTTCTCGGCGCGATGAACGCGGTGCGGCCGCTCTCGAACAACCTCGTGGGCAACATGCTGGGACCGGCCGTGGGGGGAATCCTCGCCGCACTGTCCACGACGTGGGCCATCGGCGTCGACAGCGCCACGTTCGTCGTGAGCGCCACGACTCTCGCTCTGATGCACCCCACCCCTCGACCGCCGCGAATCGCGGGCTCCACCATGCTCGCCGAGATCCGCGGCGGACTGCGCTACGTTCGCTCCACCACCTGGCTCTGGACCACGCTCGCGGGTGTCGCCGCCGTCAACGCCTTCGTCTTCGTTCCCCTCAGCGTGCTGGTCCCCTACTTCCTGCGACACAACCTCCACGCGAGCGCGGCGACCGTGGGCTACTTCTTCGCCGCTTCGGGCCTGGCGGGCGGGCTGGGGGCCCTCGTCGCGAGCACGCTCTCGGCGCCCCGACGTCGCATCCGCACGATGTGGGGCTACTGGATCGGGGGAACTCTGTCGGTCACGATCGTGAGCGTCGCGAGCCACACCTGGGAGATCATGATCGTTCCCCTGGTCGTCAGCCCGACGATGATCCTCGGCAACGTGATCTGGGAGTCGATGATGCAACGTGAGGTTCCGCGCGAGCTACTCGGCCGGGCGAGTTCGGTGGACTGGTTCGTCTCGCTGGGGCTCGCTCCGGTGGGCCTCGTCGTATCGGGAGCCCTGGCCACGGTCGTCGGAGTTCGCACCTACTTCGTCGCGCTGGCGCTGATCACCATCGTGCCGGGTCTGCTCATCATCACCTCGCGCCGCGTCAACGCCGTCGACGTCGCCGTGCCGTCACCCGAGCGGGGTGCCGCCACCTGATCGGTCGCTCATCGCAACGGGAGCTGGGGGGCCACCGCCAGTGACGCGGCCACCAGCCGGGCGCCGCGTCGCGCGTGGGCCGGGTAGATCCGGTCGGGGGCGAAGGACCTCCCCTTCATCTCACCATCGCGGCCGCCGTGCACCTCAACCCACTGCTCACCGTTGCGTCGGTTGACGACGTGCGCCACGAAGACCCAGCGCTGACCTCGCCCGGCGACGCCGTCGACCACGACGGCGTCGCCGCTCACCAGCCCCGCCCAGCGTGGTGATCGCACGACGTGGCTCGGACCGATCGATGGGCTGCCTCGCACCACCCCGTTCTAGTCCGTCGCACTCGCGGGCGCCGCAGCGTCACGCCGCGGCGCCCGTCACAGCGCTCGCCTACCGTACAGGGCATGCCCTTCACGCAGTCACTACCCAGCGCGCTGTCACCGTCGCGACTCGAGGACTTCCAGCGCTGTCCGCGCCGCTACCAGTACGCCTCGATCGAGCGGCGGCGCCAGCCCGCCACCTACGCCACCGTCAAGGGCCGCGTGGTCCACCAGGTCCTCGAGTCACTCTTCGCCGTCGACGCCGACGCGCGTACTACGGAGGTCGCGTGGTCGGCGTTGCCCGGAGCCCTCGACGCCATCCTCACCGAGGAGGTTCGAGCAGATCTCGCCCTCGACGACGATCTGGCGCGGCGGCTTCGCGACGACGCCGCGCGCATCGTCGCGAGCTACTTCGCCATGGAGGACCCCGCCACGGTGCACGTCGAAGGCGTAGAGCTGCGACTGCGGGCCACGGTCGACGGTGCGCCGATCCTGGGGATCCTCGACCGGCTCGACCGTGACGAGCACGGCGAGTTGGTGATCGTGGACTACAAGACCGGCTCGCTACCCTCGCGCTCGTTCGACACCGCGACCTTCGCCAACACCGAGCTCTACGCTGCGCTGTGCGAGTCGACGCTCGGCGAGCGGCCCTCGCGAATCCGGCTGCTCTACGTGACTCACGGGGAGGCCCTCGAGCGGGCCGTCAGCGCGGTCGTCCTGGACGCGCGAGTGCGCGCGGCGTCGAGCGCGTGGTCGCGCATCACGCGCTACTACGAGGCCGGGGAGTTCCCCGCCACGCCGTCTCGCAACGCGTGCCGCTTCTGCCCCTACACCGACGTCTGCCGCGAGTCGGGCGTCGCGGTCGTCACGGGCTGACCGTAGGGTGAGAGGGTGACCTCGTTCGATCTCTCCTTCGACTACCGCTGCCCCTTCGCGAAGAACATCCACCTCCACCTGCTGCACGCCCTCAAGGGCGGCGCGAACTTCGACGTGCGCTTCGTCCCGTGGACGCTGAGCCAGGGCCACCGGGTCGAGGGCGCGCCAAACGTCTGGGACGATCCCGCCTACGACGGCGACCTGCTGGCGCTGGCGGCGGGGGTCTCGGTACGCGACCAGCAGTCCGCGCTCTTCCTCGCGGCCCACGAGGCTCTCTTTCGTGGCCGCCACGAGCGAGCCCTGCGACTCGCGACGATCGACGACATTGACCTCGTCCTCGAGCCCCTCGGCGTCGACCTCGCGCGGCTGCACGACGACCTGGCGTCGCGACGCCCCCATCGCGTCATCGCGGACAGCTACGAGGAGTTCTCGCACTACGAGGCGTTCGGTGTGCCCACCTTCGTCGTCGGGGGCGACGCCACCTTCGTCCGCTGGATGACGCCGCCCACCGGTGACCCGGCGCAGTCGGCGCAGATCATCGACTCGCTGCTCACCCTGATGCGCGCGCAAAGCGACCTGAACGAGTTCAAGCACACTCGACTGCCCGCCTGATCACGCCGCCAGGCGAACGGCCAGCTCGGCCAGCGCCGCGACGCCGAGGACGAGTGCCGGGGCGAGCGCCGCCAGGTGGTCGCCGTGGCGCCGGTGGATGATCACCGCGGCCCCCATCAGCACGACCAAACCCGCCGCGGCCACTTCGTTCACGATGGCCTCGATCGACGACCCCGTCGCGGTCAGCCCCACGACGAGGGCGATCGCCCCGATGATCTCCACGATCCCGATACGCCGGTAGGCGCTCTTGGAGAAGCCCAGGTGCGACGCGGCCGCGGACGTCAACGGGTTGAAGATCACCTTCTGCGCGCCAGCGCTGGCGAAGGCGAGGAAGAGGATGAGTGCCAACACGCTGGCGACTGCGGACATGGTGACTCCTTCACGATGACTCTCGACGAGACCCGTTCGACTCTACTCGCGAGCCACCGCCGCACCGATCCGCTGGTGCGCCTCACCGGCCAGCGAAGTCGATCAACGCCTCCACCGTCGCGTCGCGCTCCGCACGTGAGCCCGTGGGCGCGGCGGAGAACTCGCTGACCCCCGCGAGCGCGAGACGCGACAGCTGCTCGAGGACGTGCTCGCGCGAGCCCACGATCGCCACGTCGGCGGCCTCGCTCGCGCCCTCGCGGGCCATCACCGCGGCGTAGCTGGGCAGCGTCGGGTAGACGGCGAACGCCTCGTTGATGCGCTGGCGCGCGCCGGCGAGGTCGTCAGTGACGGTGATCGGCAGGGAGCAGACGATGCGCGGCTCGGGCCGACCGGCGGCGGCCGCGGCGCGGCGGATCTGTGGCGCAACGTAGTCCTCGATGGTGGCCGCTCCGGTCATCCACAGGACGGTCCCGTCCGCCACCTGGCCGGCGAGCTCGAGCATTCGTGGTCCCAGCGCCGCGACCAGCAGCCCCGGCGGGTCGACCTCGGACGGGCCCACCGGGCCGGTCGCGGTGACGCGCAGCCGCTCCCCCTGGACCCGTACCGGCTCCCCGCGCAGCATCGGCGCCAGGACCGCCAGGTACTCCTCGAGGTACGAGACCGGCCGCTCGAAGGACAGCCCCCACATCCCCTCGACGATGACCTGGTGCGACAGGCCCACCCCGAGGCTGAGCCTCCCCCCGATGGCGTCGGCGACGGTGCGGGCCTGCGCGGCCAGCATCGCGGGGTGGCGCGGCTGCACCGGCACCACGGCCGTCCCGAGATCGAGGTCGCGCAGCTCGTGACCGACCACGGCCAGCACCGTCAGCGTGTCGGGCCCGAAGATCTGCGAGGACCACTGGCTGGTGAAGCCCAGATCGCGCCAGCGGCGGGCGCGCTCCAGGGTGGCGTCCACCGACCCGTTGGTATCCAGTCCCATGGCGATGCGCATCACGACCTCCTCGACGCGACCGGTAACGTGTCCGGCGTGTCCGTCGAGCCCCACGGTAGTGCGCTCTCGCGCGTCGGCGTGGTGGGCGGCGGCCAACTGGCCCGCCTCCTGGGCGAGGCCGAACGACCGGGGATCACGCTGACGGTGCTGGCCGGCGCCGACGAGCCCGCCGTGGCCACCTGCGACGAGGTCGTCGTCGGCGACGCCCGTGACGACACCGCGCTGCGCGCCCTCGCCGAGCGCGTCGACGTCATCACCTTCGACCACGAGCTCGTCGACCTCGCCCAGCTGGACCGCCTCGAGGCCGAGGGCGTGCTGCTGCGCCCGGGGCCCGGGGCGCTGCGCGCCGCCGTCGACAAGTCCTACCAACGCCAGCTCTTCGCCGCGGCCGGCCTGCCCCTGCCCCGCTTCGTCGTGGTCGACTCCCCGCACGACGCCCGACTGACGGCGTTCCTCGACACCGTCGACGCTACCCCCGTGGTGAAGGCGGCCCGCGGTGGCTACGACGGACGCGGCGTCGTCTTCGCCACCGGCCGCGACGGCGCGCTGGCCGCCGTCGGGCGACTGGGCGGCGACGTGGTCGTCGAGGAGCGCCTGGCGCTGCGCGGCGAGGCCGCCCAGCTGCTGGTGCGCGGCGCCGACGGCCAGGTGGTGACCTACCCCCTGGTCACGACCGTGCAGCGCGAGGGGCAGTGCGTCGAGGTCCGCTATCCCTGCGACGCGCAGCACGAGGACGAGGCCGCCGCGCTGGCGGTGCGCGTGGCCGAGCTGATCGGGGCGGTCGGAGTCCTCGCGGTCGAGTTCTTCGTCACCGACGCGGGCCTGCTGATCAACGAGGTCGCCCTGCGACCCCACAACACCGGCCACTGGACCATCGAGGGCGCGCGTACGAGCCAGTTCGCCAACCACCTGGCCGCGGTGACGGGGCGGCCGCTGGGACCGACGACCCCCACGGCGGCCCACGTGGTGATGGTGAACGTCGTGGGGGGTCCCGAGCCCCCACCGCCCGACTGGTCGCGTCCAGCGCGCCGCGGGGACGTCGCGGTCCACGACTACGCCAAGGCCTGGCGCCCCGGGCGCAAGCTGGGCCACGTCACGGCGTGGGGTGACGACGCGACGTCCCCGCGCGTGAGAGCATGGCGGGAGGCGCGGGGCGCGGGCACCGCCAGTTGGGAGGACGCGTGAACCCCCGAGTGGGCATCGTCATGGGATCGGCGTCGGACCACGACGTCATGGCCGCGGCCAGCGAGACCCTGGAGCGCTTCGGCGTCGCCCACGAGGTACGGGTCGTCTCCGCGCACCGCACCCCCGAGGCCATGGTCGACTACGGCCACGGCGCCCGCGAGCGGGGGCTGCGCGTGCTCATCGCCGGCGCCGGCGGCGCCGCCCACCTGCCGGGCATGCTGGCCGCGCTCACCACGCTGCCGGTGATCGGCGTGCCGATCGCCCAGGCCCGCCTCGACGGCCTGGACTCGCTACTCTCGATCGTCCAGATGCCCCGCGGCGTGCCGGTGGCCACCGTGGCCATCAACGGATCGCTCAACGCCGCCCTGGTGGCGCTGCGCATCCTGGCGCTGGGGGACGACGATCTGGCTGCGGCCCTGGTCGCGTACCGCGAGCAGCTCGCGCACCAGGCCGCCGAGCAGGACCGTACACTACCGAGGTAGTCAGTCGACGGCTGCGGGCCGGGCTACCTCGCACGCGGGGTCCCGGGCCCCTAGTCTGGAGACAATGAAGGAGGCCCGCCATGGGTTTGGTACAGCGCGTCACGACGATCTTCAAGGCGAAGTCCAACGCGGCCTTGGACAAGATCGAAGATCCCCGCCAGACGCTGGATCTGTCGTACCAGCAGCAGCTCGACAACCTCACCAAGGTGCGTCGTGCGGTCGCCGACGTGGCGACCGCACGCAAGCGGGTCGAGATCCAGGCGGAGCAGCTGAAGAGCCAGGGAGACAAGCTCGCCGAGCAAGCCAAGGCCGCCCTGGCCCAGGGCAACGAGCCCCTGGCCCGCGAGGCGCTCACTCGACGTGGGGCGATCGCCGCCCAGCTCCAGGACCTCGACACGCAGCACGCGAGCATCGTCGAGCAGGAGGACAAGCTGACGGCCACCGCCCAGAAGCTCCAGACCGAGGTCGAGGCGTTCCGCACCCGCAAGGAGACCATCAAGGCCAGCTACACCGCCGCCGAGGCGTCCGCGCACGTTAACGAGGCCGTGAGCGGCATCTCGACGTCGATGTCCGACGCCGGGGCCGCCATGCAACGCGCGCAGGACAAGGTCGCGACGATGCAGGCCCGCAGCGGCGCGCTGGACGAGCTGCTCGCCTCGGGCGCGCTGACCGACCTGACCGCGAGCCCGAGCGACGACATCCAGGCCCAGCTCGACAAGGCCAGCGCCACCTCGAACGTCGACGCGCAGCTCGCCGCGCTGAAGGCCCAGCTCTCGAGCGGGAGCGACGCGGACGCCCTGGCCTCGGGTGACGCCGCCACGAGCGAGGAGGCGAAGTAAGTGGCCGGTGGGTCCAAGATCGAAAGCGACCGCGGTCTGAACGTCCGCATGTTCGTCACGGGGCTCGCCCTCGTGATCCTGTACATGATCATCGTGACCGTGCTGCTGCGCGTCGGCCTCGGCCTGGGCTTCGTCATCGTGATCGCGCTGGCACTGATCTTCTCCCAGTACTTCTTCTCGGACAAGATCGCGATGTTCTCAATGCACGCGCACGAGGTGACGCCCGAGCAGGAGCCGCGCCTGCACCAGATCGTCGACCGTCTCTGCCTGCTGGCCAACATGCCCAAACCGCGCGTCGGCGTGTCGGAGATGGACATGCCCAACGCCTTCGCTACCGGACGCAATCCCAGCCACGCGGTCATCTGCGCCACGCGCGGGCTGATGCGGCGGCTCTCGGACGAGGAGCTCGAGGCCGTCCTCGCGCACGAGTTGAGCCACGTCGCCCACCGCGACGTCGCGGTGATGACCATCGCGTCGGGCGTCGGCATGCTCGCCGGGCTGGTCGGGCGCATCGCGATGTGGAGCGCCATGTTCTCGGGCGGCGGACGCAACCGTAACGGCCAGAACGTCGTGCTCATCGAGATCGCGACGTGGCTGGCGTCGATGGTCATCTACGTGATCGCCTACCTGCTGACCATGGCTCTGTCGCGCTACCGCGAGCTCGCGGCCGACCGCTCGGGTGCCATCCTCATCGGCAAGCCCAGCGTGCTCGCGAGCGCTCTCGTGCACGTCACCGGTGATATCGGGCGAATCCCGCGTACGGACCTGCGTAAGGCCGAGGGCATGAACGCCTTCTTCTTCGCGCCCGCCCTGGCCAGCGGCACGGCCGCCTCGCTCTTCGCCACGCACCCCAGCCTGGAGAAGCGCCTCGACCAGCTCAACAAGCTCGAACGCCAGCTGAACGGCCACGCGTAGTGGGACTGCGCGACACGCTCTTCGGACGCACGAAGCAGGTCGCGCCCAAACTCGACAACCTCTTCGCCCTGCCGACGGCGGCGCTCACCCTGCAGAGCGAATTAGACCTCGTCACCTCGGGCCAGGCCGGCCTGTGCTTCAAGGCCGGCAGCGGCGAGTCGGAGATCAACAGCGACGACGACCTGCGCCAGCTGCTCGACTTCGACGAGGGTGCGGTGAAGGTCACGTACACCACCGACGACCTGGGGTTCCGGTGGATCGTGCTCCACGACCCCGACCTGGAGAACCTGGTAACCCGGATCCACGGCGCCAACACCACCCTCGTCGAGCACGGGCTCGGCCCGCGCCTACTCTGCGCCGTCTTCGGCTTCGTGCCGGCCCACGACGGCGCGGAGGGCGCGGTGCGGATGGTCTACCTGCTCAAGCAGGGGACCTTCTACCCCTTCGCCCCGACCGGCGCCGACCAGCGCGACAACGAGCTGGAGTTGCGCGTCAAATCCTTCCTCGAGCACGACCTGGCCATGGAGAAGGACCTCACGCGCTGGATGGCGCTGTGGAACCTCCCGGTGAGCTGATCACCCGCGCCACCAACTCGTCGAAGGCCGTCGCGAAGCGCACGTCGAGCGCGGTGATCGCGTCGCGGTCGTGAGTCCATAACTCCACCCGCAGCGTGTCGTAGCCCAGTGTGAGGGTCGCGTGGTGATCGAGCGACGCCGCCAGTCCGGCCTGGGCGACCACCAGGTCCACGCCGTGCTGGTAGTCGGGCAAGGACACCTCGCGCACGAGGTGCCCCCCCTCGATGCGCCAGGCGGTGGCGGCCACGAAGGTCGCCACCGCGGGTGCGTCGAGGGGCTCGGGTCGGCTCACGGATGGGTCATGTGCTCGGGCACGACCGCGGCGTCGAACTGCTCCGCGCTGAGAAAGTCCAGGGCCAGGGCGGCCTCGCGCAGCGTGGTGCCCTCCTTGTGCGCCTTCTTCGCCACCTGGGCGGCCTTGTCGTAGCCGATGATCGGGTTAAGAGCGGTGACCAGCATCAGGGAGTTGTTGAGGTGCTGGGCGATCCGCGCGAGGTCCGGCTCGAGCCCCTCGACGCAGAACTCGCGGAACCGGTCGCACGCGTCGGTGAGCAGATCGATGGAGTTGCAGAAGTTGTGGATGATGACGGGCTTGGCGACGTTCAGCTCCAGGTTGCCGCGCGAGTCGGCCATCGCCACGGCCGCGTCGTTGCCGTAGACCTGCACCCCCACCATGATCATCGCCTCGGACTGGGTGGGGTTCACCTTGCCCGGCATGATCGAGCTGCCCGGCTCGTTCTCGGGCAGGCGCAGCTCCCCCAGCCCCGAGCGCGGACCCGAGCCGAGCCAGCGCAGGTCGTCCGCGATCTTGATGAGGCTCGCGGCGAGGGTCTTGATCGCCCCGTGGGCGAAGACCAGGGCGTCGTGGGCCGCCAGCGCCGCGAACTTGTTGGGGGCACTCACGAAGGGCTGTCCGGTCTCGCGGGCGATGGCCGCCGCCACACGATCGCCGAACTCGGGGTGCGTGTTGAGCCCGGTCCCCACCGCGGTGCCGCCGGCGGCCAGTTCGTAGAGGCCCCCCAGGCTCATCGTCAGCCGCTGCAGGTCGGCGTCGAGCTGGGCGACGTAGCCGGAGAACTCCTGGCCCAGGGTGAGCGGCACCGCGTCCATCAGGTGGGTGCGCCCGATCTTGACGATCGAGACGTAGGCGCGCGCCTTCTCGTCGAGAGCGTCGCGCAGGCGCGTCACCGCCGGCGCCAGTCGGCCGGTGATCTCGAGCACGGCGGCGATGTGCATCGCCGTGGGGAAGGTGTCGTTGGACGACTGGGACATGTTGACGTGGTCGTTGGGGTGCACGGGGTCCTTGGAGCCCCGCTCCCCACCGGCCATCTCGATCGCGCGATTGGCGATCACCTCGTTGACGTTCATGTTGGTCTGCGTGCCCGAGCCGGTCTGCCAGATCCGCAGGGGGAACTCATCGGCCAACGTGCCGTCGATGACCTCACGCGCCGCGGCCTCGATCAGCTCGGCCCGGCGCTCGTCCAACTTGCCGAGTTCCTGGTTGACCTGAGCCGACGCCAGCTTCAGCACGCCGAAGGCGCGGATGAGCGCCGGGGGCATGGTCTGGGTGGAGATGTCGAAGTGGTGCAGGCTGCGCTGGGTCTGGGCGCCCCAGTAGTGATCGGCGGGCACCTCGACGGTGCCCATCGTGTCGGACTCGATACGGACGTTGCTCATGGTGCCTCCTTGGTGGCTCTCTTCTTGGTCGCGGTGGCCCCCCGTCGCGTGGTGTGTGGCTGGTCGTAGCGGGCGACGCCGCGCGCCACGAGGGCGCGCGCCGCGGCGACGTCGCTCGCGCGGGGACCGTCGCCGGCGCCGGGCACCTCGAGCAGGAGCGGCAGATCGCGGATCGCCGGGTGGCCCACCAGACTCTCGAGAGCCGCGTCAATGGTCCCCTCCCCGAGGTTGGCGTGACGATCCCGGTTCGCGCCGAGCTCGACCTTCGAGTCGTTCAGGTGCAGACAGGCCAGTCGCGTCGCGCCGACGCGGCGGGCCACCTCCTCCACGACGGCCCCGGCGCCCTCGAGCGTGGCGTAGTCGACGCCGCTGGCCCACAGGTGCTGGGTGTCCAGGCACAGCCCGAGTCCCTCGGGCGCGCCGGCCGCGTCGATCACCCGCTCGATCTCCTCGAGGCTGCGCCCGACCGTCCCACCGGCCCCGGCCGCGTTCTCGATGAGGATGGGGCACGACACGCCGGCGGGGGCGTCGCCGGCCTCGTCCAGCGCCCGGCGCAGCGCCGCCGCCACCGGCGCGACCACCTCCTCGAAGCCGGCCCCCCGGTGACTCCCCAGGTGCAGCACGACCCCCGACGCGCCCATGGCGCGGCCCACCGCGAGGTTATGGGTCAGCGCGGCCACCGACTTGGCGTACAGCTCCGGGTCACCGGTGGCCAGGTTGATGAGGTAGGTCGCGTGGACGAAGGTGTGCGTGATGCTCGGGTGCTCGCGCTGGGCCTCACGGTACGCCGCCGTGACCTCGGGCGCGTACTGGGTCGGCTTCCAGGCCCGGGGGCTCTGCACGAACACCTGGATCGAGGTCACCCCGATCTCCTCGCCCGCGCGCAGCGAGCCGACCAGGTTTCCGCCGCCGCGGACGTGCGCCCCGATGTTCATTACAGTAAAACTAGTTCCGTTGACCAGCCCCACCGAGAGGAGAGCCGTGACCGCCTTCACCGACGCCGCCCGCGCCATTTTCGACAAGAAGGTCTTCGCGCACGTCGCGAGCCTCGGGCCGGACGGCTCCCCCTACGTCTCGCCGGTGTGGGTGGAGCTGGACCACGACGAGATCGTGATCAACACCGCCCTGGGCCGCGCCAAGGCGCGTAACCTCGCCTCCGACCCACGCGTCGCGGTGTCGCTCACCGACCCCGACGACCCCTACCGAGCGATCGCGGTGCGCGGCACCGTGGTCACCTTCACCACCGACGGGGCGGACGAGGTGATCGACCGCTTCGCGAAGAAGTACCTCGGCGTCGACACCTACCCCCAGCGCCGCGAGGGCGAGGTGCGCGTGACCGTGCGCATCCGCTGCGACCACATCGTGATGCAGCCGCAGTAGCTCGACCCTAGGCGTACGTGGTCCACTCGCCCAGGTCGTCGCGCGCGCGCGCGCGCTCCACGAGCGTCGTGGCCCCGTCGTGCAGGGCGCCGTCGAACCACCAGACGGTCACGGGGCGGGGCGGGGCGGGGCGGTTGTAGGCCCCGCGCAGGGTCGCCACCTCGTTGGTCAGGTTCACCTCGTCGTCACCCAGCAGAGCCCGCACGACCTCGGCCTGCGCCGCGGGGGACCACGAGGACGCCACCACGACGTGGTCGAGGGCGATCAGCCAGCTGAGAGTGGCCACGTCGCGCGCGACCAGGGCCGCGGGGTAGTCGGGCGTCACCTCGATCCAGACGCCGCGCGGCTCGCTGGGCGCGCCGCGCAGCGCCGCGGCGACCTCCACGGTCGTCGCGTCGGCGCACGACAGGGTCAGGGCCGCGGTGGGGGTCGCGACGCGCAGCCGCGGCCACTGGGCGAGCGCCACGTGCAGGCGCACCCGCTCCATCAGGGCTGGAGGTCTTCCTTGGGCAGCCGCTCGATGTTCACGTCGCGGAAGGTGAGGATGCGCACCGACGGCACGAAACGGGCGGCGCGGTACATATCCCACACCCAGGCGTCGTGCAGGTTCACCTCGAGCAGGGTGGGCGTGGTGGCCGGGCGCACCTCCAGGGCCACCTCGTTGGCCAGGTAGAAGCGACGGTCGGTCTCGACCGCGTAGTTGAACATCCCCACGACGGCCTTGTACTCCTGGACCAGCGCCAGTTCGAGGGTCGACTCGTAGTCGTCGAGCTCTTCTTCGCCCACGGGCGGCTTCTACGCGCGTTCGGTGACGCGCAACTCCTTAATCCTGGCCGCCCGACCCCGCAACTTGCGCAGGTAGTACAACTTCGCGCGACGCACGTCGCCGTAGGACTCCACCTCGATCTTCGCGATCGTCGGCGCGTGCACCGGGAACGTGCGCTCCACGCCGACGCCGAAGCTGATCTTGCGCACGGTGAACGTCTCGTGCAGGCCCGAGCCCTGACGGCGGATCACCACGCCCTGGAACACCTGGACGCGCTCGCGAGTGCCCTCCACCACGCGCACGTGCACCTTCAAGGTGTCCCCGGGTCGGAAGGAGGGGATGTCGTCGCGCAACGAGTCGCGGTCGATGAGATCAGTCGGGTTCATGGGCGCGGTCCTTTGGATCACTGGGGCCTTTCGAGTTTAGCCGCTCGCGCTCGGCGGGGCCAACGCCGAACTCCTCGAGCAGAGTCCACTCCGACTCGTCCAGTCCGCCGCGCCGCGCGATCAGGTCGGGGCGGCGCTCGAGGGTGCGCGCGAGCGACTGGGCCCGGCGCCAGCGCGCGATCCTCGCGTGGTCGCCCGAGCGCAGGATCGCCGGCACCTCGAGGCCGCGCACCACCGCCGGCCTCGTGTAGTGCGGGTACTCCAAGAGCCCCTCGGAGAACGATTCGTCGACCACCGAGTCGTCGTTGCCCAGGGCCCCCGGCACCAGGCGAACCACCGCCTCGATCACGCACAGCGCGGCCAGCTCTCCCCCGGCGAGCACGAAGTCCCCCACCGAGACCTCGTCCTGGGCCACCAGGTCCAGCGCCCTCTGGTCGACGCCCTCGTAGCGACCGCAGAGCAGGGTCAGCCCCGGTCCGGCGGCCCACTCGCGCGCCAGCGACTGCGTGAAGGGCCGACCCGACGGGGAGAGCGCCACGAGGGGACGCGCGAGGTCGGGACACGACTCGACCGTGCGCAGGATCGGCTCGGCGCGCAGCACCATGCCGGCGCCACCGCCGTAGGGGGTGTCGTCGACCGTGCGGTGCGGATCGTCGGTGGCGTCGCGCAGGTCGTGCACGTGCAGCTCCCACGCGCCACGCTCGAGGGCGCGCCCGAGCACCGACGTGGTGCAGTAGTGGCCGATGGCGTCGGGGAACAGCGTGAGCACGTCGACGCGCGGCGTCACTCGAAGAGCCCCTCCGGGACGTCGACCTCGATCAGCTCGTGAGCCCGCACGCGGGTGACGAAGGTCAGCGGCACCAGGGCCCCGGTGTCGAGCACGAGCAGATCGCTGGCCGGGTTGGACTCCACCGAGGTGACGACGCCGCGGTGCACGCCCGCCGCGTCGACGACCGTCGCGCCGAAGAGGTCGTCGATCCAGATCACGTCGTCCTGCGACTCCTCGCGCTCCAGCGGCGCGGCCAGCAGGACCACTCCTCGCCAGGCGTCGGCGTCCTCGCGCGAGCCGATGGCGTCGAAGGTCACGAGAAAGCGATCCTGGTGGGGTGAGGCGCTCACCACGACCAGGGGTCCGCGCTCGGTGTCGAGGGTCGCGCCCGGAGCGAGGCGCTCACGGCGCTGCGTCCACAGGTCCACCACCACCTGTCCGCGCAGCCCGTGGGCCCGCACGATGCGCCCGACCTCCAGGAGGGGGCGCGGCGGGCCGCTCACGGCTAGTCGACGATGTCCACGGAGGTCGTGACCCCGTCGCGCGCGCCGGCGGCGGCCACCAGCGCGCGGATCGCCTGAGCGGTCCGACCCCGTCGCCCGATCACGCGGCCCATGTCGTCGGGGGCCACGCTCAGCGACAGCACGACCTTGCCGGCGCGCTCACTCACGTCGACCTCCACCGCGTCGGGCTCGTCGGCCATCGAGCGCGCGATGTAGTCCAGCACGTCACCCACCCGGCTGGCGCGCGTCGCGCCGTGGCCCTGGGCCGGCGCGTGCTCGTAGTCGGCGTCGTCCGTCTCCTCGACGTCGTCCAGCTCGTCCATCTCCTCGACGTCGTCCA
>JBMFWX010000014.1:15482-31588 GCA_049964855.1 Acidimicrobiales bacterium
TCTCCTCGACGTCGTCCAGCTCGTCCATCTCCTCGACGTCGTCCAACTCGTCCATCTCATCGACGTCGTCCACGTCGTCCACCAGGTTCACGTCCCCGGCCACGTAGTCACTGTCGCGGTCGCTCACGAGGTCGCCTTCGAGGCCGCGAAGGCGTCCAGGGCGCCGGTGGTCTTCAGCAGCTTGGCCACGCGCTCGGTGGGCTGAGCCCCGTGGCGCAGCCAGTGCACGGCGCGCTCGGTGTCGATGCTCACCACCGTCTCAGGCTCGGCGGCCGACAAACCCCGGGGCTGGTACGTCCCGAGGATCTCGAGGAACGCCCCCGAGCGCGCGCGGCGACTGTCGATCGCCACCACCCGGTAGGTCGGCTGCTTCTTCTTGCCCATCCGCACCAATCGCAGTTTCACCGCCACAACGAGATTCCCTTCACGACCTTCCCGCGCAGTCTCCCGCGCCGGACTGGGCGCAGTGCCCGAGCGGCCAAGTTTAGCGCTGTTTGGGGGGGGTCACTCGACCACCCTTCTTCTTGCCCTTCGTCGAGGCGCGCGAGCCCCGCGCGCGCATGCCGGCGGCCAGCGCCTCAAAACCCGCCGGCACGTCGGCCCCCGGGGCGGGGCGGGGCGCCAGCATCGGTCGTCCCCGGCCGCCGGGCATCGTCGGCGCGGCGCCGTTGCCCAGCTGACGCATCATCTTGCGCATCTCGCCGAACTGGCGCAGGAGCTGGTTCACCACGTTGACGGTGGTTCCCGACCCGCGCGCGATGCGCGAGCGACGCGAGCCGTCGATGATCGACGGGTCGCGTCGCTCCTGAGGGGTCATCGAATGGATGATCGCCTCGACGCGGTTCAGCTCGCCGTCGTCGACGTTGGCGGCGGCGGTGCGCATCTCCTTGGTCACCCCGGGCATCAGGCGCATCAGGCCCCCGAGCGATCCCATGCGGCGCACCTGGTTGAGCTGGGCGAGGAAGTCGTCCAGGGTGAAGGTGCCGCTCATCATGCGCCCGGCCGACTCGGCCACCACCGCCGGGTCCATCGTGCGCTCGGCCTGCTCGATCAGCGACAGTGCGTCACCCATCCCCAGGATGCGCGACGCCATCCGGTCGGGGTGGAAGAGGTCGAAGTCCTGGAGCTTCTCGCCGGTCGAGGCGAACACCACGGGTCGACCCACCACGCCGCGCGCGGAGAGGACCGCGCCACCGCGCGCGTCGTAGTCCAACTTCGTGGCGATCACCCCGGAGAGGGCCAGGGCCTCGTGGAAGGCCCGCGCCGTGGCGACCGCGTCCTGGCCGGTGACCGCGTCGATCACCAGGAAGGTGTAGTGCGGCTCGGTGGCCGCGCTGATCGCGCGCACCTCCTCCATCAGGGCCGCGTCGATGGCCAGACGCCCCGCGGTGTCGATCACGACGACGTCGCGGCCCAGCCGAGCGGCCTCGTCGACGCCCCGGCGCGCCACGTCGACCGGGCTACCCGGCTCACTGAACACGTCCACGCCGATCTGGGCGCCCAGCACGCGCAGCTGCTCGACCGCGGCCGGTCGCTGAAGGTCCGCCCCGACCAGGAGGGGCTGACGGCCCTGCTGCTTGAACCACAGCGCCAGCTTCGCCGCGGTGGTCGTCTTGCCCGCCCCCTGCAGCCCCGCCAGCAATACCACCGTCGGGGGCCGCGACGCGTAGGTGATCTTGAGGGTCGTGCCGCCGAGCACCTCGATCAGCTGCTCGTGAACGGCCTTGATCACCTGCTGACCCGGCGTGAGGCTCTGGGTCAGGGACGAGCCGGCGACGCGCTCGCGCACCGCCTGGAGGAACGAGCGCACGACGCCCAGCTCGACGTCGGCCTCGAGCAGCGCGGCGCGCACCTCGGCGAGGGCCTCGTCCAGGTCGGCGTCGCTCAGGCGCCCGCGCGAGCGCAAAGTGGACCCGAGGCGCTCCAAACGGGTGGTGAGGGTGTCAAACATGATGCACGCAGGCTACCGTCAGGCCTCGAGCAGCGAGTCGACGAAGGCGTCCGGTTCGAAGGGAACCAGATCGTGGGCCCCCTCCCCGACGCCGACGAACTTGACCGGGATCCCCAACTCGCGCTCGATCGCCACCACGATGCCGCCCCGAGCCGTCCCGTCCAGCTTGGTGAGCACGATGCCGGTCACGGCCGCTGCCGCCAGGAACTCGCGGGCCTGGGTCAGCGCGTTCTGGCCGGTCGTGGCGTCGAGGACCAGGAACGTCTCGACGACCTCACCCGGCTCGCGGTCCGCCACGCGGCGCACCTTGCGCAGCTCATCGAGCAGGTTGGTCGAGTTCGCCCGCCGGCCCGCCGTGTCCGCCAGCACGATGTCGGCACCGCGCGACGCGGCGCGCCCGAGCGCGTCGTGGATCACCGACCCCGGGTCCGCCCCCTCGGTCGCGCGCACGACATCTGCCCCCGCGCGCTGCCCCCACAGCGCCAGTTGGTCGGCCGCCGCCGCACGAAAGGTGTCACCGGCGGCCAGCACCACCGAGCGGCCCTCGTCCGAGAGCCGCGTCGCCAGCTTGCCGATGGTGGTGGTCTTGCCGACGCCGTTCACGCCGACGAACAGCCACACCGCCACGCGACCCTCGCCAGCCCGGTCGCGCACCTCGCGCGGGCGATCGAGCGACGCGCGCAGGATGTCGCGCAGCGCGGTGGCCACGCCTTCGGGCGCCCCGTCGGCGCGCAACTGGCCCACGATGGCGTCGGTGGTGCTCACGCCCACGTCGCTGCGCAGCAGCACCTCCTCGACGACGTCGAGCACGTCGGCGGGCAGGGCCCCGCGAGCGCCGATCGCGCGCACGCGGTCGAACACCCCGCGCGAGGACCCCAGACGCTGACGCAACGACGCCGGGGTCGCGTCCTCGAGCACCGGGCGCGGCGCGGGCTCGCTGACCAGGACCTCCGGCATCGGCGGCGCCGGGAGCGAGGCCGCGGGACGAGAGCGCCGACGCGCCACCACCACGGCCAGCGCGCCGACCACGACCAGGGCCACGACGATCACGACGATCGCGATCACGACCGCACCTCCTCGGTACGCCGCACCCGCTGGCTGACCACCTTGGACGACGCCCCGGGGACCATCGTCACGCCGTAGAGGGCGTCGGCCGCCTCCATCGTGCGCTTCTGGTGGGTCACCACCAGCAGTTGCGCCTCGTCGCGGAACTCGTCCACCAGGCTCAGGAACCGCTGCAGGTTGACGTCGTCGAGTGCGGCCTCCACCTCGTCCATCAGGTAGAAGGGCGACGGGCGGGACCGGAACACCGCGAAGAGGAAGGCCAGGGCCGCCATCGAGCGCTCACCTCCGGAGAGCAGCGAGAGGCGACGCACGTTGCGCCCCATCGGACGCACCTCGATCTCCACGCCCGTGGTGAGCGGGTCGTCGGGCTCGCTCAGCTGCAGACGCCCCTGCCCGCCGGGGAAGAGCATGGCGATCAGCGTCGAGAAGTGATCGTTCACGTCGGCGAACGCCGCCGTGAACGACGCCATGATCTCGTCGTCCAGGGTCCGCACGACCTCGAGCAGCTCACGGCGCGCAGCGCGCACGTCGGCGACCTGCGCGTCGAGGTCGCGGTAGCGCTCCTCGAGCTCGCGCAGCTCCTCGAGCGCCAGCGGGTTGATCGGGCCCAGCGAGGTCACCCGCGCCTCGAGCTGGCCGACCAGCTCCTCGATCGGGGCCGCGCCGAGCTCGTCGATCTCGGGGGCGGGTCCCATCACCTCGGGCTCGACGCCCAGATCACGGCGAATCGCCTCGTGCACGTTGGCCAGGGTGACGGCCAACTCCGCCAGCTCCACCTCGGCGCGGCGCTGCTCCTCGCCCACCGCGACCACCCGGGCCTCCACCCTCGCGCGCGCGACACGGGTCTGCTCGAGGTGCTGGGCGCCCGCGCGACTGGCCTCGAGCTGCTCGCGGTAGACGTCGGACATGGCCTCCTGGGTCGCGCGCACGTCACGCGCCGCCTCTTGCACCACACCCGCCAGCCGGTCGAGGACGGCGAGGTCGTCCTCTAGGGACTCGCGGCGCGCCGCGGCCTGCGCGCGCTCCCCGACGTGGCCCTCGAGACGCGCCTCGATCTCGGTTCGCCGCGTCTCGAGCAGGCGCCGGTGCTCGGCCACGCGGGCCTCCTCACGCGCGAGCGCCTCCGCCATGACGTCGACCTCGCCGCGCTGACGCGCCAGGGCGGCCAGCGACTCGTCGCGCCGCGCGCGCCGTTCGGCCGACTCCTCGACCAGACTCGCCAGCCGAGTCGCCTCGGTGCGCACCTCGTCGAGTTCGCGAGCCAGGGCCTCGTGCGACGCCGAGAGCTCGGCCACCTCACGCTCCAGCACGCCCGCGAGGCTCGTCAGCGTCGCGATCTCCGCGCCCGTGCGAGCCGCGTCGGCCTCGACGCGCTCGAGCGCCGACTCGGCCTGCGCCACTCGGGCGATCGACCCGGCCAGGTCCTCGCGGGCCGCGCGCACCGACTCCTCGGCCGCGTCCAGCGCGTCGCGCCGGGCGGCCAGGGGCGCGGCGGCTGCGGCGGCCGCGGCGGCCGCCTCCTCCACGCTGGCGCGCGTCACCACGGCGCGCCCGGAGGTCACCCGCCACCCCGACGCCGCGAACCGGTCGCCGTCGGGCGTGACGATCACCAGGTCGGGGTGAGTGACCGCCACGTCTATTCCCGACTCCCAGTCCGGCGCCACGAACGCCCGCGCGAAGAGGGCGTCGAGGACCCGGTCCACGTGATCCGGCGCACCGCGGCGTGCGCGTACCAGGGAGCGCACCGGTGTGGTGGCCGCGGGCGCGCCGGGCGCCACCACGGCACCGTCGACCGCCGCCAGGACCAGTCCCGCGCCACCCCCGCGGCGCAGGGCCTCCAGGGCCGCGCGCGCCGCGGCGCGGCCGTCGACCACGACGCCGCCCGCGGCTCCGCCCGCGGCCGACTCCACGGCGCGCTCCCACCCGGGCTCCACCTCGATCAGGTCGAGGAAGGCGCCGAGCACACCGTCGAGCTCGCCGATGATGGCGCGACCGCCCGCCCCCGACAGGTCGTCGAGCGCCCGCGCCAGCGCCTCGGCGCGCGCCGTCGTACGCGTGGCCACCTCGCTCGCCTCGCGCAGCGCCTCGTCGGCGGCGCGGCGGCGCGCCTCGGCCTCGACGGCCACGCGCTCGGCCCGATCGCGCGCGAGGCGCGCCTCGTCACGCTGCTCGCGCCCGGACTCGCTCGACCCCTCCAACACCTCGAGTCGCGTCGCGGCGGCGCTCGCCGCGGCCCGCGCCTCGTCCAGGCGCTGTGACGACCGGCGAGCGCTCTGCGCGGACGCCTCCCGCGAGCGCTCGAGCAGAGCGGCGCGCTCGCGCAGGGAGTCGAGCAGAGCGGCGTCCGCCTCGAAGGTGCCCGTCCCCCACGCCGCCTCGTGGCTCTGCTGCGCTCGGACCAGCTCGCCGCGGGCGTCGGCGAGGGAGATCCGGTGCGCGTGGATCTGCGCCTCGTCGCGGCTCAGGGCGACCAGGTCGGCCTCCAGGCGCGCGCCGTCCGCCTCGAGGGTGGCGATGACGTTCTCGTCGGCCGCGGCCACCAGCGCCGCGCGCAGCGAGCGACGCCGCTCGTCGATCACCGACGCCGTCCCGCGCGCCCGCTCACCGAGGCCCTGCAGGGTGCCGAGCGTCGACGCCAGGACCTCCTCGCGGTGACTCGCCATGTCGGCGGCCGCCGCCGAGGCCTGGGCGTCGAGAGCCACCAGCTCGCGGCGCAGGTCGCGATCACGGGCCCGCGCGTCCTCCAGGGACGCGTCGAGCTGGGCGCGCCGCGTCGCGAAGTACGCCAGACGCCGCGCGAAGGCCACGTGTCGGGCCGCGCGCAGTTGCTCTTCGAGCTCGGCGAAGGCGCGCGCCGACTGGGCCTGGCGCTCGAGCGGGCGCATCTGGCGGCGGACCTCGCGGACCAGATCGCCGAGTCGCTCGAGGTTCTCCTGGGTCTGGGCGAGGCGACGCTCGCTGCGCTCCTTGCGCCGACGGTGCTTGAGCACGCCCGCGGCCTCCTCGATCACCGCGCGACGGCTCTCCGGGCTGGAGTTCAAGATGGCGTCCAACTGGCCCTGGCCGATGATCATGTGCTGCTGGCGGCCCACGCCGGAGTCGCTCAGCAGGTCCTGCACGTCGAGGAGCCGGCAGGTGGTGCCGTTGATGGCGTACTCGGAGTCGCCGTTGCGAAAGAGGGTGCGCGAGATCGTCACCTCAGCCCCGTCAATCGCCAGGCGGCCCGACGAGTTGTCCAGGGTCAGCGCCACCTCGGCGCGGCCCAGGGCCGGACGGGTGGCGGTGCCCATGAAGATGACGTCGTCCATCTTGGCGCTACGCAGCGCACGCGTGCTCTGGGCGCCCAGCACCCACGTGACCGCGTCGACGACGTTGGACTTGCCCGACCCATTGGGGCCGACCACTGCGGTCACGCCGGGCTCGAACTCGAGGACTGTGGTGTCGGCGAAGGACTTGAAGCCCTTCATCGTCAGTCGCTTGAGAAACACGGGTAGACGCTAGCAACCTTCCACGGGGTCTCGGTGGCTAGCTCTGGCACTTGGGGCAGAAGTACGACCCGCGCTGGCGCAGCGTGATCCGCTCGATCAGCGTGCGGCACTGGTAGCAGGGCAGCCCCTCGCGGTTGTACACCTGGTGGTGCTCCTGGTAGGTGCCGGGCTTGCCGTCGGGGTCGACGAACTGCTCATCGGGCAGGGTCGACCCGCCGTACTTGATGGCGTCGTTCAGGATCTCGGGGATCGCGCGGTGCAGGCGGCGGATCTCCACGCTCGACAGCGAGTCCGCCGGCCGCGCGGGTCGCAGCCCCGCGTGGTAGAGGATCTCGTCGCCGTAGATGTTCCCGATGCCCGCCACGATGTCCTGATCAGTCAGGAACACCTTGAGCGCGGTCGATCGACTCCGCGTGATGGCGGCGAAGCGATCCCACCCGATCTGGTCCATGAAGGGGTCGAGGCCCAGGTGCGCCAGTTCCGGCACGCGCCGGCGCAGGTCGAGCCCGTCACCGCCGATCGAGAGGCGCGCGAAGGACGACAGGGGGGGCTCGTCACCCGGCGTCGACGGCGTCGAGACGAACAACTCGCCGAAGGTGCGCGGATCCACGAAGCGCAGCTCCCCGACCGGCGAGAGGGTGAAGACGACGTGGGTGTGCGTGGCCTTGGGCTCGCGCGGGCCCTTCGCACGGCGCAGCTGGCCGGTCATGCCCAGGTGCACGACGAGGTGGCTCGCGTTGTCCAGCCCGAACACCAGGTACTTGCCCAGTCGCTCCACGCTCTTGATCGTGCGCCCCTCGATCAGGGCCCGGAAGTCCTTGGCGCTCTTGTGGCGGCGCACCACGCGTCCGTTGGTCACCGCGGCCGCCTTGATCCGCCGGCCCGGCATGTCGCGGGCCAGCGACGCGCGCACCGTCTCCACCTCGGGTAGCTCAGGCATCCTCACGCGCCTCCCACGCCGCTCGCGCGGCCCGCAGTTCCGAACTCTTCTTCGAGCGACCGTGCCCGCGCCCGCACACGCGCCCGTCGAGCAGCACCGTGGCCTCGAAGCGGGTGTCGTGGGCCGGGCCCGAGGCGATCGTGACGTACTGCGGGGTTCCGCGCCCCGTGGACTCGGCCCACTGGCGCAGCTGGGTCTTGGGGTCGACGTCGTCGGGGCGCCGCGCGGCCTCGCGCACGTCGTCGGCGAGGGCCGACTGGACGAAGTCGCGCGCGCTCTCGTAGCCCCGCTCCAGGTAGAGCGCCGCGACCACGGCCTCGAAGCTGTCGGCCAGCAGGGACGCGCGTTCGAGCCCGCGGGACTTGACCTCGCCGCGCCCGACGCGCACGAAGGCCGACAGACCCAGGCGAGTCGCGGCCCGGGCCAGCGCCGCCTCGTTGACCACGCGCGAACGCACCAGCGAGCCCGAGCCCTCGTCGAGCGTGGGGTACTCGCGCACGATCAGGTCGGCGATCGCCAGGTCTACCACGGCGTCGCCGAGAAACTCCAGGCGCTCGTTGGACGGGCAGCCGTGCTCGGCGGCGTAGCTCGAGTGCGTGACGGCCACCGTGAGCAACTCGCTGTCGGCGGCGAGCCCCAATCGATCAGCCAGCGGGTCAAGTGACGAGGGCACTCGACACCGGTCCCGTCAGCCCACTCGTAGCCTGGCGACCAGGTAGTCCACCGCCGCGCGCACGCTCGACAGGCCCTCCAGGTCGGCGTCGTCGATGTGGAAGCCCTCGGCCTGGGTCGCCAGACGCTCCTCGAGCGCCTCGACCAGCTCGATCAGGGCCAGCGAGTCCGCTCCCAGCTCGCTGAAGGGGACGTCCTCGCCGATCTCCTCGGCGGGCCGCTCCAGGATGACGGCGAGCTGCTCACGCACCAGCGCCGACAGGTCGTCCCGCGAGGGAGACGGGTTCGTCGCGTCGCTCATGGCTTCCCCTTGTCCGTACGTCGCACGACGCCAGACTACCGAGAACGCGGGCACCCCGCCATCATTATTGGCCTTGACCAGGTCGTATGGTCTCGCGTATGGTCGCCACGACCCCTTCGCGATCCATCTCGGCGGCCACGCGCAGCGCATTCATGATCGCCGTCGCGTTCGACGAGCCGTGACTGATCACGCAGATCCCGTTGAGGCCGAGGAGCATGGCGCCCCCCTGGTTCTCGGGCGTCAGGCGCGCCACCGTGGGTCCGAGCGGCTCGAGCAGGACCCGCCCCGCCGCGCGGGTGCTCTCGTCGGTGTCGATCGCCGCCAACACGGTCGAGAAGACGAAGGCGAGGGCTCCCTCCAGCGTCTTCAGCGCGACGTTCCCGGTGAAGCCGTCGGTCACCACCACGTCCACCGGCGACGGGATCAGGTCGCGCCCCTCGACGTTGCCGGTGAACTCGAAGCCCTCGAGCGTGCTCAACAGGTGGTGGGCCTCCTTGACCAGTGGCGTGCCCTTGGACGGCTCCTCGCCGATCGACAGCAGCCCGACGCGCGGGCGCGCCACCCCGTAGTGCGTGCGCACGACGGCAGCGGCCATCTGGGCGAACTGGCCGAGCATCTCGGCCGTGCACTCGGCGTTCGCCCCGGCGTCCACGAGCAGGGTGGGCGTCGTGCCAGGGTTGGGCAGCGGCGTGGCGATGCACGGCCGCACTACCCCGGGCAGGCGACCCATTCGCAGCAGCGCCGACGCCATCGTGGCACCGGTGTTGCCCGCGGACACCATCGCGCTGGCGCGACCGTCGCGCACCATCTCGGCCGCGCGCACCAGGGAGGAGTCCTTCTTTCGCCGCACGCTGGCGGCGGGGTCGTCGCCCATCTCGATCACCTCGGAGCAGGCGACCACCTCGAGTCCCCGGGGGTCGCCGAGGCGCTCGGGCACGCCCACGAGCAGGACCTCGAGTCCCAACTCGTCCACGGCGCGGCGTGCGCCCGCGACGATCTCTGCGGGAGCGAAGTCACCACCCATCGCGTCCAGGGCGATGGGGAGGGTCAACTCAGTCGACCTCGACGGCGACGCGACCCTTGTACCACCCGCAGTTCGGGCAGACCACGTGGGGCAGCTTGGCGCTCGAGCACTGGGGGCACAGGCTGCGCGACGGGCGGACGAGGCGCCAGTTGCTGGCCCGACGGCTACGCGTCTTGGCCTTGCTGGTCTTGTGCTTGGGAACAGCCATCGGTCTTCTCTTTCAACTCGCCGGGTCAGACGCCGCCGACGTCGTCGGGGAGGTCCGTGAATCGGAGTTCGTCCAGTGTAGCCCAGCGCGGATCGGTCTCGGGCTCGCACTCGCAGGGAGCCTCGTTGCGGTCGGCTCCGCAGACGGGGCACAGTCCCCGGCAGTCGTCACGGCACAGCGGCGCGAGGGGAAGGTCCAGCAGGACGGCGTCGCGCACCAGGCGGCGTAGGTCGACCACGTCGCCCTCGATGGGGTAGGCCTCCTCGTCGGCGGGGTCGGTGTCGGCCACGAAACGCTCGGCCACGGCCACGTCGCTCACGCCGGCCACCGCGACCGAGCAGCGTCGGCAGATCCCGTGCCAGGGCGCGCCCACCCGGCCCCGCGCGCGCAGCCCCCCGGCGTAGCTCTCCAGGCGCAGGCGCACGCTCACCGTCGCGTCGGGCCAGACGTCAGTCTCGGCCGGGCCCCGGGGATCGAACTCGCGCTCCTCGTCGAAGGGCGCCTCGAAGGACACCTCGGTGACCGAGGGAACGTCGCGCAGCAGCCGCGCGACCGGGACCAGGTACGGCGAGGTCACGGCTCAGAAGGCGTCCTGATCGAAGAAGGGCGTCGACTCGGGGGGCTGCTCGTCGTAGGGCTCGGGCGCGACGCTCCCGGTGTCGCTCGGGGTCGCCTCCCCCGTCAGAGTGCCCAGCAGCGGCGCCGGTGGCGCCTGCGCGCTGAGCCGCTCGCGCCCCGAGTGGGTGGTCTTGAGCAGCCGCTCCAGCACGATCTCGAAGTTCGCCAGCTTGCCGTCGATGAAGTCCTCGGACTGGTTGATCAGCTGGCGCGCGCGCGCGTGGGCGTCGCCGATGATCTGGTCGGCCTTCAGGCGCGACTGGCGCACCACCTCGGTCTTGTCCACCATGCGCGCGGCCTCCGCGCGCACCTGGTCCATGAGCTGCTGGGCCTTCTGCATCTCCTGGCTCATCAGCTCCTCGCGGTCGCGCAGGGCCCAGCGCGCCTCGCGGATCTCGTCGGGCAGGTTGTGCAGCGCCTGCTCGAGCAGCGCCAGCACCTCCTCACGCGGGACGAGCGCCGAGTTCGACAGGGGCATCTGCTTCGCGTTCGCGACCAATTCGATCAGGTCGCGCAGGTCAGTCTCGAGGTCACGGCGCGCGTGCTGGGCCGGGTCGAGAAACTCCTCGGGATCGTCGTAGCCGTCAAAGGACGTCATGGTCGCCTCCCGGGAATCGCTCGCGGATGCGCTTGGCGACCGGCGCGGGCACGAAGGGCGTGATGTCGCCGCCGTAGCGCGCCACCTCGCGCAGGAGCCGCGAGGCGATGAACGAGTGGCCCGAGCTCGTCGGGATGAAGAGCGTCTCCACGCCGGCCAGCGACCGGTTCATCTGCGCCATCTGCAGTTCGCTCTCGAAGTCCGACACCGCTCGCAGGCCCTTGACGATGGCGGTGGCGCCCACGTCGCGGGCCACGTTCACCAGCAGCGAGGAGATCGAGACGATACGCACCGAGTCGATGTGGGCGCAGGATTCGGCGATCATGTCGCGGCGCTCGTCGAGGCTGAACAGCGGCTCGGTCTTCTGGGGGTTGCGAATGGCCGCCACGACGATCTCGTCGAAGATGAACGCCGCGCGCTCCACCACCTCGAGGTGTCCGTTGTGGAACGGGTCGAAGGAACCCGGAATCAGTCCGACCGTCACTCGTCGCGCCCGTTCGTGGGTTCTAACATCGTTACGAGCGTAGTGCCGTATCGCTTGGACTTGGTGACCATCCACCCCGGGGGCGGGGCCGTGGTGCGGTCGTTCTCGATCACCGCGCGGCGCGCGGGGACCGCGTCGAGCAGTGCCCGGGCGTCCAGCGGACCGTAGGGGGGGTCGGCCAGCACCAGGTCCAGCGCGATCGGGGGCTGCCAGCGCGGCAGTGCGGCCCGCACCAGGTGCGCGCGTCCCTCGAGGCCCAGGGGTGCGAGGTTCTCGCGCACCGCGGCGAGGCACGCCGGATTGTCGTCGACGAAGAAGACCTCGCGCGCGCCGCGCGAGAGCGCCTCGATGCCCATCGCCCCGCTCCCGCAGTACAGGTCGGCGACAACCAGTCCCCGCAGGCCGCCCCGGCTCTCGAGCATGGAGAAGATCGCCTCGCGGGTGAAGTCGGTCGTGGGCCGCACCGACGGGGGAACCCTGGCCCGTAGCGAACGCCCCCGGGCGGCGCCACCGATCACTCGCACCACCCCAGGCTACGTGGTCGCGCGACTCACCCCTGGAAGAGGAAGCCCACCTCCGACGGTTCCGCCAGCAGGCGCAACTCGCCGACCAACTGGTCGGTGGCGTCGCGGTCCTCGACCAGGTTCGCGGCGGCGTCGCGCGCCGCGACCAGGAGATCCTCGTCGCGGCGCAGCGACGCCACGCGAAGGTCGCTGCGCCCGCGCTGGCGAGCGCCGAGCAGAGTGCCCTCGCCGCGCAGGTCCAGGTCGATCTCGGCCAGGGCGAACCCGTCGTGGGAGTCGACCAGCGCCACGAGCCGAGCACGGGCCTCGTCGCTCGGCGCCTCGCCGAGCAGGAAGCAGTAACCGCGATCGCCCGCACGACCCACCCGTCCGCGCAGCTGGTGCAGCTGCGCCAAGCCGAAGCGCCAGGCGTCCTCGATCACGATCACACTCGCCTCGGGGACATCGACACCCACCTCGATCACGACCGTAGCGACCAGCACGTCGAGCGCGCCGTCACGAAACGCGCCCATCACCTGCTCCTTCTCAAGCGGCTTCATCTGACCGTGCAGCAACCCCACCCGCAGCCCCGCCAGCTCGGTCGCGGCCAGACGGTCGCGCTCACCGACCGCGCTGGCGGCGACCACCCGGTCGGACCCCTCGACGAGGGGGCACACGACGAAGGCGCGCCGGCCCCGCGCCACCTCCGCGCGGACGCGCTCCCAGCCCTCGGACTCCTCGCCGGACCCGAGCCATCGCGTCACGACGGGCTGGCGACCCGTGGGCATCTCGTCGAGCACCGAGCGATCCAGGTCGCCGAAGGTCACCATCGCGGCGGTGCGCGGGATGGGCGTCGCCGTCATGACCAGGACGTCGGGGTCGCGTCCCTCGTCGGATCGCTCGCGGCCGCGCGCGACCAGTTCCGCGCGCTGGGCTACACCGAAGCGGTGCTGCTCGTCGATCACCACCACGCCGAGTGCCGCGAAGCGCACGTCCTCCTGGAGCAGCGCGTGCGTCCCTACCACGACGTCCACCGACCCGTCGGCCAGCCCCGCGAGCACCCCGGCGCGCGCCCGAGCCCCGAGCGACCCGGTCAGCACGGCGATCGACAGGGGACGCTCCCCGCCGAGCACCCTCGCGTCGGGCACGCGAAGCTCGGCCAGGTCGGCGCGTAGCGACGCGGCGTGCTGCTCGGCCAGGACCTCGGTCGGCGCCAGGAGCGCCCCCTGGCGACCTCCGTCGACGCAAACCACCAACGCGCTCAGGGCCACCATCGTCTTGCCCGAGCCGACGTCGCCCTGCAGCAGCCGCTGCATGGGCGAGGGGCGGGCGAGGTCGGCGAGCACCTCACCCAGCACCCGGCGCTGGGCACCGGTCAGCTCGAAGCGGTGACCGGCGAGAAAGCGGCGCAGCAGCGACCCCCCCGACGCGCCGGGCGCGACGTCGAGATCGGCTGGATCGACGGCGTGGGCCACGCCCGAGGACGCCGCCGCCACGCGGCGCCGGCGCAGGGCCAGGGCCAGCTGCAGTCGCAAGAACTCGTCGAAGGCCAGTCGACGACGCGCTGGCTCGACCTCGTCGAGTGCCGTCGGCCGGTGCGCCGCCCGAAAGGCGTCGGTGCGTTCGACTAGGCCGAGCGACTCGCGTAGCGCGCGCGGCACCGGATCGGCCAGCGCCCCGCTGCGCCGCAGCGCCTCGTCCACGTACCCCCCGATCTCCCAGCTGGTGAGCCGCGAGCGCTCCGTCGAGGGGTAGAGGGCGACGACGCGGCCGACGCGAGTGGGGTCACGGGCCCCGCCGTCGACCCCCACGATCACGTCCACCACCGGGTTGGTCATCTGGCGTCGGCTCCGGTACTCCTCGAGCCGACCGTAGAGCAGGACCTGGGTCCCGACGGGCAGCTGACGCTCGCGCCAGGCCTGGTTGAAGAAGACTACGCGCAGCGACTCCTCACCATCGGCCGCGTCCAGCTCGACCAGCGAACGCCCGTGGGAGGTGCGTCGTGCGCGCACCGCGCGCACGACGCCGACGACGGCCGCCTCCTCACCGAGCGCCAGGCTGGCCACGTCGGCGCGGCGCGTGCGATCGAGGTATCGCCGCGGATAGAAGGTCAACAGGTCGAAGATCGACGTCACGCCGAGCTGTGCGAGCGCCGCGGTGCGCGCGGGGCCCACCTGGCGCAGCGCCGTCACTGGCACGTCCGCCAGCTCGCGTAGGGGTCGACCAGACGCCGACGTCACTCCACGCCGACGTAGTAGGGATACAGGGGCTGGCCCCCGTGGTGCACCTCCACGGCCAGTGACGGGTAGCGCTCAGCCAGGAACTCGGTGATCCGCCGCGTGTTGGCCGCACTCGACCCATCGCCCTCGATGATGGTGACCAACTCGTGAACCGGCGTCACCAGGTCGGCCAGCAGCGCGGTCGCCGCTCCCGCGACGGACTCGGACACCGCGCGCACGCCCCGGGCGCTGAGCCCGATCCAGTCGCCCACGTGGACCTCGCCGACGTCGGTCCAGGTGTCACGCACCGCTCGCGTCACCTCGCCGGCCACGACGTGGGCGGCGGAGGCCGCCATCGCGATCGCGTTGGTATCGGCGTCGGCCGCGGGATCGTAGGCCAGCAGCGCCGCGAAGCCCTCGACGATGGAGGCCGTCGGCACCACGCGCACCGTCGCGTCGACCAATCCCACCACCTGCTCGGCCACCGGTCGAATGTTCACGTTGTTGGGCAGGATCACGACCTGGGCGGAGCCGACCGCGCGTATCGCCGCGACGATCTCCTCGGTCGACGGATTCATCGACTGCCCGCCCGAGACGGTCGCGTGCACGCCCAGCGAGCGAAAGATGCGCGCCACGCCGTCACCCACCACCACGGCCACCACGGCCGTGGTGGCTGGCGCCATCGCGTCGTCGACCGGCGTGCCCACGACGTCGGCCTCGCGCACCCACCGCTCCTCGATCACCTGCTCGGCCAGATCGGTGACGCGGATGTTGCGGGGGCGCCCCGCGTCCAGCCCCGCCTCGATCGACGCACCGATGTCGTTGGTGTGGATGTGGCAGTTGTAGAGCCCGTCGCCGCCCACGATGGCGATCGAGTCGCCCAGCCCCGCCCAGACGTCGCGAAACGCCGGCAGCGTCGCGTCGGGTGCCTCCAGGAGGAACATCACCTCGTAGCGCAGCTGGCCCACCGCGTCGTCGGGGTGGGTCACCACCTCCTCGCTGACGTGAATGTGGATCGTGTCGGCCGGCGGTGCCACGGGAAGGGGGTCCCCCGCCACCACGTGGCAGAGGGCGTCGAAGAGGAGCACCAGACCCGTGCCGCCCGAGTCGACGACACCGGCCTGCTTCAGGACCGCCAGCTGCTCCGGCGTGCGAGCCAGGGCGGCGCGCGCGCGATCGCGCGCCGAGCGCACCAGGTGCGTCAGCGAGTCCGTCGCGTCGGCGGCCCCCTGGGCGGCCGCGCGCGCGACGGACAGGATGGTGCCCTCCACTGGGCGCACCACCGCCTCGCGGGCCATCTGGTCCGCCCGCAACAACGATTCGGCGAGCAGCGTCGGCGTCACGGCCACCACCGCCCGCCAACGCTCGACGAGCCCACGCAAGAGCTGCGAGAGGATGACCCCCGAGTTGCCGCGCGCTCCCATCAGCGACCCGTTCGCGATCGCCTGACAGACCGACTCCATCGTCGGCTCGCCCGCGTCGGGGCCGAACGCCGCGACGACGGACTCCACGGTCAGGGCCATGTTGGTACCGGTGTCGCCGTCGGGCACCGGATAGACGTTCAGCCGGTTTATCACCTCGCGGTGCGAGCGCAGCAGCGCGGCGAAGGTGGTGATGGCCGTGCGCAGATCGGTCGGCGAGAGCTTCGTGGGGGCCGTCATCGCTAGCGATGCTACAATGGCGCTTCGGTTTCTACCCCATCGCTGACCCGAGTTGATGGCGGGCTAAGGAGAAGGTTCATCATGGCGTCGGTCTGCGACATCTGCGGCAAGAAGCCGTCCTTCGGCATGAACGTCTCGCACTCACACCGGCGCACCAAGCGGCGCTGGAACCCCAACATCCAGCGGGTACGGGCCCTGGTCGGCGCCACCCCCCGGCGACTCAACGTGTGCACGGGCTGCCTGCGCTCGGGCAAGGTCGTCAAGCCCGCGCGCCGCAGCGCCTGACGCGACCGACCAGCCGGCGTCGACCCTGACGCCACCGAAGGTGCCGGTCCCGCACACGCCGACCGCACACGCCGACCGCACACGCCGAC
>JBMFWX010000014.1:31688-42607 GCA_049964855.1 Acidimicrobiales bacterium
CCGAAGGTGCCGGTCCCGCACACGCCGACCGCACACGCCGACCGCACACGCCGACGAGGCACGTCGGCGGGCTGGCGTCCACGGCACCTCGTCGGCCGCGCTGACACCACGACTCACAGCTGGTGCTGGTAGCCCCGACGCGCGAACTCTCGACCGCGCCAGCGGCGCTGGGCGGGGTCGGCCACGACGCGACCGATCACGATCGGCGCCGCGAGGCCGCGATCGTCGAAGATCATCTGGAGTCGCGCGAGGTGTCCGGTAGCGATGAGCAGTTCGTAGTCCTCCCCGCCGGCGATCGCCTCGTCCACCGTGGCACCGCGCGCCACGGGGACGTCGTCGAGCTCGAAGCCGACGCTCGAGGCGTCGGCCAGTCGGTGCAGGTCCAGCCCCAGCCCGTCGCTCAGGTCCATCATCGCGTGCGCACCGGCGTCACGCGCGGCCCGACCCTCGCGCAGCCGCGGCCACGGCCGTCGGTGGGCCACCACCAACTCGTCCGCGAGTGGCGCCCCTTCGCGCCGCCGGCGCAGACCCGCGGCCGAGCGGCCGAGCGCCGCGGTCACCACGAGAGCGTCGCCGGCGCGCGCGCCGCGGCGCAGCACGGGATTGCCGCCGGGGCAGTCACCGATCACCGTCACCGCCACGAAGACGTCGCGCGAGCGAGTCAGGTCGCCCCCGACCACCGGGCAGCCGGTGGCCGTGGCGGCGTCAGCGATCCCGCGGTGCAGCTCCTCCAGGTCCGTGCCCGGCGGCGAGCCGACCGCCACCACGGCGCCGCGCGCGTACGCCCCCATCGCCGCGAGGTCCGAGACCGCCGCGGCGACCGCCTTGAAGCCCAGGTCCTCCAAGGAGAACAGGTGGGCGTCCAGATGCACCCCCCACACCGCCGCGTCGGTGCTGATGATCGTGCGTCCGACCAGGGGTGACAGGACCGCGGCGTCGTCGCCGACGTGCATCTCCCCGGGCGGGGTCGCACGCCGGTCCACGATGCTCGCGATACGCTCCACGATGTCGTCTTCATTGCGGGTGAGCCCCTCACGGGGCGCCGGTGGGTCAGCCACGATGAACGCGGCGTTGCAGGACCAACAGTGCGCCGACCGGCGGTGTGCGAACAACGGAGGACAACACGACGTGACCTACCCCACCATGAACCGGCGTCTAATCGCCTGGGTTGACGAAGTAGCGAAACTCACCACCCCCGATCGTATCCAGTGGTGCGACGGATCGGCGCAGGAGTACGACGATCTGTGCCAGCTGCTCGTCGACAACGGCACCTTCACGAAGCTCTCCGACGCCAAGCGTCCCAACTCGTACTGGGCGGCCTCGGACCCCGAGGACGTGGCCCGCGTGGAGGACCGCACGTTCATCTGCTCGACGCGCGAGGAGGACGCCGGGCCGACTAACAACTGGCGTGACCCCGACGAGATGCGCGTCGCCCTCAACGAGCTCTTCGCCGGGAGCATGGCGGGGCGCACCATGTACGTCATCCCCTTCTCCATGGGTCCACTGGGCTCACCCATCTCCCACGTCGGCGTCGAGATCACCGACTCGCCCTACGTGACCGTCTCGATGCGCATCATGACCCGCATGGGCTCGGGCGTGCTCGAGGTGCTGGGCGAGGACGGCTCGTTCGTGCCCTGCCTGCACTCGGTCGGCGCCCCCCTGGCCCCCGGCCAGGCCGACGTGCCGTGGCCCTGCGACGCGGACAACAAGTACATCGTCCACTTCCCCGAGACCCGCGAGATCATCTCCTACGGCTCGGGCTACGGCGGCAACGCCCTGCTGGGCAAGAAGTGCTTCGCGCTGCGCATCGCCTCGGTCATGGCTCGCGACGACCAGTGGCTGGCCGAGCACATGCTCATCTTGAAGCTGACCAACCCCGCCGGTGAGACGCGCTACGTCACCGGCGCCTTCCCCAGCGCGTGCGGCAAGACCAATCTGGCCATGCTGGTGCCCACGCTGCCGGGCTGGAAGGTCGAGACCATCGGCGACGACATCTGCTGGATGAAGCCCGGCCCCGACGGCCGCCTCTACGCGATCAACCCCGAGGCGGGATTCTTCGGGGTCGCCCCGGGCACCAACATGCGCACCAACCCCAACGCCATGTACTCCATCGAGGCCAACACGATCTTCACCAACACCGCGCTGACCGACGACGGCGACGTGTGGTGGGAGGGCATGGGAGATCCGCCCGCCCACCTGACCGACTGGCGCGGCCGCCCGTGGACGCCCGACTCGACGACGCCGGCCGCCCACCCGAACTCGCGCTTCACCGCCCCCGCCGCCCAGGATCCCGCGATCGCCCCGGAGTGGGAGGACCCCGCCGGCGTGCCGATCGACGCCATCCTCTTCGGTGGTCGGCGCGCGAGCGTCGTCCCCCTCGTGTTCGAGTCGCGTAGCTGGGACCACGGCGTCTTCCTCGGCTCGATCATGGCGTCGGAGACGACGGCGGCGGCCACCGGCCTGGTGGGCCAGCTGCGTCGCGACCCCTTCGCGATGCTGCCCTTCTGCGGCTACAACATGGCCGACTACTTCGCCCACTGGCTCAGCTTCGCCGACCGCGTCGACGAGTCGAAGCTGCCCCGGATCTTCTACGTCAACTGGTTCCGCCGGGGCGACGACGGTCGCTTCCTGTGGCCCGGCTACGGCGAGAACAGCCGCGTGCTGGAGTGGGTGTTCGAGCGCGTCGCGGGACGCGGCGAGGCCGTGGAGACCCCGATCGGCTTCGTGCCGAGCGCCACGGCGCTCAACGTCGAGGGCCTCGACGTGTCGCGCGAGGACCTCGACGAGCTCCTGCGCGTCGATCACGACGAGTGGCGTCTCGAGGTACCGAGCATCCGCGAGCACTACGCCCAGTTCGGTCACCGCCTCCCCGCCCGACTGGAGGCTCAGGTGAACGACCTCGAGGCGCGCCTCGCGCTGTAGGTCAGTCGGCGGTCTCGGCGTCCGCGACGATCAGTCGCGGGCCCGACGGCCAGTCGAAGTACCGCCACGTCCAATTGATCATGACCCGCAGGCGGTTGCGAAACCCGACGAGGTAGAACAGGTGCAGGCCCAGCCACGCCCACCAGCCGAGCGTTCCCCGCACGAGCCCCACACCGGGCACCTGGGCCACCGCCGCGCGGCGGCCGATGGTCGCCATGAGACCCTTGTCACGGTAGACGAAGGGTCGCGTGGGCTCACCGCGCAGCGTCGCGAGGATCTGCTCGGCGCAGTGGCGACCCGACTGGATGGCCACCGGAGCGAGTTGGGCGCAAAGCTCGTTCTCCCCCCGGGGCACCGCGGCCGCGTCGCCGACGGACCACACGTTGGCGCTGTCGACCAGACGCAGGTCCGCTCGCACCCGGGCACGACCCGCCGGGCCGGGCGTCGCCTGGAGAGCGTGAGCCAGCGTGCCGCTGGCCGTGACGCCGGCCGCCCAGATGACCGCGGCCGTCTCGAGGCGCTCACCGTCCGCGAAGCGCAGCGCGCGCGGCTCCACCTCCACCACCGAGCGGCCGAACTGAACGTCCACCCCCATACGGGCCAGCTCGCGCGCGGCGTAGCGACCGGCGGGGGCGGACATGCCCATCAGCAGACGTGCGGCCTGGTCGACCAGCACGACGCGCACGTCCGACGGATGGAGGCGCAGTCCGTCGCGACGGATCGCGATGCGCACGAGCTCCGACAGCGCGCCCGCGGTCTCCACGCCCGTCGGCCCGCCACCCACGACCACGAAGGTGAGGGACCGCCCCTCGTCCTCGGCGGCCGCGTCGGCCTCCTCGAGGGACTTGAGGAGCCGGTTGCGCAGCCGCCGCGCGTCGGCGAGCGAGTAGAGCGGCATGGCGAACTGCGCCGCGCCCGGGATCGCGAAGTAGGCCGCCGTCGCCCCAGTGGCGACCACCAGGTGGTCGAAGGCGATCGCCGACCCGTCCTCGAGCAGGACGCGACTGGCGTCGTGGTCGACCTCGCGCACCGCGCCGTGACGAAAGCCGATGTTGTCCGACGACCCGAAGATCGTGCGGATCGGGTAGGCCACGTCCGCCGGCTCGAGACCCGCCGTCGCCACCTGGTAGAGCAGGGGCAGGAACGTGTGGAAGTTGTGCCGGTCCACGACGGTCACGCGCACGGGCTGACCGGCCAGGCGTCGCGCGGCCGCCACCCCCGCGAAGCCGCCGCCGACGATCACCACGTGCGCCAGCGGTGACGGGGTCGGGTCGAGGTGCGCGGGCGGTGCCATGCACCAGTACAGCACACGCGGGCTCAGCGGGTCTCTGGCGCGCGGTGACCCCGCGCGTAGGCCGCCGCCGCCGCCAGCGCCACGATCGCCACCAGCCGGTCGCCGACGCCGAAGGAGAGCGCCACGGCGACCGGTAGCGCCCCGCCCACCACCCACGCCAGCTGCTGGCGCACCGCGAAGCGCGCGAAGGTCCGCCCCTGAGCCCCCGGCGCGACGAGGCGCTGGGTCACGGCGTCGAAGCTGGGCTGCGCCACGGCGGCGCACGTCCCGAACCATCCCGCGAGGACCGTCTGGACCACCAGGGTGGGCTCGACGCTGGCCAGGGCCGCCCCGAGGCCCGCCCCGACCAGGGCCACGCTCAGGAGCGTCGACTCGCGCCACACGTTGCGCAGGCGCGTCACCGCCCCGAGTCCGGCGAGCGAGCCCACGCCGCTCAGGGCCAGGGCCGTCGCGTACCACCCGAGGCCGGCGCTGTCGCGACGCAGCCCGAAGGCCAGGAGGAAGGTCGCGAAGCCCACGACGAAGCGCATGGCCGAGGCGGCGGCGAGCCCCCAGAGCAGCTCGTCCTCGCCCCACGGGTTCAGGGCGTGAAAGTCCCGCTCGATCTGGCTCATCTCGCTCACCGGGCGCTCAACGTGACGCGACGGGCTGGGCAGTCGAGTGCTCGAGACCGTGGCCGCCGCGTACACGACCGCCGCCACCACGAGCACGCTGACCGCGTCGATGCCCTTCAACAGCCCCGCGCCGATGGAGCCCGCGAGTAGCCCGGCCAGCGTGCCGAGCAGGGTCAGCTGCGCGTTGAACCCGGCGAAGCCCGACTTCTCGGTGGCGCCCCCGGCGGGCCACCCGGCGCGCCCGACCCGCTCCGCGTGGTCGTCGAACTGGTCACTGCGCGCCATCTCGGGCACCAGCGTGCCGCGCGTCACCCCGTAGAGCTTCGAGGACACCAGGACCAGGAACGCCGCGGGGTAGAGCCACAGCGACGTGAGGTGCTGGCTCATGAACCAGCACAGCAGCACCCGGGCGCCCGCCGAGAACGCCACCAGAACCCGCCGACCGTGCGACGAGCGATCGATCAACGGCCCCAACAGGGGCGACACCACCGCGAAGGGGGCGATCGTGATGAGCAGGTACGCGAGCACCTTGCCCTTGGCCTCGTCCGGTGACACCGAGAAGAACAGCGAACCGGCCAGGCTCACCGTCACCAGCGTGTCGCCCGCCATCATGAACACGTGCACGAGGGCCAGGCGGCCGAAGGCCGTGCGCTGATCGAAGAGGTCCTGCGCGGAGGTCCACGCGAGTGACGCTAAGCCTCGTCGACGCACGCCTCGTAGCGTAGGTGATCGCCCCGCGGGCACCGCTCGCCACACGACTCAGTCGGCGATCAGTTGGAGAAGCAGCCGCGCTCGTAGACGACGGCGGGCAGCACGCCGGGACGACACACGGCGAGGCGCGCCACGACGCGCCACCCGAGCGTCGCCCCCTCGTAGTGCTCCACCTCGGTCACGCCCACGTCGATGGAGCCGGGACCCACGTCGGCCCACAGGAAGGCCCACGACCCCTCGCACCCGTAGTCGGCCACATCGTGCACGTTACGCAGGTGCGCGGTCAGCACCGCCGGCGCGCAGGGAATGGCGAAGGTCGGAGCGCTCGCGCGAACGGTGGGCGCCGCCGACGCCCACCCGAGCGCGACGACGAGCACCGCGGCCGCCGCCACCCGCCACAGTCCCATGGCTCCGTTCTAGTTCATGATCTCGCTGGGCTGCTCCGCGCGCGCGATTAGCAGATCCGCGAAGAGCGTGTACAGGGTGCGCGACCAGTCCGGGGCCGCAATCGGCTCGGACGAGACGTCGTCGAGGCCGCGACCGAAGACCACGCACTGCAGCACGACCGCGATCGCGTGGGCGCTCAGGTCGCGGCGCAGCCACCCCCGTCCCTGACCGTATTCGATGACCCGAGCCAACTCGGTGGTGAGGCGAGCCTGAGTCGCGCCGATCAGTTCGCGCAGCGCCGGTCGCGTCGCCGCGGCGGCGATGACGCGCGCGCGCATCGCCCGCCGGGCCCGGCGTCCGTCGTCGGCGGTCATCACCTCGATCAGTGGCGCCATGGCGCTGACGTACTCCTCGCGCGACGTCGACGCCAGGCTCACCTCGCGCAGCCGATCGATGTCCTCGCGGGCCAGCGTCGAGAAGATCTGGTCGTAGGCCGCGTCGATCACGCCCTCGCGCGACCCGAAGTGGTGGTACACGGACCCGTAGTTGACCCCGGTCGCCTCGCATACGTCGGGAATGCGGATCAGCGACTCGTCCCCCTCGAAGAGTCGCTCGACCACCACGTCCACGACGGCCCTCATCACCGGGAGTGAACGACTCTGCTTCGCCATCCGTCGATGGTAGTGGGCTAGCACGAAAACGCGAACGGGCTCGCCCCCGCCCACGACGGCCCGACTGTGAAGACCTTCAGACACCACGCGACACGGGCGCGAGGCGCTAGGGTTCGCTGTCGTGGAGGAGCACCGCAGTCGCAGCCAACGAGACGCCGATCGGGTGGTGCGCTGGTTCATCGTCGCCCTGGAGTACGCGATCGTCGCCAGCCTGCTCGTCGTCGCCGCCGTCGTCCTGGTTCGCACTCTGATCACCTTCGTCGCTCACTGGAACCTCTTCCCCCAGAGCGTGGTCGCGGCGATCGACGGCATCCTCGTCGTGATCATCCTGCTCGACATCGCCCACACGGTCTTCGGTCACTTGCGCTCTTCGGAGATCCCCGTGCGGCCGTTCCTCGTGATCGGCATCCTCGCGGGCGTGCGGGACATCCTGAGCGCGTCCGCGCACCTCACCCTGTCGACCTCGCTCACCTCGACCGACTTCAACGAGACGCTGATCTCCCTCGGGGTGGGCGTCACGGTGGTGGTCCTGATCCTCTTCGGCCTGCTGATCCTGCACTGGAGCGAGTCCGAGCGCTGATCGTCCCGCGCGGCGTCGCGCGGGCGGGCGATCACGCCAGGCGCGCACCACGCCGCGACAGCCCGACCAACCCGCGCCAGCCCAGCATCAGTGCGCCGAGGAAACCGAGCGCCACGAACACGAAGGCCACGGCGATTCCCTGGCCCGACACCACCCGCAGCGCCATGCCCCCCGCTACGCAGCTGAGCCAGGCGACCACGCCCGTGGCGAGCGCCGTGGGTGTACGGCGTCGCACGACGGCCAGCCAGCCTCCGGCCAGGCCCGCCAGAAACGGCCACGACGTCGAAGCCACGCCGGCCACGTTCACGCCGTGGTCGTGCACGTGACGTCCGATGGCCACGAAGACGAGCACCGCCAGCGCGTCCGCCGCGAGCGACCCGCCGGTCGAGCGCGCGGACGGTCGCGCGCGAGCGGACTCGCGACTCACGACTGCCCGGCGCCGAGCACCAGACCGGCGGCGCGGCGCAACGCGACGCGCGGCACCACGCGCGTCGCCTGGACCATGAGACGATTCCCCCGTCCCACCACCGCCACCGGCCGGCCCGCGAGCATCGCGGCGTAGCCGGCCTCGGCGACCGACGCGGCGCTGGGCATGGGGACGCGGCGCACCATCCACGACGACTGCATGCGCGCCGCGCTCTGGAATCCCGACGCGGTCGGGCCGGGGCACAGCGCCGTCACGCTGACGCCGTGGTCGCGCACTTCCTCGGCCAGCGCCTCGGAGAAGGACAGCACGTAGGCCTTGGTGGCGCTGTAGGTGGCCAGGTAGGGCCCGGGCTGAAACGCCGCGGTCGACGCCACGTTGAGCACGCGACCGAAACGTCGGCGCAGCATGCCGGACAGGTAGGCGTGGGTCAACTCGGTCAACGCGCGCACGTTGAGGTCGATCATGGCCAGTTGACGGGCCACGTCGCTCGAGGCGAACGGGCCGTAGTCACCGAAGCCGGCGTTGTTGACCAGCACGTCGACGTCGCCGGCCGCACGAACGACTCGCTCGACCGCCCCACGCTCGGTCAGGTCGATGGCCAGCACCGTCGCCCCGCCGATCTCGTCGGCCAGCTCGCGCAGCTCGCGCTCGCGACGCGCGACCAGGATCACCTCGTGCCCGTCCCGCGCGAGCAGACGGGCCAACTCGCGCCCGATCCCGCTCGACGCCCCACTCACCAGTGCTCTGCTCATAGCGTCTCCTCGCTCCGTGCCGCGACCCTCGCGTCCCCTCTGGTCTAGTGTCTCCCCGCGGCGCCCGATCCGCCGAGTGCGGGACCCGCTCCCGAGGACCCGGTCTACCATTGACCACGGACGCCGCGCGCCGCGCTGGCGCCGTCTGGAGGTCGAGAATACCCACCCGCGCACGGCCGACGAGGCGGGGGCGCGTCGCGACCATCCTCGCCCTCGCAACGGCGCTCCTCCTCGCGGGCTGCGACACCTCGGGCTCCCCCAGCGCCGCCCGGGCCTCCACCAGACCCGTGACCACCGCCTACCTGCCCCCGAGCTCGCTGTGCGCCCCCGACCAGGGCGACTACGTGGACCAGCGAGCCAACGGCACCTACACGGCGTGCCTGCGGGTGCCCGCGGTGACGAGCGCGTCGGTGGTCGTGGCCCTGCAGACCGACCTCACCGGCGTCACGTCGGCTCCCGGACCCACGTCCCGCGGGCCAGCGAGCGCGCCCACCCCCCTCTCCCTCGCGCTGAGCGCCTCGTCGACGACGCCGGGCGCGACGGTGGGGGTGACGGGTCGCTTCGCCCACCCGACGACACGGTCCGAGCGACGCGCCACAACCTTCGCCACGCTGTGCTGGGACGGGTGCGACGGTCTTCAGGAGCAGGGCGTGGCGATGCACTGGTCGTCACCGACGACCTTCCACACGACCCTGGTGGCGCCCGACGCCGCGTGGCTGGTCGCGGGCACGAACCGGGTGACGGTGCACCCGCTCGAGTCTGGGCGCTACCGGGTGTCGATGCAGTGCGTGGTTGCGACGGCGGGCTGCGGCCGAGAGGCGCCCCGCGCGTCGGCCACGATCGCGCTGCGCGCCCCACGTCCCACGCGCTGCGTCGCCGGTCGGCGCTGTGCGACCATGACGCTGAGCGCCGCGGTCGCCCGAATCGGCGACCGCATCCTGGTGCGAGGCTGGGCCCCCGTAGCGAGCATCATCGGCCAGCCCTTCGGGTACGTCCTGTCGGCCGCCCCGGCGACCACGACGCGACACTATCCCCCACTCGCGTTCTCGCGACTCCCCAAGGGCGGTGCGAACACCGAGAGCGTCGTGCTCGCGCCCACCACGCTGCGGCTCGTGCGCGGCGCGACCTGGGCCGATCTGGGGCGCCTGCGCGAGGTGTCCTCCACCTTCTCGGGTCCCTCGGCGGTCGCGCCGGCGGCGAACTCCTCGCGCGTCGCGTGGTGCCAGTCCACGGGCGTCGTCATCACCCACGGGTCGACCTCCGTGCGCATCGCCACCACGGACGTGGCGGCGGCCCTGCGCGGCTCGGGGCTACGCGGCCTCGAGCGCGCGGGCGCCCCCGCCGCGTGCGCGACGGTGCAACTCGATCCGCGCCACGCGGCCAGCGTCTACGCGGGCTTCGCGAGCGAGCACGGCTCGAGCATCCCGCCCGAGTACCTGGCCCCGCTCTACACGACGAATGCCGGCGCCACCTGGCACACCGTGCCCATCCCGGCGGGGGCGTCGATCGAGTCCTTCGGCGGCTTCGCCGTCCGCGGCTCGTCCGTGGCCGCCCTCTTCGACGGCCCCGGGGGCGGTGCCGGCAACTCCTACCCCGCGGGAACCAGCGACGGTCTCGTGCGCACCGAGGTAACCTCCGACGGCGGGGCGCGGTGGACCGCGAGCACCCTCGGCTGTCCCGCGAGCGGACCGTGCGTGACCTTCGGCCCCTACCCGTGGGGCAACTGCAACATGGCCAACGCCCCCCAGTCCCTCCTGCTCGGCCCCCCCGGAGCCCCACCGGCCGCGGGGGTGCACTGGACGAGTTCGTCCTGGGTCGCCTCTGTCGACAGCTGCTTCCCCCAGCAGCTCGTGGTGACCTCGACCCACGATCTTCTCCTGTTGGACCCGTCCTCGCAGTACCCGCTGCAGGAGTCGACCACCGTGGGGCGCACCTGGTCCGTCGTCGCGCTGCCACCCCTCGCGGCCGCCAACTACGGGCCGGACTCGGTACCGACCAGCAACGCGCTCGTCCTCGCGCCCGACGGATCGCTCTTCGCCGTCGTCACCGCGCCGTCGCAACAGAGCCAGGCGCTCTATCGCCTGGCGCCGGGCGCGTCGTCGTGGTGTCGCGTCCCGCGCGTCTTCGGTCCGTCGATCACCGCGTCGGGCGTGGCGGGGCCCCTTCGCGTCGCCGGAGCGGATCTCGCGTGGAGCCAGACCGCCTACCCGGGCGGCACGGCGTCCGTGATCACCCGCCACCTCCTGGCACTCGTCGACGCGCGCTGCGCGCACTGAGCCTCGGCATCACGAGGCACACTCCTCGACGTGCCATCCGCGTCGCCGACGCCATCGCCTCCCGGCCACCAGTCACCCGAGCCGGATCAACGCCGTCCCCGTCCCGCGTCGACCCGCCCGCCCACCCGGGGCCGGGCTCGGCGATAAGTGCCCGCTCCCACTCGGCCCAGCAACCAGGGGCGTCACACGCAGGTGATCGCGGAACAGACCGATTCCCCGAACTGTGCCGAAGGGTGGCCAACTGATGATGCTGGAGTGAAATGCCCCAAGTCGCAGCCGCCGTTG
>JBMFWX010000015.1:0-42201 GCA_049964855.1 Acidimicrobiales bacterium
TCCGTGAGGAGTGCGGCATGAGTGGACTCACTAAAGATCACTCGGTCGCAACGGGCCAGCGCGTTCACCACCAGCCCCCCGATCGCCACCAGCGTCGACGCCTCCAGGATCACGATCAGCCGCCGGCGATCCACTCGATCGGCGAGGAGGCCGCCCCACAGGCCCAGGACCACGATCGGCACGAGCTCCACGAGCCCCAGAGTGCCGACCACGAGCGGCGAGTTCGTCAGCGCCTTCAGCTGGAACGGGACGGTGACGTAGGTGGCCTGGCCCCCGAGGGCGGTGACGAAACCCGCAACGTAGAGGCGGCGAAACGACGCGGAGGCCCGCCACGGCGACAGGTCGATCCCGAGCGCGCTCACGGAGCGCCCGACTGCCACCCCCGCTCGGGCGTGTAGTGGCGCAGCACCCGAGCCGGGACGCCGCCGAGGACGACGTGGTCGGGGAACGTCCCGCGCACGACGGCGCCCGCGGCCACCACCGTATGGCGGCCCAGGCTCGTGCCGGGCAGGATCACCGCGTTGGCCCCGAGCCAGCTGCCCGAGCCGATCTGCACGGCCGCCTCGGTGGGCCGCTGCCAGCCGATGGCCTGTTCGGGCTCCTCGTAGGAGTGATTCTGGTCGGTGATGTAGACGTAGGGCCCCGTCTGGATCTCGTCGCCCAGAACGATGGACCAGTGGCCCACGAGGTGCGAACCCCGACCGATCACGCAGCGTCGCCCGATCGAGATCACCGGCGAGCTGATCATCTCCTGGTCGCCGTTGATCCCCGCGGTCAGGCAGACATTGGGGCCGATCAGCGTGTCGTCGCCGATAGACAGGTAGCGCTCGTTGTAGACGACGCCCTGGGGTGCCATCAGCGCGGCGCGCTGGCCGAAGTAGTAGAACCGTCGCGCGTAGGGGTCGTCGGGGCCGACGGTCGCCACATCGTTCGCGTACCGGCGCGTCGCGCGGATCCCCGCGCCCAGGGCGTGACGAAGCCGACGGCGCACGGACATGCGAGTCACGCTACCGCGAGGCGAGCCGGCGCCGAGGACCCGCGGCACCGACCTAGGTCAACGCTCCTCGGACGCCTGCGGGTCGGTGTCGGGTCCCGCCCAGAACGACTCCGGGTCGCTGCAGGGGAAGGACTCGAGTTCGGCCTCGTCGACTGCCGCATCGCGGTCGGTCGCTCCCGTAACGGCGCGACCCTCGTCGAGGCTGTCGGTCACGCCATCACCGTACACGTCGGAGCGCCACACCCCACGGCCCCTCGATCGCGCCGTCGAGGGACCCTGGTCACTGCGCGGCCGGCGTGGAGGCGGGGGCGACGGCCGCGGGCGCGCTCGCGCGCGTCTCGACCCGTGCAAGCACCATCTTGAGGGCGTCGGCCACGAAGAGGAACACGACGGCGAGGCCCAGAACGGCGAGGATGAGGCCGATGTCGATCGAGGTTGTCAGCCACCCAACCCAGGCGATCACCCCCACCGCGACCACGTCGACGACGCTGCTGAGCGCCAGAACCCGGCTGGGGAACGGGCGATGCCAGAACCAGCCGGGGTTGCGCATCAGGTAGAGGATCGACTGGGCACTGCCGAAGACGAGCCACACGAACACCAGTGTCTGGGTCTGGGCCAGGGTGAGGCCCACCGCGTAGCGCGCCAGGTAGACCAACGCGCTCACGGCCACGAGCAGCACGCCGATGCCCGCCCCGGTGGTCACGAGCGACGCGACCGACCACCGATCAGGGCCCTTGGAGGGGATGACCTGGTCGGTGGACAGCGTCATCGTGGCGATGTCCGTGCCGAACATCAGCAGCACGATCAACGTCGGCGTCGTCACGAAGGCTCCGGCGAGGATGACGCCACCGGCCAGGAAGACCGGGATGCCGATCTTGCGGGCGAGCATCGTGACGACGAAGGTCTTCATGCGCTGGTAGATCCGCCGACTCCCCTGGACCGCCATCATGATCTCGCCCAGCCCCGGTCGGGTGAGCACCAGGCTCGCCGCGGCCTTGGCCACGTCGGTGGAGTCGGCCACCGCGACCCCGACGTCCGCCTGACGCAGCGCCGGCGCGTCGTTCACGCCGTCGCCGGTCATGCCGACCACGTGACCCGCCCTCTGCAACGCCTCGACCAGGTAGTACTTCTGCGCCGGAAGCACGCCCGCGAAGACCTCGAAGCGCGCGACGTCCTGCGGCTCGACCCCCTCGTGGAGCGTGCCCGCGGGCGCGACGGCCCCGGTGATGCCGACCTTGGTGGCGACGGCCCGGGCCGTGCCCTCCCCGTCGCCCGTCACCAGCAGCACCCGCACGCCGCTGCCGTGGAGGCGACGGATCAGCTCCGCCGAGTCGGCGCGCGGCGGGTCGGCGAGGGCGATCAGCCCGACGAGCTCCAGGGTCGACTCCTCGCCGACCGCCACGGCCAGCACTCGCGACCCGCCCGCCGAGAGGCGTTCGACGACGGGTGCGAGGGTGGACCACGACACGCCGGTGAGCGTCACGACCACCGCGGGGGCTCCCTTCACGACCCGGCGCGACGCGCCGTCCTCGCGAACCGTGGCCTCCGAGCGCTTGGTGTCCGGATCGAACGGGATGAATCCCTCACGCGTCGAATGGTCGCTCAGCCCGCGGTCACGCGCGGCCCCCAGGATCGCCAGGTCAATGGGGTCCTGCGTCGCCTCGTCCGAGGCGAGGGCCGCGAGGTGCAGAACGTCGTCGGCACTGTGCGGCTCGCGGGGCTCGATCGCCTCGACGCTGAGGCGGTTCTCCGTGATCGTTCCCGTCTTGTCGAGGCAGATCACGTCCATCGTGGCGGCGTCCTCGATCGCCGAGAGCCGCGTGACCAAAATACCGTTCTGGGCGAGCCCCTGCGCGCCGAGGGTCGCGGACATCGTGAACATCGCGGGCAGCGCGACGGGCACCGAGGCCACCAGCAGCATCAGGCCGAAGGGCAGCATGTCGAGGAACGACTTCCCCTCGATGCCCCAGTAGACGAAGACGGCCACGGCCAGGGCCACGACGACCGCCGCCAGATACTTCGCGATCCTCACGATCAGCAGCTCGAGACGCCGCGGCGCCGCGGCCAGACGGACCAGATTGGCCGTCTGCCCGTAGTAGGTGCGCGATCCCGTGGCCCCCACCACGCCACTGGCCTCACCACGGGTAACGAGCGATCCGGTGTAGACCGTGGCGCCGACCACCATGTCGACGTGAGCGGACTCGCCGGTCAGCTGCGACTGGTCGACCTGGATGCGGCCGTCGCTCAACGTCACGTCGGCCGGAACGATGTCACCCACGCGTAGGTGCACGACATCATCGGGCACGATCTGGTCGGCCGGCACCACCCGCCACTCGCCGTCACGACGCACCCGGGCCATAACGGTCAGGCGCTGGCGCAGCAGGTGCAGTGCCCGCTGCGCCTTGTTCTGCTGGTAGAAGCCCAACCCCGCGTTGAACACCAGCAGTGCACCGATGACGGTCGCCTGGACCCAGTTGCCCAGGTACAGGTCGATCCCGATCGCCGCCTCCAGCATCCAGGGAACCAGACCCCAGAAGCCGTGAGCCAGGGCGAGCAGGCGACTGGGGCGCGACTCCGCGATCGTGTTCGGGCCGAATCGCGCGAGGCGCTCCGCCGCCTGCTCGCTGGTCAGCCCAGCGGTGGCGTTGTGATCTGCTTCAGACAAGTCGTCGGCACCTCGTGCGCCAGACGACTCCTCTGACACGATGTCGCCCGATCCCGGACTCGATGTCTCTCCCATGGCGATGCCTCCTCTCGAAGCAGCCAGCCAGCTCCTCCGACGACCGGCTCCCACGCGTTGATCGCACCGCTATCCGACGCCGCCTCACTGCCCCCGCACCGACGTGCACCGCGTGCGATCGTCGTGAGAGGACAACGTGAAGCCTAAAGGTATCGCTCATCGTCGAATAGCGATTCATCCACAGCCCGACCATACTGCGCTGCACGTCGCCCGACTAGAGCCATAGGACCCGTTAGCAGGCGTCGACGCCCACTGATCCCGCGATCGCGCGAGAACGGGCTCAGGTCACCGAACCGCCAGCCCCGACGTCGGATCCTTCTCGCGGCGCCGAGGCCGCGACGTCAACGACCACGCGCCGCGTCACGCCGTCAACCTCGCCGGCGCTACCCTGCGCTCCGTGGTCAGTCCAGCGTCAGGGGTGCGTCCGCGTCGAGCTCCAACGAGCCACCCACCACGTCCGGCGCCAGCGACTCGGCCAAGTGCTCACGAACCCGGCCGTCGATCTCGGCCATGAGCTGGGGGTTCTCGCGCAAGAACGTCTTCACGTTCTCACGACCCTGGCCCATCTGCTCGCCCTCGTAGGTGAACCACGCCCCGGCCTTCTTCACGAAGCCCAACTCGACCGCGACGTCCAGCACCGAACCCTCACGGCTGATCCCCTGCCCGTACATGATGTCGAACTCCGCCTGCTTGAAGGGTGCGGCGCACTTGTTCTTCACCACCTTCACCCGCGTGCGGTTCCCGACCACCTCCGTACCGTCCTTGATCGACTCGATGCGACGAATGTCCAATCGAACCGACGCGTAGAACTTCAGCGCACGGCCACCTGGCGTCACCTCGGGCGAGTTGTGGACCACCACCCCGTCAACGAAGTAGTTGTGTGATCCCTCGACTTCAATGTCAAATCGATGCATCGAGCGAGATGGGGGCCTGGGGTGAATATCGGTCACCGGAGTAGCCACGAGCTCGTAACGCATCGGCTCAACCACCGGCTCCACGCCGAACATTCCCCAAAAACGTGGAAGCAACTTGTACTGCATACTCGGATGCACGAACGGCGCAATCAACGTCTGCAGCTTGAGCGTCTCCGCGGTGGAGAATACGAGAACCGCCTTCTTCGCCTCTCCGACCTCCCGCAGCTCAGGTCGTATGTTCCACGTGTCCGCCAAATAGGCGAGCACTCGCGCACGCGTCGCCAGGTCCATCGCGTCAACGCACATTTCCACCCGACCGCTTCCATCTGCAGTCCCGGCTGGAAGACCCTTCGATCGAACGCTCAAGATGGCGTCATCCATGTACCACAGCGCTATCGATAGCGGTGTGAGTCCCTTCAAGTAGTCGTCGTCAAAGACCTTCTTTCCGCCCTGGTACACGGAACGACGCAGATCGGCCAGTTCCGCCAGCGGTGTGAAGTCGTACGTCACGCCGCCGTCGTCTCGTACGACGCGAGAAGGCCCAACATTTTCGAAGAGAGAGGCCTTCCACTCTGCGTAGGCTGACTGCGTTGCGCCGTGCGTGTAGCGTAAACGCGCCGCGTGGCCGTTTCTCGTCGATGAGACCGTCCCGGCTCCCATCAACGTACCTCGTAACGCCTCCCATTGGAATCGTGATAGGTAGTGCGGAAGCGCTTGCATCACGTTCTCACCGACTGCGAGATCCTTGGCTTCCTTCCATCCCTGCGGAGTACGAACCAAGTGATTCGGCGTCGCGGCGAACTGCGCCCGCCCGTTGCCCATGGGCTTGGCGACAGTGATCTGAAGGAACTCCTCCGTCGTCCCATTGTCGAACCAGTTCACAACCCTCTTCGGAACAACCGCACCAACCTTGGGATCGTACGACAGCACCTCAACGGGGAGCCGCTGCGTCACGATCTTGCCGATCTTCTCGGTCGAACCATCAGCCAGTACCACCCGTGTTTCGTAAGAGAAACATCCGTAGATGACACCGATCTTTTCGCGCAACTGGTTGATGAACACGGCGACCGTGTTGGACTTGGACAGCCCGCCAGTCAGCTTGCGCAGGGCCTGGCTCATGAGGCGCGCCTGCAATCCCACGTGGGAGTCGCCCATGTCGCCCTCGATCTCCGCCCGAGGTGTCAACGCGGCCACCGAGTCGATGATGATGACGTCGAGGGCCCCCGAGCGGATCAGCATGTCGGTGATCTCGAGCGCCTGCTCCCCCGTGTCCGGCTGGCTGATCAGCAGGTCGTCGACGTTCACCCCGATGGCCCTGGCGTACACCGGATCCATGGCGTGCTCCGCGTCGATGTACGCGCAGATCCCGCCATTGCGCTGGGCCTCGGCGACCACGTGCATCGCGAGAGTCGACTTGCCCGACGACTCGGGTCCGTAGAGCTCGACGATGCGTCCCCGCGGCAGCCCCCCGATCCCGAGGGCCATGTCCAGGGCCAGGGCGCCCGTCGCGATCGACTCGATGTTCATGTGCAGGTTCTCGCCCAGTCGCATGATCGAGCCCTTGCCGAACTGCTTCTCGATCTGGCCCAGGGCCGCGTCGAGGGCCTTTGCGCGATCGTCGGTTGCCATGCCGTTCTCCTTGGTCGTCGTCACCTGCGGCACGCTAGGTACCCAGTGTGACATCGGTCGGGCTCCACTCCGCAGGCTACTACGAACACCTGTTCGTATCAAGGATCCTCGGGAAGTGCTCGTCGCCGCTAGTCCACCATCGCCTGGTACACGAGCTGCTGGAGCTCGCGGCGCAGCGGGTACGTTCCGCTCGGGAGCAACTGAGTGTAGAAAGCCACGCTGAGCGCACGCGCCGGATCGACCCAGAACGCCGTCGAGGCGGCGCCGCCCCAGCCGAAGGCTCCCTCGCTGACCAAGCTCTTGTTACGACGAGGGTCAGTCACGACCGACACGCCGAGCCCGAAGCCGATCCCCGCGAAGTCCACCTCGGCGAACGAATCCGTCGCCACCGCCGCCAGGTCGACGCCACCGGGCAGGTGGTTGGCGGTCATCAGGGCCACGGTGCGCGGCGACAGGATCCGCGCACCGTCGAGCGCACCGCCGCGCAGCAGCATCGTCATGAATCGCTGGTAGTCGTGGGCGCTCGACACGAGGCCCCCACCACCGCCCAGCACTCCCGGTCGGTGCTGCGCGCCGCGCGCGAGGTCGACGAAGGGCAAGGAGTCGCCCTCGTTAGGCACGTACAGCATGGCCAGGCGGTCCTGACGGTCCTCGGGGCAGAACCAGTCGGTGTCCGCCATCCCCAGCGGGTCGAGGACGCGCTCGCGCAGGAACTCGTCGAGGGGCTGTCCGCTCCACAACTCGACGAGGCGCCCCAGCACGTCGGTCGCCACCGAGTAGTTCCACCGGCTGCCCGGCTGGAAGAGCAGCGGGCTCGTGCACCAGTCGTGAACCGCCCGCTCGAGATCGGCCTCGCGCGGGAAGCCGAAGTCGTACCCCTTGGCCCGGTAGATGGCGTCGACCGGATGCGTGTAGTTGAACCCGTAGGTCAGACCGCTCATGTGGGTGAGCAGGTGGTGCACGCGCACCGGCTCGACGGCGGGGACCGTCTGGGGCGCCGTCGGCGGACCACCCACGTACACCCGAGGCTCGCGAAGCTCGTCGATCCAGCGACCCACGTCGTCGGTGAGGTCGAAGAGGCCCTCCTCGTAGAGAGTCAGCGCCGCCACCGTGGTGAGCGGCTTGGTCATCGAGTAGATGCGCCAGATGGTGTCGTCGGTGACCGGCAGGCCCTGCTCGCGGTGGCGGTGTCCCCCTCGGCCCGTCCACACCAGGTCACCCTCGCGGGCCAGCGTCACCAGCCACCCGGGGAGACGCCGGTCCTCGACGTAGGCGTCGAAGTGCGTACGAATCCGTTCGAGACGCCGCGGGTCGAATCCGGCCTCGGCCGGGTCTCGGCGCACTTCCAGTGTCGTCACGCGCACCTCCCGCCCCGAGACTACGCGCGCGTCGGCGCTATCGCCTCGAGGGTGCGCCGCAGGGCGTCGAGCGCGCTGATCGCGCTGTAGGCGCGGATCCGCGGACGGTCGCCGGGCAGCTGGAGCGCCACTTGGCGGGCGTGGTCGCCGACGACGACCCCGACGAAGACCGTCCCCACGGGCTGGTCGTCCTGAGGATCCGGACCCGCCACCCCGGTCGTGGCGAGTCCCACGTCCGCGCCGAGCAGGTCGCGCACTCCCCGGGCCATCGCGTCGGCGGCGGCGGCGCTGACCACCGGCCCGACCGGCACGCGCAGGAGGTCGAACTTGACCTCCGAGGCGTAGCTGACGACCCCGCCGCGAAACCACGCCGACGCACCCGCCACGGCCACCAGTCGACTCGCGATGAGCCCACCGGTCAGCGACTCCGCGACAGCCAGCGTGAGTCCGCGCTCGATCAGCCGCTCGGCCACCGCGACCTCCATGGTCTCCTCGTCCACCCCGAAGACGATGTTGCCAAGCCGCTCCGTGATCAACGCGCGCACCAGGGACTCCTCGACGCGCAGCAGCTGGCGCGCGTGCGCCTCGTCATCACCCCGGGCCGTCAGGCGCACCTTGATGCCCTCGATGCCCGACGCCAGGAAGGCCAGCGTCACCCGCTCGCTCGCGCGCAGGGCGTCGAATCGCTCGGCGACCGCCTCCGCCAGCGCGGACTCGCTGGCGCCCCAGGTACGCAGCACGCGACTCACGATGACGGTGCGCGGGCCCTCGCGCGCGGCGCGCTCCTCGAGGTCGGGGAGGATCGCCCGCTCGAACATCTCTCGCATCTCGTGGGTGACGCCGGGCACGGCGTAGACGACCTTGTGCCCCAACGGGCAGAGCAGCCCCGGGGCCGTGCCGCGGCGCGCCGTGATCACGCGGGCCCCGCGCGGCACGTCCGCCTGGCGCAGGTTGTTCGCCGGCATCGTACGGCCGCGCGCCTCGAACAGGGTGCGAATCGCGCCGGCGATCGCCTCGTCACGCTCCAGCGGGACGTTCATCACCTCGGCCAACGCCTCGCGCGTGATGTCGTCCTGGGTGGGACCCAGACCGCCGGTGACGATCACCGCGTCGGAGCGAGCCAGCGCCGTGCGCAGAGCCAGCACGATCCGCTCGTGGTTGTCGCCGACGTGCTGGTGGAAGTACGAGTCGATCCCGTGCGCCGCCAGCTGCTCGCCGAGCCACTGGGAGTTGGTGTCGGCGATCTGACCCAGGAGCAACTCCGTGCCCACCGCCACAATCTCAACGCGCACCACGCAACCTCACTCGACCCTCACGGTAGTACTGCCACCCGGTGTAGATCGTCATCGCCGCGGCCAGCCAGATCGTGGCCAGAGCGAGCCAGGCGTGTGAGGCGGTGATCGGCAGGACGCTGAAGGCGATCGCCCAGTCCTGGACGAACGTCTTCCACTTGGCCAGTCGGCTCGCCGGTATCGAGACGCCGCGGCGCGCGGCGCGGGAGCGGTAGACGCTCATCCAGATCTCGCGCAGCGTGATCACCAGCGTCGGCACGATGAAGCTGTGCACGCCGTGCGGGCGAGAGAGGATGATCGCGTACAACGACCCGAGCACGATGATCTTGTCAGCCAGCGGATCGAGGAACGCACCCGATCGCGTCGTGCCGTGGCGCCGCGCCACGATGCCGTCAAAGTAGTCCGACGCGGCCGCAAGGAAGCCCACGAGCACGGTCCACCACGACACCCGACGCACGACGATGAGGTAGACGAAGAGCGGTGCGATGAGCAGGCGAAACGCGGTCATGAGGTTGGCGGGAGTCAGGAGGGCCGACTCGCCGTAGGTCGGGCGTGTGCTCACGCCACGGCCGCCTCGAGGTCGGTGCCCCGGCTCGCGGTGATCACGACGTCCACCAGCGAGCCCACCGCGAGAGACGGGTCCACCATGATCACGCCATCGATCTCGGGGCACTCGTGGACGCTGCGCCCGACACCCGGTGCGTCGACGAGCAGCCGCTGCGTCGTGCCGACCAGTCGGTCGCGTCGACGAGCGGTGATCGCGTCTTGCACCTCACTCGCCTCGCGGAGCCGCTCGAGGGCCAGCTCGGGGGGAACCGGCGCGTCCAGCGTGGCGGCGTAGGTGCCGTCCTCGGGCGAGAACGTGAAGAAGCCCGCCCAGTCCAGTTGCGCCGCCTCCAGAAACGCCAGGAGCTCGCGCTGGTCGTCCTCAGTCTCGCCGGGGTAGCCCACGATGAACGACGAGCGAAAGGTGGCCTCGGGCTCTGCGCGTCGGATGGCGTCGATGCGCTCAAGGAACCTCTCCCCACTTCCCCAGCGCTTCATCGCGCGCAACAGTGGCCGCGACGCGTGTTGCAGCGAGAGGTCGAAGTAGGGCACCCCCGTCTGCAGGATGGTCTCGATCAGGGCGGGCGTCAGTCCCGAAGGGTACAAGTAGAGCAGGCGCACGCGATCGACCTCGTATCCCAGCGCCGACACGAGGGACGTCAGCGGCTGCGCGCCACCATCGTCCAGTACCTCGACGGCCTCCCCGCGCCCGCCGCGACGACGATCCATCCCCCAGCTCGCGAGGTCCTGGGCGACGAGCACGAGCTCGCGCACGCCACCTCGAACGAGGTCGCGCGCCTCGGCCACCACGTCCGACGTCGAACGCGAGCGCTGATCACCCCGGAAGGACGGGATGGCGCAGAAGCCGCAGCGCCGGTCGCAGCCCTCGGCGACCTTGAGGTAGGCCCAGGGGCGATCGGTGGCCGGGCGCGGGAGGTTCAACAGGTCGAAGGCGGGGACCGAGCGGCGCCGCAGCGCCACCGGCGTCGTCGCCGTCAGGCTCTCACCGAATCGCGCCACGAGGTCGACCTCGGGCAGCGCGTCGACCAACTCGTCGGCGTAGCGCTCGGCCATGCAGCCGGTGACCACGAGTCGGGCGCCGGCGCGGCGCCGATCGGCCAGGTCCAGCACCGTCTCGATGGACTCCTCGCGAGCCGGCTCGATGAACGCGCAGGTGTTGGCGACCACCAGATCAGCGGTGTCCGCCGAGGTGGCGGCGTCGTACCCCTGGGACACCAACAGCCCCGCCAGCTTCTCGGAGTCCACGTGATTCTTAGGGCATCCGAGCGTCTCGATCCAGTACCGCACGACCCTCTCCTCACGATACGGCAACACCGAGCGCCCAGCGCTCGGTGTTCCATCAGCGGAGAGGGAGGGATTCGAACCCTCGGGCCCGCGTTAACAGGCCGCATTCTTAGCAGGAATGTGGTTTAAACCAGACTCACCCACCTCTCCCAGCGGGCCCATCATAGTGAACGATCCGCTCCCGCGGGTCAGCCGTCGGCCGTCGGGGTCTCCCCCACCCACGGACGCACCTCCGGCGTCGCGCACACCAGGTCGAAGAGCTCCTGGTCGCGGTCCCAGGTCAGACGCGCGCGAACCTGCTCGAGGCCCAACCAGACGAGGTCGTCCACCTCCTCGTTAGGCTCGAACTCCCCCTCGTCGACCTCCATGAGGAAGTACGCCACGATCTTGGGTCGGCCCTTGCGATGGGTGTAGTTGGTGGTCCCCACGAAGCGCACGACGCGACAGCGCATGCCACTCTCCTCGCGGACCTCGCGCAGCGCCGCCTGCTCGAACGTCTCGCCGGGGTCGAGCTTTCCCTTGGGGAACGTCCAGTCTCCGCGTGACTCGCGGTAGATGCACGCCACCTCCATTCGCGAGTCCGCCACTCGCACCACGACGCCCCCCGCCGCACGGATCAGGTCCGCCGGCGCGTCGCGCGGCACGATCAACTCACCGGTCATGGAGGGCACGTCGTCCACGCTAGATCGTGCGCGGCGACGCGACTGGTTGCACCGCTGATCGCCGAATTCGCACCCTCGTAGAGTAGTGACGATGATCGCCACCACACTCGCGTTGGGGTGGCGACTCGCCCTCTACGCCGGCGCCGGCGTCCTGGGCGGCATCGCGAACGGCGTCGCCGGGGGTGGCACGTTCATCACCTTCCCGACGCTTCTCGCGACCGGGATACCCGCTCTACAGGCCAATGTCTCCTCCACGGTGGGCGTCGTGCCGAGCTACTTCGGCGGCATCCGGGGCTTCTGGCACCACATCGTGGCCCACCGCGCCCTCGTCACCCGGCTCCTGGGCCCGTGCCTGGTGGGGACGCTGGTGGGCTGCGCGCTCCTGCTACGGGGCTCCCCCTCGACCTTCGAGCACGTGGTCCCCTGGCTCATCGGCGCCGCCACCGTCCTGTTCGCGCTCGCGCCGAGGATCACCACCCGTCTGGAGAACGTGCGCCACGACCACGCCGTACGACGCTGGACGCTCTACCTCGGCGTATTCGCCACGTCGGTCTACGGCGGCTACTTCGGGGCGGGACTCGGCATCATGCTGCTGGCCCTCACGGCCGTGACCCTCCCGGCCAGCATCGCCGAGCTCCAGGGGCTGCGTGCGGTCCTCTCGCTCATCATCAACGTGGTGGCGGCCGCGGTCTTCCTCGCGCGCGGGCACCTCGCCCTGGACGCGGTCTACCCATTACTCGCCGGGACGCTGGTGGGCGGGTGGATCGGCACCGTGCTCATCCAGCACCTGCCGGCGTCGTGGGTGCGCGGGCTGGTGATTGTCGCGGGAGCAGCCACCACCGTGCGACTGCTCGTGCACTGACGCGTCCGCGCTGGCGAGTAGTTGACTATTTCACTAAGATTTAGAGAGTGAAGAGGATCCTGGCGTTCCCCAACCCCGTCGACGACGCCGCGGCGCGCACAGTCGCGGCCGGCGTGGTGCTCATGTGCGCGCTCGCGTGGCTCTCCGGACCGTGGTGGCTCGTGCCCCTCACGTACGGCTTCCTGGCCCGCCTCGCGAGCGGACCCACGTTCTCGCCCCTCGGACAGTTCGCGACGCGGCTCGCCGCACCGCGGCTCGCGCGCTGGCGCAAGCCGGTTCCTGGTCCCCCGAAGCGCTTCGCCCAGGGAATCGGCGCGGCGTTCAGCGTCGCGACCTCCCTGGTGTGGTGGTCCGCGGGCTGGTCAATCGCGCGCTGGATCCTCGTGCCCCTGATGGCGGCCGCCTCGCTTGAGGCGTTCGCCGGCTTGTGCCTGGGCTGCACCATCTTCGGCTGGCTCATCCGCTGGCGTCTGGTGCCGGCCTCGGTGTGCGCCGAGTGTGGTGACCTGACAGCACACTTCGCGCGCACCCGCGCCACCTGAGACCGCGCTCTCGACAACTCCCCAACCCACTCCGTAGGCTGAGGCGATGTTCTCGCACGCGCGCCGCTGGCGCTGGTCTCTCGTCGTGGTCGCCGCCCTCTCGCTCAGCGTCGTACCAATCACGTCGGCCCTGGCCAGCGAGCCCCGCGTGGTCGTCGCCAACGGCGCACCGCTGCCCACCCGCTCGGTGATCGTTCCCACCCGCATCACCACGTCCTTCGACGTCGCGCTTCGTGGCGCCAATCCCGCCGGCCTGCACGCCCTGCTCGCGGGGCTCTACGATCCGGCCTCCCCCGAGTTCCACCACTTCCTGACGACCGCCCAGTTCGCCCGGCGCTTCGGCGCGTCGCGCGCCACGGTGAGCGCGCTGCGCTCGTACTTCACCCGATTCAGCCTGCGCGTCGGATCGCTGTCGCGCGGTGGGGTCATCTTGCACGTGCGCGGGCGCACCACGCAGATCGCTCGCGCCTTCGACACCCGCGTCGTCACGGTCCGTCGACCCGACGCGGCGCTCGCGGCGCAGTTCGTGACGCGCGCCACCCTGCCCGCCGCGCTCGCGCACGACGTGGTGGCCGTCGCCGGACTGTCCTCGGTCGTGCCGTCGCACGCCCAACTGCGCCGTGCGCACACCGCGGCCACGGGACCGGGCGTCTGCCCGGCGGCCGGGTCGGACACGACCACCACGCCCAACAGCCTCGGCGGCTACACCCTCCAACAGCAGGGAGCCCTCTACGGGATGGCGAGCGCGTGGGCCAACGGCGTCACCGGCACGGGCACGACGATCGCCGTCTACGAGCTTGGCCCGTACAACCCGAGTGACGTGTCCACGTACCTCTCGTGCTACGGCCTGCACACCGCGATCACCTCGACGCCCGTCGACGGCGGCGCCTCGGGCGGCTTCAGCAACGAGGCCACGATGGACGTGGAGGAAGCCGCCGGACTGGCTCCCGGTGCCACCATCAACGTCTACACCGGCCCCAACAACGGCACCGGACCCACGGACATCTACCAGCAGATCGCCGACGCGAACACCGCCGCGATCGTGACCACCTCGTGGGGCACTTGCGAGTCCGACCCCAACGGCGACGCGGCGGCCGAGCAGCCCATCTTCGAGCAGATGGCCGCCCAGGGCCAGACCGTGATCGCCGCCGCGGGCGACAACGGATCGTCGGACTGCGCCGGCATCACCAACAACAGCCTCGCGGTCGACGACCCGGCGTCCCAGCCGTTCGTCACCGGAGTCGGCGGGCTCAGCGTGACGAGCATCAACCCCCTGACCCAGACGGTGTGGAACGACGGCCCGGGCAGTGGTGGCGGCGCGGGTGGCGGCGGGCAGTCGATCCTGTGGTCCCGGCCCACGTGGCAGAACGCCCCCGGGATCACCAGTGCCGACACCATGCGCATGGTGCCCGACCTCTCGGTGATGGCCGACCCCTCGACGGGCTTCATCGAGTACTTCAGCGGCCCGCACGGCTGCACGACCAACTGCGCGGCCAACTGGGGGTCGATCGGGGGCACGTCGATCGGCTCGCCGCTCGTCGGCGCGATGGTGGCCCTGGCCACCGAGTCCTGCGGCCAGGGGCGCCTGGGATTCCTCAACCCCACCCTGTACCAGATGGCCTCCACCGGGTTCGTCGACGTCACCTCGGGCAACAACGACCTCTACGGCGTCGGTGGCTACAGCGCCGGCCCCGGCTACGACATGGCGTCGGGGCTGGGCAGTCCCAACCCCGCGACGTTCATGAGCGGACTGTGTCCCCAGCCCTTCACCGCGACGGGCAGCACGTTCTCACTCTCCGACCCGCAACCCCTCACCTCCGGGTCCGCCCAGCTCACGATGTCCCTGCGCAACGCGTCCCAGGCGCCCCTGGCGAACGGCGCGCTGGTGATCACCGCCTCGACGTCACGTGGCGTCGTGACCATCGACGGCGACCCGACCAGTTCGATCGGGGGCGGACAGGCGACCTACGCCATCACGACCGACGCCCAGGGATCGGCCACCGTGACCGTGAGCGCCTCCCAGCCCGGTCCCGTCGACCTGACGGTGAGCTACGAGTCCAAGGTCATCTACACCACTACGCTCCACGTTCGCGCCGCGCGCACGCTGCGAGCGCGACCACCGGCCGTCACGGTCACCGCGCTGACCGGCGCGCTGCGCCTAACGCTACGACCCGCCGTGGGGACCGACCCGCCGCGGGCCTACCAGTACTCGCTGAACGGCGGGCGCACGTGGTCGAGCACGCCCGCGACGAGCACCACACTCACGATCGGGGGGCTCGGTCGAGGGCGCACGTACGCCGTGGCGGTGCGCGCCATCACGAGCGCCGGCCCCGGCCTGCCCTCTGCGGTGCGACGGGTCACCACGCTCGGGTGACCTCGGTCGCCAAGGTGTCAGTCGCGTGACGATTGCCCCGCGACCCCGACGCCGAGGCGAGCGCCACCTAGAATGACCAGGGTGGTAGTGGAGCCCAGTCGATTCCCGGTGTCGTGCTAGGGACGAGGGTCGGGGCAATGCGCCTCGCGTTCGTCGTGACGACCCTTCTGGCGGGAGCACTCGTCGCGAGCCCTGCGTCGCTCGCGGCCACGACGACGACGACGACCACCACCACGACAACCACGACAACCACGACCACCACGACGGCGCCCGGCGGCGGGCCCGTCCCGGCCAGCGCGGCCCCAACCGGTCTGCCGCTCTACCGGTTCGTCGACTCCCAGTCGGGACCGCTGCCGTGGAACGCCCTCTCCTTCGAGGGTCAGATCAATCACACCACGATGCTCGGTGGGCCCCACGCGGTGAGCGGCGCCACCGTCAGCGCTCTGGCCTACCGAACCGCCACGTCGGACGTCGCCCTCTACACCCAGCCTTCGAGCGGGCCCGGTCACTGGGCGGACCTGACCCCCCTCGCGGACGCCCCCCCGCCCGGCGCCGACCCGATTCCCTTCATCGACCCGTCCGGTGCGCCGGACGTCCTCTACGTGTCCGCCACCGGGGATCTCATCCTGCTGTCGGACAACAACCCCCTGACCTCGCTCTGGCTGCACACCCACCGCGACGGGCCGTGGCGCCCCCTGGTCGCAACCGACCTCAGCACGATCGCCGGCCTCCCAGCGGTGCAGGGGCTGCCGAGCATTGGCGTCACGGGCACCAACGCGCTGGTGGCGGTGCGCACGCGCACCAACCACATCGTCGCGCTCCCGCTCTCGTGGAACGCCAACCAGCCGATCCCCTACGTGAGCGGCCCCGTGACCGACCTGTCCCAGGTGACCCACTCGGGCGTCGCGCGCAGCGATCCCGTCGTCCTCGCGGGTACCCCCTCCTCACTGGCCACCATCTCCGCACGCGGTCACCTCGAGGTCTACTCGACGGTGTCACTCGGATCGACGCCCTGGACGGTTCAGGACCTGACGGCGGACACCGCCGGACCGCTGGTGACCGGAGCGGTCGCGGCCGCCTCCAACGGCGCCCAGGAGTTCATCGCGGCCCTCACCGCCAACGGCGACGTCGAGCTGCTCTCGACGGCGCTCGGGACCTTCGCTTCGCCACCGGCGCCAACCCCCCCCACCACGACCACCGTGACGACCACCCCCGGCACGACGGGGTCGGGAAGCACGACGACCGTCGTGACGGGTGCCACGCCCTGGACCGCCCTCAACGTGACGACCAACACCACCGCGGCGCCTCCGCTGAGCGGCGAGCTGTACCTGAACGCGACGCCAACCCAGGTCACGATCGCCGGGGCCGCGGCGCACTGGGGCGACCTGTTCACCCTGACGAGCGCCACTGGCACGTATCCGTGGACCCCGACCGACGTGTCGGTCACCGCTGGCAGCGCCGCGCGCACGGTCGGCACCGTCGTGACTGGCCTGCCCGTCAACGGCGCGCTCAGCCTGTTCGCGGCCGGCATCAACTCACCCCCCCTCCAGGGCGTCGGCGTCTACGCGATCCCGAGCGCCAAATGGACCCAGGCGGTGAAAAATGGGTGGCCGATCCTGAGCGAGACGGGCGGTCTGGGCACCACCAGCTCACCGTGGGTCGGCTTCACGTCGACCGCGAGCGTGGCGTCCTCGCCCGACTACCTGATGGGCCAGAGCCTCTACAACGCGCACCAGCGCGTCACCTGGCTCTCCTTCTGGACGGTCAGCGGGCCGCTGGCGGGTGAGCCGCGCACCGCGGCGACGTACTACCTCCACGGCTTCTCGGCCGGCGCATGGGTGGCGAGCCAGATCGACCAGTACCGCTCCCTCGGTGTGGGGCTGAAACCCGACTGGGTCATCCTCGACCCCGAGGGATACCCCGACAACCACTCCGGCCTCGACGCGCCGGGGGGCGCCTCGCCCGCCACGCTACGCCTCTACAGCTCCTACTGGTCGGCGATGCTCTCGGGCTGGGCCCAGGGCATCGCGTCGATCGACCCCTCGCTCAACGCCGGCATCTACGCCACCCAGTCCGAGTACCGCAACTACTCCCTGGCCACCCAGCCGCTCCCCGTCTTCGAGGCCCTGGCCTTCGGCGGCGGCGGCCCGATCCCCGTCCCCGGCGCGAGTGGCAACAACATCCGTGGCTTCATCGCCTTCGGCGCGGTCTGCAACCCCACGTCGACTCTCCAGTCCGAGGAGCAGACGCTGCTCAACGCCCCCTGGGGCGGCCAGTTCAACACGCTGCAGTTCAACGCCGGGGTGTACTGTCCACCGGTCACGCCCTAGGGTGAACACGTGACCGACACCAGCGATACGGGGCGCTCCCACGACCTGCGCGACCGGCTCCGCCAACTGGCCCAGCCACTGGTCGACTCCCTCGACGCGCGGTTACGCGACCAGGTCGACGCCCGGGTCGAGCAGCGCGTCACCGACCTGCTCGCGGCCAAGCTCACCGTGCTCGAGCACGCCATCGCCGACCTAGACCGCTCGGTCGCGCAACTACGAGAGCGTCTGGACCGCCTCGATCACCCCTGATCTTCGGGGCGCGACGCGCGCGCCACACGGTCACGGCGCACCGCCCAGCGAACCGTCACCACGATGAGCACCACGAGCGCCGCCACGAACACCGAGAAGACCGCCACGAACACGCCACCACGCTAGAGCGTGTCACACGGCACCACAACAGTGGAACCGTGAACACGGCGCCCCTCACGGTCATCGAGCGACTACGCGGCGGCGCGAACGACCGTCCGCCCGCCGACGCCGCCAGCGCGGCGCGGCTGCGCGCCACCCTCGCCGACGGCGTCGCCCGCGCCGTCGGCGACCACCACAGAGACGAACCGCTGATCGTACGAGCCGGCCAGTTGCGTCGAATAGGGACGAACGCGGGAACCGCGTCGATCCTCGGCCGAGCGCGCGGAGCCCTGGTCAGCGTTCTCGTACGACTCCTGAGCGTGGACGCGGTCGCGGACCCGTGGGGTGACGCACTCGCCGCCTGGCGAGCGTCGTCGCCCGACGACCCGCTGCTGGAGGCACTCGCACACCTCGACGACGACGAGCGCGCCCGCCTTCGCGCCGACGTCCGCGCCCACGCGGCCACCCTGGGCCACGCGCTCGTCGGCCTCGACCCACGCTGGCTGCCCCGCAGCGGTGTGCGCGCCCGCGTCACCGTAGGCCCCTCGCGCGTCGAGCTGCACGACACCATCGACCTAATGATCGGCGTCAACGGGACGCGCGCCTCGATCTGCCTGCTCGACGTCACCACCGCGGCGCTCAGCGCGGACGACGATCGCGTCGCGCGCTACCACGCCCTGGTCCAGACCCTGCGCACCTCGCGGACCCCTCGGCGCAGCGCGATCTTCTCGAGTGCCACCGGCGAGTTGCGCGTCCTCGACGTGGACCACGACCTCCTCGCGCGGGCGACGCGCGACGTCCTCGTCCTGCTGGGTCACCGGGTCGCCCCGTGACCGGTACCGCCCTCATCCAGCGACGTCTCGGCGTCGAGCAGCTGCGCACCCTGGTCACGAGCGCGCCTCTGGAGTCCGCGCAGTTGCACGACGTCCAGCGCGCGTCGTTCGCCCAGCACCTGCGCGACGTCGCCCACCCCGGCCATCGCCGACTCGACGCCTGGGCCGTCGAGCACGCGCGCCAGGCGCCGCGAGCCTTTTACTGGACACCGACGGCGGCGCGGCGCACCATCGGCAACGCGGCGCTGCGGCGCGCCCACCGCGAGGCCACGGCGCTTCCCGAGGCCGTCGACCGAGAGCTCGCGGCGCGCCGGTCGCGCGCGGCCGCGGGCTACGCTCGTCCCGGCTCGCTCGACCACTGGCTCGACGGCCTCGCCCCCGCGGTACTCACCCTGGTGCGCGCCGAGGCGCTCACCTGGGTCGCCACGCTGGTCGAGTGCACCCGCGGCCTCGCGCTGCCCTGGGCCGTCGTGACCAGCGACGCCTACTACGACCTCGCCGGTGCGCGCACCACCCTGCGCGGACGTCGCGACCTCGTCGTCGTACCCGACGAGCGTCGCGTCGTGGTGCGCCTGCGCTCCGGCCAGCCGGGTCGCTACGCGGGAACCGGGCTGCGCGTCGACCTACTGGTCGACTCCCTCGCCGAGCCATCGACGCCGGCGGCCGCGCGCATGATCGGCCTCTGGCCCGAGGCCGGCGTCGCTCTCGCCGTGGACGGCACGCTCGAGAACCTACGCGCCGCGGCACGCGCTCTCGTGCGCACGGCCGGGGCCCCGTCGACGCAGGCCGTGCACCAGGCGGCCTAGATCGAACACGCGGGGCCGACGCCGGCGCCACTGGCACCAGGAAATTCGACGGGGGGCCCGGGCCACTAGCGTGGTACGGTCATGACGCTCCGCACATCCCTTCGCAACATCGCCATCATCGCCCACGTCGACCACGGGAAGACGACGCTGGTCGACGCCATGTTGCGCCAGACCGGATCGTTCACCGACCACGAGGCGCTCACCGACCGGGTCATGGACTCGGGGGACCTGGAGCGGGAGAAGGGCATCACCATCCTGGCCAAGAACACCGCGGTCAAGTGGCACGACCTCACGATCAACATCATCGACACACCGGGCCACGCCGACTTCGGGGGCGAGGTCGAACGGGGCCTGGCCATGGTCGACGCGGTGGTGCTCCTCGTCGACGCGGCCGAGGGGCCCCTGCCCCAGACCCGCTTCGTGCTGCGCAAGACGCTCGAGCGACGTCTGCCGGTGGTACTGGTCATCAACAAGGTGGACCGACCCGACGCGCGCATCGCCGACGTCGTCAACGAGGTCGAGAACCTGTTCCTCGACCTCGACGCCGACGAGCACCAGATCGCCTTTCCGATCCTCTACGCCAGCGCGCGCCAGGGCTGGGCCTCGACGGTGGCCACCGACACCGCGGGCGACCTCACGCCACTCTTCCAGACCATCGCGGACTACGTCCCGGCGCCCGAGTACGACGAGCACCACGGGCTCCAGGCCCTGGTGTGCAACCTCGACGCCTCCCCCTACCTCGGACGCCTGGCGCTGTGTCGCGTCGTGAACGGCACACTCGAACGGGGCCAGCGCATCGCCTGGTGCCGCATCGACGGCACGATCGAGCACGCCAAGGTGACCGAGCTGTTCATCACGGAGGCGCTGGAGCGCGTCCCGGCCCAGAGCGCCGGGCCCGGCGACATCGTGGCGGTCGCGGGGTTCGATGACATCACCATCGGCGAGACGCTCGCCGACCCCGACAACCCCGAGCCGCTCGAACCGCTGCACGTCGACGAGCCGAGCCTGTCGATGACCATCGGCATCAACACCTCGCCCCTCGCCGGCACCGAGGGCAAGCTGCTCACCGCGAGGATGGTCAAGGACCGGCTAGACCGTGAGCTGGTAGGTAACGTCTCGCTGCGCGTCCTACCCACCGATCGACCCGACGCCTGGGAGGTGCAGGGACGCGGAGAGCTCCAGCTGGCCGTGCTGATCGAGACCATGCGTCGTGAGGGCTTCGAGCTCACGGTCGGCAAGCCCCAGGTCGTCACCAAGACCATCGAGGGCGTGGTGCACGAGCCGGTCGAGCACGTCACGATCGACGTGCCCGACGAGTTCGTCGGCAACGTGACGACGCTGCTGGCGACGCGCAAGGGAACCATGGTCGACATGGTGACCCACGGCACGGGGTGGGCCCGCCTCGAGTGGCGGATCCCGGCGCGCGGGCTGGTGGGGATCCGCACCGAGTTCATGACCGAGACGCGCGGCGCCGGGATCATGCACTCCAACTCCGACGGCTACGCACCGTGGTACGGCGATATCCGAAGTCGACGCAACGGCGTCCTGGTCGCGGACCGGCGTGGTGACACGACGGCCAACGCGCTGGTGGACCTGGAGAGCCGCGGCGTCCTGTTCGTCGGACCAGGCGTGGAGGTCTACGAGGGGATGATCGTCGGCGAGAACGCCCGCTCCGACGAGATGAACGTCAACCCGACCAAGGAGAAGAAGCTCACCAACATGCGCGCGTCGGGCAGCGACAACTTCGAGAAGACGGCGCCGCCGACCATCCTGACGCTCGAACAGGCCCTCGAGTTCATCGCCGATGACGAGGCCGTCGAGGTCACCCCCCGCTCGGTGCGCCTGCGCAAGGTCGTCCTCGACCACAGCGCGCGAGCGCGTCTTCGCAAAAAGACGTGATCCCGCTAGAGTCGTCCCCGGAGGGATGACAGAGCGGACGAATGTACCGGTCTTGAAAACCGGCGTGGGCTTGCCCACCGTGGGTTCGAATCCCACTCCCTCCGCCCCTCACGACGAGACGACCCGCGAGCGCAGATCGGCGATCCAGGCGCGCGATCGCTCGCGCGCCGCGACCGCCTCGACGCGTCGCGCGGCCGCGTCCCCGCTGGTCACCGGGTACGAGCCGAGGAACTTCACGCGGGCGAGGTGCGCGCGCAGGTCGGCCAGCGCGTCGGCGACCACGTCGTCGGCGACGTGCCCCTCGAACTCGATGACGAAGCAGTAGTCACCGAGTCCGCGCTTCGTGGGCCGACTCTCGAGCTTGGTGAGGTTGATGTCGCGCGCGGCCAGACGCCCCAGGATGGCGTAGAGCGAGCCCGGGCGGTCGGCGTCCTGGAAGCACACGATCGTCGTGCGATCGTGTCCCGTGGGCGCCGCAATCCGGTCCCGTCCCACCAGGACGAAGCGCGTGGCGTTGTCGGGGTGGTCCTCCACGTCGCTGGCCAGGGGCACCAGGGCGAAGAGCTCGCCCGCCGCCGCGGACGCCAGCGCGGCCCACGGCTCGTCCGACTCGGCGACCAGGCGCGCGGCCTGGGAGGTGGAGGTGGTGGCCTGCGCCGTCACGCCTAGCGCACCGAGGAAGGCGCGGCACTGGGCCAGAGCGTGGGTGTGACTCCACACGGTGCTCAGCGACTCTCGGGCCGTCCCGGCGCGCGCCCACAGATGGAGGCGGATCGGCAGGATCAGTTCTCGCTCGATGTACAGGTCGTGGTCGAACACCAACCCGTCCATGGTGGCCGACACCGTCCCCTCGATCGCGTTCTCGAGCGGCACCAGGCCCTGGTCGAGGACCCCCGCGGCCACGTCGGCCAGCAGGTCGCCTAGCGTCTCGCGTGCCACCGGCGTCACCGCGTCGAGCGCGGAGACCGCCTCGTGCGAGAACGACCCCTCCGGTCCCAAGAAGCCGACGCGAAGCGGAGCCATCAGCGAATGCTACCGGCCGGGGAAGCCGTCGTCCGGCGGGTCGCGGGGTTGCCTACGATAGCCGGGGGCCTCATCGGCCCCCTGACGAAAGGTTGGCGCAATGGGGCACCCCATGTTCGAGTACGACGCGACACTCACCGACGAGATCTTCGACTACTGCCGGGAGCGCCTGTCCCTCGACCCCGTGCCCCTGGACTACGGGAGTCTGACGCCCGAGCCGCTGCCGACCCTGGAGGGCTTCATCACCGCCGACGGGCGCGACGCCGCGTCGGTGCTGAGCTTCTTCAAGGAGCACCTGGCCCTGGCGGTGGTCTCGATCGACGCGCCGAACTTCCTCGCCTTCATCCCCAACGCACCCACCAAGAACTCGCTGCTCTTCGACATGGTCGTGGCCTGCTCCGGGCTGAACGGCACGAGCTGGCTCGAATCCGCGGGGGTCGTGGTCGCGGAGAACCAGGCCCTCTCGTTCCTCGCCCACCTGGCCGGGATGCCCGACGGCAGCGGCGGCGCGTTCGTGTCGGGCGGATCCTCGGGCAACCTGTCGGGTCTCACCGTCGGCCGTGACGTCGGCCGGGCGCGCCACCCCGAGCTCGCGGCCCACACCCTGCGCTTCGCCATCTCCTCCGACGCACACTCGAGCATCGGTAAGGCCCTGCACGTTCTCGGCGTCGAGACCCTGCTGGTCGAGCCCGACGACCATCGCTTCACCCTGGCCACGCTGGAGAGCGCGCTAGCCGCCGACCCGCACCCCGAGACCGTCATCGGCGTGGTGGCGACCGCCGGCACGACCAACGCGGGCATCATCGACGACCTCGAGGGACTCGGCAGCTACGCCCGCGCCCACGACCTGTGGTTCCACGTGGACGGCGCCTACGGCGGCGCGTCACTGTTCTCCTCGACCCACCACCAGTTCCTCTCGGGGATCCGCCACGCCGACAGCTTCGTGGTCGACCCCCACAAGTGGCTCTTCGCGCCGCTGGACTGCGCGGCGCTGATCTACCGCGCCCCGATGGTGGCGCGCACGGTGCTCGCCCAGCAGGCGAGCTACCTCGACATCCTGCACGCGGGCGAGGACGAGGACTACGAGTGGAACCCGTCGGACTTCGCGATTCACCTCTCGCGGCGTGCCCGCGGCCTACCGTTCTGGTTCTCCCTCGTCACCAACGGGACCCGCGCCTACGAGACGGCCGTACAGGCGGCCATCGACCTCGCCGCGCGCACCGAGGCGCTCATCGACAGCGAGGAGATGGACCACGTGGAGATGGTGCGTCCCTCGAGCCTGTCGGTGGTGCTGTTCCGCCGGCGCGGGTGGAGCGACGAGCAGTACACGCGCTGGAGCCACCAACTGCTGCGCGACCAAATCGCCTTCGTGACCCCGACCAAGTGGGAGGGCGAGACCGTCGCGCGCTTCGCGTTCCTGCACCCCGACACCAGCGACGAGCTGGTGCGACGGGTCCTCGACTCGATGCGCGACTGACTAGCGGCCCCCCAGCAGCGGGTCCTCGGGCCGGCGTACCGGCTTGCCGGCGCGCTGACGCGATCGCCACGCCACGCCGCCCAGCGCCTCGAGCACGACGCGATTGGCCAGGTAGGCCGTGACCTCGGCGTGATCGTAGGGCGGCGAGACCTCCACCACGTCGACCCCGCCCAATTCGGCCTCCATCGCGATGCGCCGCACCGCGTCGAGGAGCTGGCGCGAGGTGAGGCCCCCCGGCTCGGGCGTGCCGGTGCCCGGTGCGGAGCCGGGGTCCACGACGTCCACGTCGACCGACAGGAAGACCGCGTCGCAGTCGATGGCGGCGATCGTCAGCGCCTCGTCGAGCACCGCGTCCAGGCCGCGCGACACGATCTCGCTCATCTCGAAGGACCGCATGCCCTGGGCGGCCATCCAGTCCAGGGTCTCCGGTTCGGGCCAGTAGCCCCGCAGCCCGATCTGCAGGAACCGGTCGCCGCGACACGCGCCCGACTCGATGAGTCGGCGCATCGGCGTGCCGTGCCCGTAGAGCGAGCCCATCTGCGTGTCGCCGGTGTCGGCGTGGGCGTCGAAGTGGATCACCGCGACGCGACCCCAGCCGACGTGGCGCGCCACGCCGGTCACGTCGGGCAGGGCGATCGTGTGGTCACCGCCGAGCACGATCGGCACCACGCCGGCGGCGGCCACCGCCGCGACCCGGTCCTCCAGCGCGCGCAGCGAACGCTCGGTCTCGCCCGAGGGCATCTCGACGTCGCCGAGGTCGACCACCGCGAGGTCCACCAACGGGTCCACGCCGAGCGCCAGGCTCGGCCGGGCGCCGTCGTGGGGCAGGTAGTCGGTCAGGCGGATCGCCTGCGGGCCGAACCGGCACCCTGGGCGGTGCGAGGTGCCGCCGTCGAAGGGCGCGCCGATGATCGCCGCGCCGGCGTGCGACCAGCTCGCGACGTCGTCGGGGTCCGCAGCCGGGATCCCGAGGAACGTCGCGTCGGGACCGTACAGATTTCCGAGGCGCATTCGTCCTCCTCGCTACTCGGCCCGTCCGGCGCGGAGTGCGACGGACAGCTGGTCAAGATGGTTCACCACGAGCGAGACGTGCCCCTCGTCGCGACGGTGCACCACCGTGGCGTTGGCGGTGTGGGCAGCCAGCCAGGCGCCGTGCGTCGGCGGCACCATGGCGTCCTGGTCGCCGTACCAGATGGACACCGGCACCGCGGCGTCGGCGACGTCGAAGCCCCAGGGGGTGAAGAACGCCCGGTCGTCGTCGAGGTAGCCGCCGATCCCGTGGGCGAACGCGCGCCGACAGGACGCGGCGAACTCCTCGCGGCGCGCCTCGTCGGACAGGGCCGTGCGGTCCACCGGCGTCAGCAGCTCCCCGAAGAGATCGATGATGGTGTCGGCCGTGGCCGCGGCCAAGACCTCGCCGATCGCGGCCATGTGCGCCTCGTAGGCGGGACCACCCTCACGCGCGAGCGCGAACTCCGCCACGTTCTCGGGCGCCATGCCCTCGGTCCAGTCGAAGTCCACGTCGATCGGGGCCACCCCGGCGAGTGACCAGGCGCCCACGCAACGCGTCGGATCGAGCACGGCGCAGGCCAACGAGTGTGGTCCGCCACCCGACCAGCCCACCGACTGGTAGGTCGAGCGCCCCAGCGCGTCCAGCGCCGCATTGACGTCCTCGACGGCGTCGGCCACCCGGCGGCCCTCGCGGCGGGTCGACTCACCGTAGCCGGGTCGCGACACGCCCACCACGAAGAAGCCGTCAGTCGCCAGCGGCGCCAGTAACGACACACTCGACGCCTCACCCGGCGACCCGTGATGCACGACGACGGTATCGCCCGCGCGATCGCCCACCGTGGCCACCTCGAGGGTCCGCCCCGCCACCGACACCGTGCGCACCTCGACCGTGGTTCCTCGCTTCACTGCGCCCACCTTACGTGGACCCGCGACCCCGCCCCGCGACTCGGCCCGCGAGCGAGCACCGTGAGGTCAGTCGGCGTCACCGAGTCGCTTGATGATCACGTGATGGGGTAGTTGCGTCTCGGGACTCAAGTGGTCCGACCCCGCCACCACGCGCCACCCGGTCACCTCGTAGAACCCCAGTGCGGTGTCGCGCCCGTTGGCCCAGAGCTGCCGTGCCCCGCGCCCGACGAGGAACGCCTCGGCCTCGGCGAGCACCCGCGAGCCGTAGCCGCGACCCTGTACGTCGAAATCCGTCGCCATGTAGCGCAACTGGTAGGTGGGCAGGTGGGGATCCACCGGTGACTCGTCGGGGTAGAACGACGCGCTGACCACCACGCGCTCGCCGAGCAGCCCCGCGAAGTGAACCGCCGTGTCGTCCTCGTCGCGCGGGTCGGCGACCGCGACGGCCGGGTTGTTGGAGCGCAGGACCCGCCGACGCAGCTCGTGAAGCCGCTGCGGGGCCACTCGCTCCACGCGCAACTCCTCCACCACGTCAGCGTCCGGGCTGTGACCATCACTCATACAGGTTCCTCACCATCGTCACGAGCTGCAGCGACGGGTCACGGTCCATCGTGATCGTCTCGCCGACCTCGCGAAAGCCGACCTTGCGGTAGAAGGCCCGCGCGCGCGCCACGGCCGTGGTCACGTGAAGGTAGAGCTGGGCGGCGCCGCGCTCGCGCGCCCACTGGCTCACCGCCTCGACCAACTGGTTCGCGACACCGCTCCCGCGCGCGTCGGGCGTCACGTACATCGCGTACATCCAGAAGGTGCCGGGATGGCGGTCGTTGCCGCCACCCGAGACCATGCCGACCACGTCGCCCTCACCTTCTGCGAGGAAGTAGTTGAAGGTGCTGGCCATCTCTTCCCAGCGCTCGCGACTCCAGCGCACGCTCTCGTCGAAGGTCGAGCCGTAGGCGTCGGGCGTGTCGCGCAGCGCCTCGAGGCGCAGTGCCCGCAGCACCAGCGCGTCCGCGCGGGTGCTCGGACGGACTCGGTACGTCACCTCAGAGGTCACCGACCATCCTCTCGGCCACGCCGCGCTCACGCCAGGAGCCGGCGGCGAACGACGCGGCGACCTGGTCGTGGTCGATCGCCGGCCGGTTCTGCGAGAGCTTCGCCTTGCCCTCGATCGAGGTCACCGTCACCGACACGCCCACGATGGCCCGCAGCTGTCGCTCGATGTAGGGAGCCGGCGCGTCGTCGACCCACCACCGCGGGTCGCGCCCGTCCTCGAAGGTGTCGGTCTGGTGGCGCACCTGGCTCGCCAGCCACGTCGGATCGTCGTGGACGATCGCGCGCCCGCGCACCTCGGCCGCCGTGTAGTTCCAGGTGGGCACCACGCCCGGGTCCTCGAGGCGACTCGGGTACAGCGAGGGCGACACGTAGGCGCTGGCGGCGACGAACAGCCCCACCACCTCCGCACCGTCCCCGATCACGCGCCACCACGGGTTGGCCCGCGCCACGTGGGTCGTGATCTGCGATCGGTCCTGACTCACGACCACCGGAACGAAGACGCTGGCCAGCCCGTCGGGGGTGGCGGTCACGAGGTAGCCGGCGCCCGCGTCGATCACTACCGACCACGCCGCCGACTCCTCCACGCGAAAGAGTGGGGGAACGTACACGTCCCCAGTCTCGCACGACGCCGGCCGAGGGTCGCCACGACCCGGTCGCCTCGTCCGCCCGACGGGCGACGGGGACCGGGTGCGGCCGACTCGCCCACTCGATTTGTGTGCTTATACGTAAGTACGTACAATTGAGGAGTGACCCCGCTGGACTTCGTCGTCTCGCTCGCCCTGATCTCGGTGGCGGCCGGTGTGCTGGGGTCCCTGGTCGGCCTGGGCGGCGGCGTGGTGATCGTCCCGGTGCTCACCATCTTCTACGGCGTGAACATCCGTCTGGCCATCGGGGCCAGCATCGTGTCGGTCATCGCCACTTCGAGCGGCGCCGCCGCGGCCTACGTGCGCGAGCGCATGACCAACCTGCGCGCCGGGATGTTCCTCGAGGTCGCGACGACCACTGGCGCCGTGAGCGGTGCCTACCTGGCCACGCTGCTGCCCGAGCGCTTCCTGTTCGCGTTCTTCGGCGTGGTCCTCGCCTACTCCTCGGTGATCACCTACCGCAAGCGCCACGAGGACCACCTGCTCACGGTCTCTCACGACCGCATCGCCAACTACTTCAATCTCCACGGCTCGTACTACGACGAGGCCGAGGGCCGCGAGATCACCTACAAGGTCGCCGGCACCAAGCTGGGCCTCGTCCTGATGTACATCGCCGGTCTCGTGAGCGCGCTGCTGGGGATCGGCTCGGGCGCCCTCAAGGTGCCGGCAATGGACAGCGCCATGCACCTGCCGATGAAGGTCTCCACGGCCACCAGCAACTTCATGATCGGCGTGACCGCCGCGGCCAGCGCCGGCGTCTACTTCATCCGTGGCCAGATCGACCCGATCATCGCGGCGCCGGTGGCCGCCGGCGTGCTGCTCGGCGCCACGTTCGGCGCGCGCGTCCTCGGTCGGATCACCAGCCGGTCCATCCGCCTGCTCTTCGTGGGCGTACTCGTGGTGATCTCCCTCGAGATGCTCCAGAAGGGGCTGCTCCCGTGACGCCGTCCGCGAGCCAGGTCCCGGACCCCGCGCGCGGCGCGACGCCCCAGGGCGATCTGCAGGTGTCGGGTCGCCACCGCAACCTGAGCCCGGCCGAGATCGCCACGATGGAAGAGAAGATCCGAAAGATCGAGTTCGCCATCAGCCTCGTTCTGCGCGTGGGCGTGATCCTGAGCGTGAGCGTGATCGCCATCGGCCTGGGCGTGATGTTCTACCACCACGGCGACTACACCTCCATCACCGGCCACGCGTCGTACAAGACGCTCACCTCGCGCTCGACGCCCTTCCCCCACACGCTGGGCCAGCTGCGCACGTCGCTGGCCCACGGCGACGGACGGGGCATCGTCGTGCTCGGCGTGTTCCTGCTCATCCTCACGCCCATCCTGCGCGTCGCGGTCGGCGTCGTCTCGTTCCTCTACGAGAAGGATGTCCCCATGGCCCTCGTCACGCTCTTCGTCCTGGTGGTGCTGATCGGGTCGTTCTTCCTCGCGGGGGTCTGACGTGGTCGCCGTGCCGGACCGGACGAGCCCGCTGCCGCTGTGGGCGCAAATCGCCGACGACCTGCGCCGCCGGCTCCTGAGCGGCGAGTTCGAGGAGCACTTCCCCACCGACGAGGAGCTCACGCGCGACTACGACGTGAGTCGCCACACCGTGCGCGAGGCCGTGCGCCGCCTGGCGATCGACGGGCTGCTGGTGCGTCAGCGCGGCCGCGGCACGTCGCTCACCCACCCCGTGCTCGAGCAGCCCCTGCACTCCCTCTACAGCCTGGCGTCGTCCATGCGGTCCCAGGGGATCGAGGAGCGCAGCGAGGTACGCGCGGTCGCGCGAGCCGCGGCCCCCGCGGAGGCGGCCGCCGAGCTCGGCGTCGCCGCGGACGGCCCGGTCGTCTACGTCGAGCGACTGCGCCTCGCCGGCGGCGAGCCCATCGCCTGGGACCGCTCGTGGCTGCCCGCACCGCTCGCCGATCCACTGGTCACGGTCGACCTGACCCACGGCAGCATCTACGACGCCCTGGCGGCGCACTGCGCCGTGCGCATCACCGGCGGCTGGGAGCGCATCCGCCCCGTCGTGCCGTCAGCCGCGGAGCGCGAGCTGCTGGCCCTCGCCGTCGACGTCGCCGTCTTCTCCATCGAACGGCTCGTACTGGCGGGCGAGACCCCCGTCGAGTGGCGACGCAGCCTGATCCGCGGCGACCGCTATAGCCTGCTCGCGCAGTGGCCCGCGGGCGCGACGCCGGCCATCACCTCCGAGGTCGCGGCGCCCGAGGCCTAGCCCCAGCCGCCGATCAGTCCCGCCGGCCCAGCGCCCCGTCGCCCGCCTGACACCCGCTGCGGTGCTCGACCCCTGGCGTGAGCACCACGCCGCAGTCCCAGCACAGCAGGTGCGCCCAGCACACCGGATCGCCGCCGAACTCGTCGACCTCGTCCGACGCCAGACCCTCGCCCCCCGGTGCCCGGTCGCTCTCGCGCATCTCGTCGCCCATCGGGACCGACCCTACCGCCCCGCGGCCACCCCGGTCGGGTCAGCCCCGGGACTCCTCGACCAGCACCGACCGGTCGATCTGGGCCACGTCGTCCACGCCGATCAGCCCCATCGCCACGCGCATCTCCGCGCGAACGTTCGCCAGCAACTGGTCGACGCCCGTCTCACCGCGCGCCGCCAGGGCGTAGATCCACGGCCGGCCGATCAGGCACGCGCGCGCGCCCAACGCCAGCGCCCGCACGACGTCCAGTCCGCTGCGCACGCCGCCGTCCATCAACACCTCGGCGCGGCCCTCGACCGCCTCGACTACGCCCGACAGCGCCGCAATCGACGACGGCGCGCCGTCCAGCTGGCGACCTCCGTGGTTGGACACGACGATCCCCTCGACCCCGTGGCTCACGGCGGTGCGGGCGTCCTCGGGGTCGAGGATGCCCTTCAGCACGATCGGCCCGCGCCAGTGCTCGCGCACCCACGCGAGGTCGTCCCAGGTCACCGCCGGGTCGAACTGCCCGTTCACCCACTGCTGGAAGTCCTGGGGCACCCGACCCTGAGGCACCGCGCGCTCGAGGTTGCCGAAGGTGAGCGGTCGACCGGCGCGCGCGACGTCGCGCACCCAGCGCGGGTGGGTGACGAGGTCGACCCGCCGGCGCAGCGCGCCGACCCGCGAAACGCCGCCCGCCAGGCCGTTGCGCACGTCGCGATACCGGTGGCCCACGACGGCCAAGTCCACGGTCAGCACGAGGGTACGAACGCCGGCCGCGACGGCTCGCGCCATCAGCTCCTCGGCGTAGCCGCGATCGCGCATGACGTAGAGCTGGAACCACGGCGGCCGGGAAGTCGCGGCCGCGACCTCCTCGATGGAGCAGATGGAGAGCGTCGACTCGCAGAACGCCACCCCCGCCCGCGCCGCCGCGCGGGCCGCCTGCACCTCGCCGCGACGGGCGAACATCCCCGCGAAGCCGACCGGCGCCAGCACCAGCGGCAGCGACAGCTCCTCGCCCAGCACGGTCGTGGACACCCGGCGCTGCGCCACGTCGCGCAGGACGCGCTGGCGCAGCGTCACCCGTGACAGGTCCGCGACGTTGGCCGCCAACGTGGACTCGGCGAAGGATCCCCCGTCGACGTAGTCGAAGAGCTGGCGCGGCAGACGTCGGCGCGCCAACTCGCGGTAGTCGTCGACCGACGCCGGGGCCAGGTGCAAGGGGCGGTCAGCGCGGGTGGGCCACCGGCGCGTCACGGGCGCACCCCGGAGACGACGCCGGGCCCGGCCGCCTCGCGTCGCGCGGGGCCGAGCACCGCGTCCACCAGCTGCGACGGCGTGTCGATGAGCAGCGCGGCTCCCGCTTCGACCAGCTCGTCGCGCGAGCCGTAGCCCCACAGGACGCCCACGGGCACCCACGAGGCGTGGCGCGCGGCCTCCACGTCCTGGCGGCGATCACCCACCATCCAGGTGACGCCGCTCGCGCCCAGGGTCCGGCGCACGACGTCGACGACGTCGTTCTTGGTGCGGATCCGATCGTCGCCGCTGACCCCCTCGACGACGTCGAAGACGTCGGCGAGGGCGAAGCGCGCGAGCATGCGCCGTGCGAAGTCGACGCGCTTGGCCGTGGCCACCGCGAGGCGCACGCCCCCCTCGTGCAGCCGACGCACCGTCTCGACCACGCCGTCGTAGGGAACCGCCGCGTCCACACCGACGCGGTCGTAGTAGGCGCGGTAGCGCGCGACGACCGAATCGAGACGCGACGGCGCGATCCCCAGTCGGGCGAAGGACTCCTCCAGTGGCGGTCCGATCAGGTGACGCAACTCCTCGTCAGAGGGGGTGATCCCCTCGTCGACCAGGGTCAGGCGAAAGCAGCGCAGGATTCCTTCCTCGGAGTTCGCCAGGGTCCCGTCGAGGTCGAATACCACCGTGCGCGGCACCCCGGGCGCCGCGGCGTCGCTCACCGGTCCGCGGCGACGCGCCGCGCCACCGCTCCACTGACTCGACGCAGCTCGTCGTAGGAGATCGAGAAGACCACGTGGGGGTGCCCCCCCGCCGCCCAGAGCACGGGGTAGTCGGCCAACGACTCGTCGATGACGACGCGCGCGGCGACGTCGGCGGGTACGGTCGACGGGTCGCCCCGCCAGCCCACCGGGCTCACGCCACCGATCGAGAAGCCGGTCCACGCCTTCACGTAGGCGGCGTCGACGCGCGACAGCGACGCCACGCCGATCGAGGCAGCCACCCGCTCGACGTCGACGCGGTGCGCGCCGCTGGTGATCACCAGCACCGGTCGCTGATCGGGGTCCGCGAAGACCAGCGACGAGGCGATCTGGCCCACCTCGACGCCGAGCGCACGCGCGGCGTCCACGGCGGTGCGGGCTCCCTCGTCGGTCTCCACCATCGTCACCGCCACGCCGGCCGCGGCCAGCGCCTCGCGCACCCGCGCCACGGGCGCCCGATCACGAAGCAACGACACCCGACTGTTCTAACACCACCGGCTCGTCATCGGCGGGCCGTCGCGCGCGCACCTCGCCGTGGAGCATGACGAAGATCCCGTCGGGGTCTCGCGACCACTGGCGAAAGGCCCCGGCGATCGACACCAACTCGTCGGTCGTGGCCACCCCCTCGTCGCGCAACTGGCGAGCAAGGTCGCTCTCGGTCATGCGCTCGGCCCACAGATCGCCCCACCACTGGCGATCGGCGTCGCGGGCGAAGGTCCAGGTCGACGACGACGCCACCACGTCGACCCACCCGGCACGGCGCACCCACGACGCGAGTTGGCGCCCGGCGTCGGCCTGCGCCCCGTTACGTCGCGTCACGTCGTGGTACAACTCGAGCCACCGGTCGAGGCGCGGGTCCGGCGGCCACCAGATCGTCGCGGCGTAGTCCACGTCGCGCACCGCCAGCCGCCCGCCGACCGCGGTGACGCGCCGGGCCTCGATGAGGGCCGCCACCGGGTCACGCAGGTGCTGGAGCACCTGGTGGGCGAAGACCACGTCGAACGTGGCGTCGGGGTGATCGAGGGCGTAGACGTCGCCCACCTCGAAGACCAGGTCGCGACCCGGCACCGCCGGGAACGAGCGCCGCGCCTCGGCCACCACGTCGGGCGACCGGTCGACGCCGACGACGCGCCCCGGCGCCACCCGCGCCGCGAGGTCGGCCGTGATCGTGCCCGGCCCGCACCCCAGGTCGAGCAGGGTCGTGCCCGCACGCAGGTCGTCGAGGGCGAACGCCGCCGAGTTCTCGGCCGTGCGCCACCGGTGGCTGCGCAGCACCGACTCGTGATGGCCGTGGGTGTAGCGCTCGCCGTCACTCGTCACACCGCGAACCTAGTCGCGGGGTGAGCGGTGGCGATACAGTCGAGGTGTGAGCCCCCGCCTCGTCGTCAGCGTGCCCGACGCTGCGCTGCGCGAGGCACTGCACGACCTGCCCCCCGAGGTAGAGGTCGTCACGTGGGACCTCTCCGAGCCCGCGCCGGCCCCGTCCCTCGACATCGTAGTGGTGCCCTACATGCGCGCGGCCCAGGCGATGGCGAGCCTGCGCGACGTCTCGACGCGACTGATCCAGAGCCAGTCCATCGGCTACGACGGCGTCGCCGAGCTCCTCCCGCCCGGCCGGGTCTTCGCCAACGCCGCCGGGGTGCACGAGGCGTCCACCGCCGAGCTCACGATGGCGCTCATCCTGGCCGCCCAGCGCGGTATCGCGGACTTCGTGCGCGCGGCCGAGCAGGGTCGCTGGGCGCCAGCGTTCCACGAGAGCCTGGCCGATCGCACGGTGCTGCTCGTCGGCTACGGCGGCGTGGCTCGCGCCGTCGAGACCCGACTCGAGCCCTTCGAGGTGACCATCGTGCGCGTCGCGCACACCGCACGCGACGACGAGCGCGGACCGATCCACGCGGTGTCGTCGCTGCCCACACTGCTGCCCGAGGCGGACATCGTGGTCGTGGCCGTCCCCCTGACCGACGAGACGACGCACCTCGTGGACGACGCCTTCCTCTCGCACATGCGCGACGCCAGCCTGCTGGTCAACGTCGCGCGCGGCCGCGTGGCCGACACCGACGCCCTCGTGCGCGAGGCGCGCTCGGGGCGCCTGCGCCTCGCCCTGGACGTCGTCGACCCCGAGCCCCTGCCCGCCGACCACCCGCTCTTCACCCTGGACAACGTCCTCATCTCCCCCCACGTGGGCGGCGTGACGTCGGCGATGCTGCCGCGCATGGCGCGCCTGCTCGAGCGTCAGATCACCCGCATGCTCGAGGGAGAGCCGCCGCTCAACGTGGTCCTGCGCAGCTGACGCCCTCACCGCGCCGTTGCAGCTCCTCGGCGACGACCATCGTCAGCGCCTCGCGCAGGTCGCGGCGCGTGGCGCGCGGCCCGACGCGATCCTCGAGGCTGATCACGCGCACACCCGGGTGACGCGCCTCCAGGTCGCGTCGGGCGTCGCGGTTCGCGCTGCCGCACACCACGAGGAGCCGGTCGGCGTGATCGACCACGTCCGCGACGCCACCGACGACCTTGCCCGCCAAGCTGCTCTCGTCGAGTCGGCCCTCGCCCGTGACGACCAGCGCCGCGCGCGCCGCGCGCGCCCCGAGGCGCGTGGCGCGCGCCACCTCGTCGAACCCACTCGTCAGCCGGGCGCCGAGGGCCGCCAGCGCCCCGGCGATCCCACCCGCCGCGCCCGCGCGGGCCAGGACCGCCACGTCAACGCCGCACTCGCGCCGGTAGCGCTCGCGCGCGTCGCGTAGGCGTCGGTCCACCTCGACCAGGTCCCGCGGGTTCACGCCCTTCTGGTGGGCGAAGTCGCGTGCGGCCAGGAAGGGCGCGACGACGTCCGCGGCCACCGTGACCGGGACCGGTAGCCCACCCACGTCGCGCAGGGCCTCGTAGCAGCCGAGTCCGCCGTCCGAGGTGGCCGAGCCCCCCGCACCGAGCAGCACCGACGACACCCCCCTCGCACTCAGCGCCACCAGGAGCTCGCCCACGCCCCGCGAGCTGGCGCGCAGGGCCTCCTCGCGCGACGGGTCGCGGTCGCGGCCCACGACCTCGGCGGTCGTGACCACCCCCACCCGCACGGCCCCGACACGGTGCAGCGTCGCGGGAACCAGACGGCGCTCCCCCCAGGGGTCCGACGCCTCCACCGCGATCACGCGACCGACGAAGGCCTCGCGAAAGCCTTCGCCCCCGTCGGACAGTGCCACGACCTCGGGGTCGCAGCCGTAGCCACGCACGACCGTGGCCACCCAGTCACCCAGCTGGGACGCCGTGGCAGTCCCCCGGAACTTGTCGAAGGCCACCAGGACGCGCCGCCCGGCCGGACCGCCGAGGCCCGCCACTGCCGTGCCCGTCGCGCGCGCGCGCGCCCGCTCCCCCGTCACCGGCCCAGTCTGCGTGACCGGGGCCGTCGGCGCCAGTCGGTTCAGGCGATCCGGGCGCTCAGCAGCGTGCGACCGTCGAGGGTCGCCACGCGCACCTCGCGCAGTCGCGACGCCGCCAGGCGCGTCGCCACGACCACCTCCACGACGTGCGTCGGCGTCGATCCCCAGTTGCCGACGACCTGGGACGCGCCGCCGGCGGTCACCACCACCGCCTCGCAGTCCAGCCCCGCCGGTACGCCGCGCAGGGAGAACGACACCTCGGTCCCCCACGCCTTGGGGATCAGGGTCGCGACGCCGCGCAGGGGCAGCGCGGCACTGGCCGGACGCATCGCGTAGCCCACCCCCGCGGGCGAGGACGGCGCGCGCGCCACCACGACGACGAGCAACGACGCCGCCGCCAGTGCCAGCACCGAGGCGCCGACGCGCCACGCGCGCAGCCGGGCGCGCTGCGAGCGTCGCTCGTCGCGCACCCGCGACAGCACTCCCGCGCGCAGCGTGGCCGGCACCTCGAACGACTCCTCGTCCACGAGGGGGCCGACCCGCGCGAGCAGCCCGGGCAGTGCGGCCAACTCGGCGAGCTCGCGCCGGCAGGCCGCGCACCGCTCCAGGTGCGCCTGCACCTCGCGACGCGATGGTGCGTCCAGGGCCCCCGCGAGGTACGAGCCCAGTGAGAGACGAACCTCGTCGTGATCGTGATCGTGATCGGTCATTGCACGTACCCCATCTCCTCGAGAATCACCCGTAGCGCGCGTAGCGCATAGTAGGTCCGCGACTTCACCGTCCCCGGGGCCACCCGCAGCGCGGCCGCCGTCTGGTCAACCGAGTGACCCAGGTAGAAGGCGTGGTGCAGCACCCGGCGGTGGTCCTCGCTGAGTCGGGCCACCGCGTCGCGCAGCGTCCACGACTCGACGGCTCGCTCCAGGCCACCGTCGTTCGCGACGTCCTCCACGTCTGACGAGACGACCGCCGGGCGCGCGCCGTCGCGCCGCCAGGCGTCGGTGAGCGCGTTGCGCACCACGGTGTAGAGCCACGCGCGGCGCGCCTCGTGCGACTCCTCGAGTATCTCGGGGTGGCGCCAGGCGCGCACCAGGGCGTCCTGGACGACCTCCTCGGCCCGCTCGCGACTCGCGCCACGACGCCGCGCGTAGGCGAAGAGGGGCGCCGCCCACTCGTCGTAGAGCGCCTCCACCACCTCGCCGTCCGCCGCGGCGCCGTCGGGGCCCGGCGACGGGGAGCCGTGCGGGGACCAGTGCGTCCGCCTCCTCGCCACCGCACCTCCTCCGTGGTCCATTACCGCCTCACCAGTAGAACGCAACGTCGGCCCCTACGGTTCATCGCCCGGCACCGTTGAACCACCACGCCTCGCGCTGCGTTGAAGGAGTCAACACCGACAGAAAGGCTCACTCGTGAGACGACACTCCTCCATCCACCACCCGGTCCGGGCACTGGCGATCGGCGCCCTCGGCGCCGGCGCCCTGGTCGCCGCTCCCGTCATTCCGGCCGGCGCCATGACCATGGGCATGCCGCCCACCGGTCCCACGGCCTACGCGAGCGCGCTGATCGGTACCGGCGGCGGCACGGTGAGCGGCTTCGGCGTCACCGCCGCCTTCGCCGCCGGGGCCGTGACCGGACCCAGCCTCGCGATCATCACCAACTGGCCGAGCGGCCTGGACGTCGCCTCGCCCACCGGGCCCGTCCTCAAGACCTTCGGTCTGCAGATCTGCCCGGTGACGTCGACGGGGGCGGTGGGCACGTGCTCGAACGTCATGGGCAACTTCCCCGGCGTGACCACCAGTGGCACCGAGCGCGTCGACGGCCGCACCCTCACCTACGGCCCCTACGTCAAGAACACGGCCACCGGCGGCCCCGGCATCACGTTCGGCAGCGCCGCCGACAAGCTCGTGACCATCACGATCGACACCGGCGGGTCCCAGGTGTACATTTACAACCCCAACGCCACCACCACGAAGACGGCCTACCCGGTCCTGCTGCCCAGCACGCCGAGTGACGGCATGCTCACCTTCGCGACCTTCCAGCCGATCGTGTGGGCGGTGACCACGGCCACCCCGTGAGACGAGGCGTACCTCGTGACCCGGCCGCCCTCGCGGTCGGGTCACGAGGACGTTGAGCCCTCAGGTCGGCGTGATCGTGAGGCGAAAGACCGGGTGATCGGGAGCGATCCGCGCCAGGTCCGCTGGCGGCGAGTCGGCGCTCACGCCATCGAAGAAGACGCCGACCTCGACGCGCCAACGCGCCAAATACGCCGCCAGTATCGGGGGCTTCTCCTCGTTGGCCACCTCCGACGACCGAAAGGCTTGCGTCGAGCGCCCCCGTTGCAGCTCACCGCCCCCGGCCGCGCGCAGGTTGCGCACCCACTGGGTCTCACCCCGTGGTGCGACCAGGTAGTGGCGTCCCTCGATCGTCAGCAGGTTCACGGGATTCGACCGCCACCGGCCGCTGGAGCGGCCCCGCACCCGCAGAGTGCGCGAACCCCACACGCTGACGCCGAGCCGAGTCGCCCACTGCACCGCACGATTGAGCACGTGACGGGTGAACCATCCGGGTCGTCGGTAATGGAGAGGGCTGGCGTCACCGACCATTGCGGGGACCGTAGCACGCAGTGCGACGGTGTCGCGCAAACGGAGCGGGCCACCCGAGGATCCGCGGAGCTCGGCGCCACCCGAGCGCGTGACGACCGATCGTCGCCGGGCGAGCGACTCTCGTCCGATCGTCGGCGCGAGCTCCGCGCTCGTCGCCGGTCACGCTCGATCGAGCACCGCCTACGACCGCCACGAACACGAACGCCCGCGACGCCTCACAACGCGCCGAAGTGTCGGGCGACGACCCCGAACGACGTCTTGGGCTCCCAGGGCACGTCGGGGTAGGTCGTGCCGTGACGACCCGCCGGGAGCGACGCCACCAGGGACATCGAGTCCATGTCCAGGTCGTAGCGGGGATCGTCGTCGCGGGGCGCCCCGGGCGTGACGAAGGTCGACACCAGCGCACCCGCGACACCGGCACGTTCGAGCTCGCCGAGCGTCTCGTCCAGCTCGCGAGCCTGCAGATCCTCGTCGCGGTGAAACCCCGGTCTCACGCGCGCGCGCACGACGCGCCCGAGCACCGGCCGGGTGTGCAGCCACAGCCGCGTGGTGTCGGTGATGCCGAAGCCCAGCGTGCCCGAGCTCTCGGCGCCCGCGAACGTGCGCATCCCGAACTCGGTCACGATCACGGGCCGGCCCGTGGCGAAAAACGGCTGGAGCATGCCGACGTAGCGATCCGCGTTGCGCGCGTCGCGGTAGTGGTCCACGCCCACGAAGTCGAAGAGCGTCCAGTCCACTCGCTCGAAGAGGAGCGAGGCGTAGGTGAGCGGGCCATCGAAGACCGCGCGAACCGCAGGTACCAGACCCGCCAGGTACTCCTCGAGCTTGCCGCTGGCCAGTCGCGCCGGGTCCCCCCGCACCGTGTGGAGGCGCTCGGTCACGCTGCGCCCCGCGACGAGGTCCTTCATGAACAACGTGAGCTCGGCGCCCACGACGACGACGACGCGCCCCGGATGCACCGCCGCGAGGGGCGCGGCGGCCCGGGCCGCCTGCACCACGCGGGCCGCAGTCACCGACGGCGTGTACTCGAAGAAGGCGGGCGCGAGCCACACCTCGAGTCCAGACTCCAGCGCGATCCGGGCGACCGCACTCAGGCGGTCGACGTCGCTGCCATTCACGCGCACGGCGTTGGCGTGCAGGTGGTCGCGGATGATCTGCATCTCGCGGCGCACCAGCGTCAGGTCGAGGTCGGCGCGGCGCGTCGCGATGGCGTAGCCCGGGCCGCGAAACGTGGTTCCCGTGTCGTAGTGAACACCCCGGTGCTGCATCGTCGCCTCTCCACGTCGCCATCCCCGACCGTACCGCCGAGAGCGACGCGAGCCCGAACGTCCCGCATGCGCGCGGTGACGCTCGTCCGCGTGTTCGACCGCGCGGGCCAACTCGTACGACGTCGTCTCTTCGAGTCCCGATCTCGCCTCGCTGCCGAGAGTCGTCCGAGACCCGCCCTCCGCCGCACGCCGCACGCCGAGCCAGACTCTCCGGGCTCGGCAGGGCAACCGCTACCGACGTCGCGAGTCCGTGATCACCGCAGCGAGTTTGGACGTACCCACGACAACCACATCGGTCCACCACTCATCGATGTCGGACGTCTGTCCGCCGCTACGCCGTCAGCCTACGAACCCTCTACGGCAACACGATAGACGTTTGTCCATCCTTTTTTGGTAGAAGTACCCGAGTACGCGACTAACCCTAAAGCCACCGTGACAGGACTTTGACATCGCTTATCTCGTAGCCGACATTATCGTAGAAGTCCAACACCGATTCGTTTTCGCTCCGAACCATCAACTGAACTTTGATGGCACCCATCTTCCGTAGCCAATCTTCAGCTGCCCTCATAAGTTCCGATCCAACACCGGAGCGTTGGTGCGCCTTTCCTACCGCAAAGTAGTAGACCTAGCCACGATGGCCATCGTGCCCCACCATGACGGTTCCAATCAACTCGTTGTCGTGTTTGAGTCCCAGGACAACAGACGTCGCCCCATTGACTGCCCGCCGGAAATCCGAAGCCGCGTCATTCCATGGCCGAGTCAATCCCGCCTCGGTCCAAAGGGCAACAACTGAAGAAGCGTCGTCTCCGATGAGTTCACGTACCTCCACCGGCCAATGGTAATTGACGAGGCTCGGACGCTCCTACAGGTTGAGCCCGTACACATTCGTCTGCCGCTGGTTGATTGAAGTACGAGGTTGTTAGGAAGCAACTTCGACAAGCACCACCTGCGACGACGGTGGCGGGACCTCTTCGCCGTGCTCAATCATCGACGCGATGTGCAATTCGATTGCCTCGTGGATGTTGGCGGTGACTTCTTCAACGGTGTAGCCCGCCGAGACACAGCCGGGGAGATCGGGCACATACGCGCAGAGATTCGGTCCGGCGTCCTCAATAATGACCGCATACTTGCTCATCGCGACCTCCGCTCAAGACCTGCCTGCCTCACAATGCTAGCCAGTGTTGATTTCGAGAGTTCAATACCCAACGCTCCAGGCACAGTCACTGACCCCTTCTTCTCCGCGTGTCGGAAGATGCGATGACTTCCGGATTGCCTGACCTGAAACCAGCCGTCCGCGTTCAGTTCGCTAATCATCTCTCGCACCTTCACGACCACACAACAGTCGCAAGTCCGTCAGTCCTCGATCAAGTACCCGTGGGCACTTGTCCTTGCCCCTGGTTGAGGCACTATCCGTCTCGGTGCTCACTCATTATCTCTACCGAGCCATTGTGGACGATCGGAGCCAAGGCGACGAGCGGGCAGTGCCCACTGAAGTGGGGCCCCTTGCACAACGATTGGAGGCGGCAGGCGTAGTGCGTCGCCCCAAGAAGTTCGCTCAATCGGACCAACCGGATCGGGAGTGGCTGGTGAGTTACTCGGATCAGTAGGCACCTGCAACGGCCCCGCTTTGATTAGCAAATCGGCCACACGCGTAAGCGAAACTCGCCATCGGCTACCCGCGCCATCAATCTGGCGCTGCGTAAGACCAGTGATTGCCGCGGCGGCCAACAGATAACCCGCCGCATGGTCGAGCGCCTGCACGGGTAAGGGTGCTGGCCGGTCACCACCAGTCACGAGGCGACCCGCATCGGCGATACCCGAACTCATCTGAACCAGACTGTCGAATCCTCGACGTTGTCGCCAAGGGCCGGTCCACCCGTATGCATCGAGGCTTACGTCGATGATCCCGGGACAAACGTTGTCACGCACTTCATCACCGAGTCCTAATCGGTCGAGGGCGTCCGCACGGTACCCGTGGACGACGACATCAGCGGAGCCCATTAGTTCGAGGAAGCGGCTCCTTCCGTCCGGCGTGCGCAAATTGAGACGGGCGCAGCGCTTACCTAACGTAACCTCGGGAACAATCGCGGGCTCATCCCAGTCGGGTGGGTCAATCCTCAGCACCTCGGCTCCCCAACCCGCGAGTAATCTCGTGGCGACTGGCCCGGCAAGCACCCGAGTGAGGTCGAGCACGCGCAGTCCATCGAGGGGGCGTTCCCCGCCCCCGAACAATGCATTGCGCCGGACGGCAGTTGATGTCCGCTGCGTCCACAACAGAGGTTCGCCAGCAACCGCTCGACCCTGGGGGTGCACCCGCCAATCCGCAATTGATCGCATGGCCGCCGCCGCACCTCCCGCGCCAACTACCGCAGTCTCCAACTCTTGGGCCGACCAAGTACCCACGGCAGCAGCGACAGCAGCTCGGTCCTCTGGAACGTCGAGAACGGTGAGTGCCGCGGTGCGATGATGAATAGCGTTGGTGTGAAGTCTGATCCAACCATCACGACACTCGTACTCCCCGCCCACTGCGTCCCAGGCCGGTAAGAGATCCCAGCCCTGAGGTCGGATTGATCCCGCGAACCAGGCCGAGGCCAAGTCTCTGTCGACGACCACGCCTGGCGGAGGGTCACCACTATTCAGGGCCACGAACGAAGCCAACGACGAGCCGGCCACGGCAATTGAAGCTTGCGCCAAGTCGCTCACGGCAAACACCGAGGGCAGTGACCCCCCGTCTAACAACGTCACCGGTGGAGACGGCACCGGGGAACCAAGCGCTGCTTGGAAACTGGCAATGAACTTGTGAGCCGTATCCGTCATGTCACAACTTATCCTGACATCGAATGCAGGATTTCATGCCGACTCAGACGGGAAGCCTCTTTCTATGAAAAAACGATAGACATTGGTCTGCTGCGTGACGGCGAAAGTGAAAGTCGGAATCGCTAGGACTGGATTTTGCTCGCTAGGTCAGGGACCGAAACCGAAGCGATTACCCACGTCTGTTCCT
>JBMFWX010000016.1:0-12603 GCA_049964855.1 Acidimicrobiales bacterium
GGCGAACCGCATGGTTGTTCCCGTGAAACTCCCCACATTCATGCCGCAAGACCCCTAAATTTCATATTCTCCCCAACCCTTCTGTGGTGCCCCGCGGCACCGTTACGTTGCACTACGTGAACGCCGCGTGAACGCGGGGTCCACGTCGAACGTAGCACGGCCTTCCACGCTCTCACGGCCAGAGGGCCAAAACGTGACAAAGGGCCCTCCTCACGCACCAAGGGCGACGCCGATGGTCACGACCCACTCGCCCGCGGCGCCGGGAGTGCGCTCGAGGCCAGCACCCGCTCCAGGGTCGCCACCACGCTCACGCTCTCGTCGAGGGGCATGACCGGGCTCTCCAAACGCCCCTCGAGCACGCAGCGCGTCACCTCCGCCGCCTCGTAGTGCAGCCCCCGCCCCCTCGTGTCGAAGTCGTGACGGGTTCGTGCCCCATCGCGGGTTACGACGTCAAAGGAACTGGGCGCGTAGAAGTCGCCCTCCACATCGAGACGCGCCTCGGTGCCGACGATGCTGGCTCGCGTGGCGCTGCGCGCGCGCGACGTGCACGTCAACACGGCCTGGGCCCCGCCGTCGTAGCCGAAGAGCATCGAGGTCTGCGCGTCCACGCCCGTCGACGCCGCCGTCACCAGGGCGCTCACGCGCGACGGCGCGCCGAGCACCATGGACGCGAAGGACACCGGATACACCCCCAGGTCGAGCAGCGCCCCGCCCCCAAGATCGGGGGCGAAGAGGCGCGACGTCGGATCAGCGTCGAACCACTGGCCGTGGTCGGCCTCGACTCCCACGATCTCTCCCAACTCGCCGCGCTCGAGGATCTCGCGAATCGCCACGACGTGCGGCAAGAACCGGGTCCACATCGCCTCCATGAGGAACAGCCGCGACGCCCGTGCCAGATCCACGAGGTCGCGGGCCTCAACGGCGGTCATCGTGAAGGGCTTCTCGACGAGCACGGGCTTGCCCGCCGCCAGGGCGAGACGAGCGTTGTCGTGATGGAACGGGTGCGGCGTGGCGACGTAGACCACGTCGACCCCGGGGTCCGCCACCAGGGCCTCGTAGGACGCGTGCGCCCGAACCGCGCCGAACTCGCGGACGAACGCGGCGGCGCCGTCCGGCGTACGCGACCCGACCGCGACCACGTCGCCCCCCGCCACCAGGGCGAGGTCACGCGCGAACGCTCGCGCGATCGATCCCGTCCCGATGATGCCCCAGCGCAACGTCGCCATCTCAACTCCTCGCCCTCACGATAGCCACGCCGACGAGCCCGACCCCTCGCCGGGTGCCCCGTAGAGTCGAGGTGTGCCACTGCTGCGCAATGTCCGAGACCAGTTGGGTTCGCCGTACCTTCGCGAACACGCCGACAACCCGGTGCAGTGGTGGGCGTGGGGCGCCGACGCGCTGGCCGCCGCCGCGGAGCGCGACCAGCCAATCTTCCTCTCCGTCGGCTACGCCGCCTGCCACTGGTGCCACGTCATGGCGCGCGAGTCCTTCACGCAGCCGGCGATCGCGACGCTGCTGAACGAGTCCTTCGTGTCGATCAAGGTGGACCGCGAGGAGCGACCCGACGTCGACGCGCTGTACATGAGCGCCGCCCAGCTGATGACCGGGCGCGGCGGATGGCCGCTCTCGGTCTTCCTCCTCCCCGACGGACGCCCCTTCATGGCTGGCACCTACTACCCACCCGACGATCGCGACGGGGCGATCGGCCTACCCCGACTCCTGCGAGCGCTCGCCAACGCGTGGACGATCCAGCGCGACGCCGTCGTCGCCCAAGCCGACGAGCTCACCGACGCGCTCGCGCGCGACGTCGCCTTCGTCGACCACCTCGTGAGCACTCCGACCACCGCGCTCGACCTGGTCGGTGCCCGGTCGCGACTACGCGCTCGCCTGATCGCCCTGTGCGATCCCGACGGAGGCTTCGGCCCCGCCCCCAAGTTCCCCCGTGCGCGCCTCATCGACCTCCTGAGCGAGTTCGGTGACGACGACGCGCGCACGGCCGCCGCCCGCACACTGGACGCCATGGCCCGACGGGGACTCTACGACCACCTCGGTGCGGGCTTCGCGCGCTACAGCGTCGACGCCGCCTGGCGCGTGCCACACTTCGAGAAGATGCTCAGTGACCAGGCGCTGCTCGCGCGGACGTACCTGTGGGCGGCGCGCCGACTGGAGGGCAACCCCCAGTGGCGCCAGGTCGCCCTGGCCACGCTGCAGTTCTGCCTGGACGAGCTCGCCACCCCCGTCGGCCTCGCCTCCTCCCTCGACGCCGACGCCGGTGGCGTCGAGGGATCACACGTCACGTGGCGCCCGGAGGAGGTGGCCGACGCCCTACGGTCCGCCGGACTCGCCGACGACATCCCACGAGCCCTCGCGCGCTGGTCGATCCCCTCGTCCGCCTCGCTGGACGGTCGCACGGTCCCCGCCCTCGCCGAGGGGGAGCCCTTCCTCACACCCGACTCCCTCCGGGCCGCTCACGCGGCCCTGCGCGAGTGGCGCGCGCGCCGGCCCCAGCCGCATCGTGACGATAAGGTCGTGCTCGAGTGGAACGCCTACTTCGCGAGCGCGTGCCTGGTCAGCAACGAGGCGCCGCTGGTCGCCCGCGCACTCGACCTCCTCACGTCCCTCGCGGCGACCCACCACCGCGACGACGAGTGGTGGCGCACCCAGTCCGCCGACACCCACGCCACCGCGGCCGACGTGGCCGCGCTGGGCGACGCCATGATCGACGCGTACGAGGCGACCGGGTCGGACGACTGGCTGACCCGCGCGGCCGACCTGGCGCGCTACCTGTTCGCCCACCACTGGGACGGCGAGATCCCGGATGCGGCCCACCCCCACGTGGGACGCGGCCTGTTCACCTCGAGCGACCTCGCCGCCGACCTCCCACTGCGCCCCAAGGACCTGTTCGACGGCGTGACGCCCTCGAGCCACGGTCTGGGCGCACGCCTGGTCGCGCGCCTCGCCCTGTGCACCGGCGACCCGGAGTGGGCGGCGCGCGCCCGACGCCTGGTGGAGCTGGTCGGAGGGCTGCTGCGCGACCACCCCGACCTCGTCGTAGACTCGCTCGACGCCGCGGGCTTCGCCCTCGACGGCGTGGAGATCGTCGTGCCGGGCGTCGCTCAGCCTCTCAGCGACCACGTACGATTGATGGCCGTGCCCCGCAGCGTCCTCGTCGTCGGAACCGGTTCGTCGCCGCTCCTGTCCGGTCGGACGACGGGCGCGGCCTACGTGTGCCGGGCGGGCGTGTGCGCCCGCCCCGCCGAGTCCGTCGCCGACCTGGAGGCGCAGCTGCGGGAGCACACCGCGTGATGGCCTGGACTCGCGACCCCGGCGCCCGCGCGATCAAGCACCTGGTCGAGCACACCACGCAACGCCCGGTCGTGGACCTGACCCCGGGCTCGACGATGACCGGGCTCGTCCTCGGGTCGACCGATGAGTCGACCACGGTCATCGACCTCGCGAGCCAGGCGATCGTGCGCTGGCGCATCCCCTGGCCCGTGGGGATCGAGACCGACCTCGCCCGCTTCGACGTCGTCGAGGGCGTGCTGGCCGAGGACATCGAGCGCTCCGACCTCGCCCAGCCCGAGGCCGTGACCCTGGCCGATCTGCCACGTCGACTCGGCGCCTACCACGGCCGTCGCGTGCGCAAATGGCTCTACGCACTCTCCACGCCCGCCGACGGGCCACTCTTCGGTTTTCGCGGACCGAGCGCGCCGTACTGGGAGTTCCGCGGTGAGCGGCCCAGCGTGGCGCTCATCGCGGCCGACCGCGGACCCCAACTGCTTCGACGCCTCGATGACGGGTCCACGTGGGTGCGCTTCGGCTGGTTCGGCGACGACGTCTGGCTCGTCTGCGAGGATCGCCACGCGATCCGCGCGATGGAGGCCACCCGGCGAACCTCACTAGCCGGCAAGGAGTTGGCGACCTCGCTCGGCTTTCGACCCGCCTACGTGCTCACCACACTGTCCAACCCCATCGACGGGCACTCCTACAAGAGCTGCACGGGCCTCCTGCCACGCGGCTGACCCCGCGACATCGACGACGCGCGGCCGCGCGATCCGCCTACTTGGGCAACTTGGTCGCGGCGAGCGTCTCGGCCATCGCCCAGCCAAAGACCACCAGGCGCTGCCCCTTCTCCACCTCGAGGCCCTCGAAGAAGCGCTCGGCCCCGTCGGGCACCGTCCCCTTCGCGGCCACGTAGTCCAGACAGCCCACCGGACCCGGGGCGACGGTCATCACGAACGTGTGGTCGTCGATCGCCTTCTCCGCTCCGAAGCGTTTGGCCAGACGCCGGCCCCAGGCGCGGTCCTCTCCCGTGGGCTTGTAGCCCTCTCGCGGCACGATATCCACCAGCCCGTTGAAGGCGCGAAAGCCGTCGGGCGTGCTGAGCCGCGACCCCAGCAGGACGTCCTCATCGGGAAAGGCCAGCAGGGCCCGGCGAAACTGATCCTGCAGGATCGTGCGCAGCGTCTGATCGGCCTTGGCGTTGCGATCCACCAGCAGCAGCCCCACCAGCAGCGCCGGCGTCCCCCCGATGCGCTCGAGCGACGAGAAGGCGTAGCCGCGCATCCGGGCGCCCTCGCGGGCGATCGTGGCCAGTACCCACTCCTCACGCTGCTTGGACAGGAACCCGATGTCGAAGTTGGGCTCGCGGTCGACGCACAGGTCGGCCATCTCGGCGAGCTCGACGTCGCTAAGAGCAGTGGTGTCCTTTGTCGTGACGGTCATGGCCATGGTCCCATTCTACGGGAGTTGGCCGACGCCCTCCACGAAAGGGGGCCTCGTTACGCCTTGATCACGTTTCGCCCGAATTCCGAGCGCAGATCACCCACCACGCCCGCGATGTCTACGTTGAAACGCCGATCCAGCCGGTAGGCCTTACCGGGCGTTCCGGCCTCCAGCACCACGGGTGAGGCGCCCGGGTAGCGCGAGAGTATCTCGCGCAGGGTCGCGAAGGACGTGGGCGTGATGTCCTCGGGCCGCAGCGCCAGGCGCAGCTCCTCGTCGCCGCGACGCGCGGTCAGCGTGGCGACCTCCAGGGCGCTAAAGCGCATCTCCTCGTCGCGCACGTCGAGGCGGCCCTTGACCACGACGACGTTGTCCTTGGCCAGGAAGCCACTGTACTCCTGGAACTTGCGCGCCGAGAAGAGTATCTCCAGGGACCCCCCCAGATCCTCGAGCACCACGCGCGCGTACTGCGCCCCCGCCTTGGTCGTGCGCAGCTGGACCTCGGACAGAATGCCCCCCACGGTGACCGGTCGTCCGGCGCGGGCCAGTTCCTCGGCGCGCTCGCGCACCGAGGTGATCGATCCGTCGGTGCGCGCGGCCAGCCCCGCCTCGAAGGCGTAGAGCGGGTGGTCGGAGATGTAGGTGCCGAGCATCTCGCGCTCGAAGTCCAGCTTGACCGACGGCTCGAACTCGTCACCGGCGATCGCCAACTCCGTGCCCTCCCAGTCGTCGCCCCCCTCCTCGGCGAGCGCCGCGAACAGTGTCGAGATGCCCAGCGACAGGTCACGTCGCCGGGCGGTGGTCACTTCGATCAGCTCGTCGATCCGCCAGAGCAGGCCCTGGCGCGTGACCCCCAGGGAGTCGAACGCCCCGGCCTTGATCAGCGACTCCATCGTGCGCCGGTTCAGCACCACGGGGTCGACGCGGCGCACGAAGTCGTAGATGGACGCGAAGGCGCCGCGCTCCTCGCGCTCGCGCACGATCTTGTCCACCAGTGCCTCGCCCACGTTACGCACCGCGGCCAACCCGAAGAGGATCGTGTTCTCGCTGCTGGCGCTCGGCGCGTACTGCGCGAACGACTCGTTGACGTCGGGCACGCCCACGGCGATCCCCATCTGGCGAGCCTCGTTGAGGTACAGCGACGCCTTGTCCTTGTCGTCCGAGAACGAGGTCAGCAGCGCCGCCATGTACTCCACCGGGTAGTTCGCCTTCAGCCACGCGTTCTGGTAGGCGATGAGGGCGTACCCGTAGGCGTGGCTCTTGTTGAAGGCGTAGTCGGCGAAGGGCTCGATCTTGTTGAAGATGGCCTCGGCCAGGTCGCTCGTGTAGCCCTGGCGCAGGGCGCCGTGGACGAACTTCGTGCGCTGGGCCTGGATCATGTCGCGGATCTTCTTGGAGCAGGCCTTGCGCAGATCGTCCGCCTCGGTCATCGAGAAGCCCGCGATGGTGGTCGCGACGCGCATGATGTCCTCCTGGTAGATCATCAAGCCGTAGGTCTCGCCGAGGATGGGCGCGAGGTCGGGGTGATCGTAGGTGACGCCCTGGCGATGGTTCTTGCGGTCGGCGTAGTCGTTGTGCACGTTCTCGCTGAGCGGGCCCGGCCGGTACAGCGCGACGAGCGCGGCGATGTCGTCGAAGCTGGTCGGCGCGAGGCGGCGCATCAGCTGGCGCATCTTGTCGCCCTCGAGCTGGAACACCCCGATGGAGTTGCCCCGCTGGAGCATGGCGAAGACCTTCTCGTCGTCCAGGGCCACGTGGTCGATGTCCACCTCCACGCCGCGGCGGCGGCGTACGTGCTCGAGGGTTCGTTCGATGATGGCCAGGTTACGCAGCCCCAGGAAGTCCATCTTGAGCAGTCCCAGCTTCTCGATGGCACTGGCCTCGTACTGGGTGACGATCGGCGCATCGTCGAGCGAGCCGTTGGGACCGGACTTGCGCTGCACCGGCACGTACGCCAGCACCGGCTCCTTCGTGATGACCACGGCCGCGGCGTGGATGCCGTCCTGGCGACGCTTGTCCACGAATCCCTTGGCGACGTCGACGACGTGGTGGACGTCGGTGTCGGTGTCGTAGAGGGCGCGCAACTCGGCCGCCTCGGCGAAACGGCCCTCGTAGCCGGCGACCGGTGCGAAACACGCCTCAAGGGGCAGGTCCTGGCCCATCACCAGTGGCGGCATCGCCTTGGCGATCCGGTCGCCCAGCTGGGGCGGGTAGCCCAGCACGCGCGCGGCGTCACGCACCGCGGCGCGCGCCTTGATGGTGGAAAACGTGATGATCTGCGCGACGTGGTCCGATCCGTAGCGCTCCGCGGCGTAGCGGATCATGTCGCCCCGGTAGCGCTCGTCGAAGTCCATGTCGATGTCGGGCATCTGCTTGCGGCCGGGATTGAGGAACCGCTCGAAGATGAGCCCGTAGCGGATCGGGTCCAGGTCCACAATCCGCAGGCAGTAGGCCACGCAGCACCCCGCCGCGGATCCGCGCCCGGGGCCCACGCGGATCCCCGTCTCGCGTGCGTGGCGGATCAGGTCCCACACCACGAGGAAGTAGTCCGAGAAGCCCATCGTCGCGATCACGCCCAGCTCGTAGTCCAGGCGCGCGCGCACCGTCTCGTCGATCACGCCGTAGCGCTCGGCGGCGCCGGCGAAGGCCAGTTCGCGCAGGAAGCGGTTCGCACCCTCCTGGTGCGACGTCCCGGCGAGCTCGGCCGGGATCGGGTACTCCGGCAGGGCATCGTTGTCGAACTCGATCGTGACGTCCGCGCGCTCCGCGATGACCAGGGTGTTGTCGCAGGCCTCGGGCAGTTCGCGGAACAGGTAGCGCATCTCGGCGCTCGTCTTCAGGTAGTGCTGGTCGCTGTGGAAGCGGAAGCGATTCGGGTCGGAGACGAGCGAGCCCGTGCCGATGCACAGCAGGGCGTCGTGCATCTCGACGTCGGCATGGCTGACGTAGTGCAGGTCGTTGGTCGCCAGCAGTGGTGCACCGATCTCGCGCGCCAGCGTCACAAGCTGGGGGTTGGTGCGAGCCTGTTCGGCCAGCCCGTGGTCCTGCAGCTCGATGAAGAAGTTCTCCGGCCCGAAGATCGACTGCAGGCGGCCAGCGAGGTCACGGGCCTTGGGGTAGTTGTCCTGGAGCAGCGCCTGCAGCACCACGCCGCCCAGGCAGCCCGACGACGCGATCAGGCCCGCGGCGTGACGCTCCAGCAGCTCCCAGTCCACACGGGGCTTGTAGTAGTACCCCTCGAGGAACGCTCGCGACGAGAGCTCGCGCAGGTTGCGGTACCCCTCATTGGTGACGGCCAGCAGCGTGAGGTGGTGGTAGAGCTTCTGGCCCCCCTCGGTGTCGCCGCCGGTGTCGTCCAGCCGTCCGCGTCGCGCCGGGCGATCGAAGCGCGACTCGGCGGCCATGTAGGCCTCCAGACCGATGACCGGCGTCACGCCGTGACGGCGACACGACTCGTAGAAGTCGATGACCCCGTAGAGGTTGCCGTGGTCCGTGATCGCCAGCGCCCGCTGGCCGTCGGCCGCCGCCGCGCTCACCAGCTCCTCGACGCGCGCGGCGCCGTCGAGCATGGAGAACTCCGTGTGGTTGTGGAGGTGGACGAACTCCTCGCTCATCGCCGGCCTCCCCGGTGTTCGACCACGTCGTCCACGACGCGTCGCCGTCTCAAAGGTACGTGCCGCTGCGCGGCGCCGCCGCGCCCGGGTTCAGCGAGCGGTCGCGCATCTTCTCGAGCTGGGCGGCCGCGGCGGCCTGCTGGGCGAACAGCGATGCTTGGATCCCGTGGAAGAGTCCCTCGAGCCAGCCCACCAACTGGGCCTGGGCGATGCGCAGCTCCGACTCCGAGGGAACCCCCTCCACGAACGGTGGCGCCATGCGCGCCAACTCGGCCCCGAGGTCCGGGGAGAGGGCTCCCGACAGCTCCTGGATCGACGTCTCGTAGATCTCGCGGAGCCGGCCGCGTCCCGCTTCGTCCATGGGGGCGCTACGGGCCTCGTCCAGCAACGTCTTGACCATCGCGCCGATGCGCATGACCTTGGCGGGCTGGGAGATGAAGTCCGTGCCCTCCGCGTCAGTGGTGTCGTCGCCGCTCTGTCCGGTCTCACCGGGAGCCAGCACCTCGTCGGGTCCAATGGCGACATCCGGCCTCGTCTCGTTCACGTTTTCTTCCACCTACGCAGTGTGCCAGATGCGCGACCCCCACTATTCCACCCCACCGCTGCGCTTCACTGCTGGGCTCCACTGCGCCACCGCGCCCATCGCGGAGCCACCGCTCTGTCCACCCCGACGGTCGTACTCCCGTCGCCGCGACCCACTCGCGCCCCGCGCGACCTCCCTCGGGCGGACGGGACCCTCACTAGACTCGCGTTGGTGAGGGTCTCAACGAGGGGTGACTACGCCAGCCGGGCTCTGCTGAGCCTCGCACTGCGCGGCGAGAACGCCGCGCCCACCTCAGTTCGCGACCTGGCCCAGCGCACCGGCCTGCCCCAGCCCTACCTCGAGCAGATCCTCCTGGCGTTGAAGGGCGTGGGACTGGTTCGCTCCAAGCGTGGCGTCGGCGGCGGATACGTCCTCGCACGCCCGGCCACGTCGATCACCCTGGCCGAGGTCGTCGCCGCGATGGACGGGCCGATCGTCGCCGGCGACTTCGGGCCGCCCCACGAGGGCGGCGCTTGCAACCACGAGGGACAGTGCGTCCTGTTGTCGGTATGGGCCGACGTCGGCAACCACATGCGCGAGCACCTCGCCACCTACACCCTGGCCGACATGGTCGAACAGGCCCGCGGCGGTCGGCCCGTCGCGCGCACGCACGAGCCGCTAGCCAATTCTTAGCGATTCTTAGCGATTCCTTGGCCTCGCGTTCTTGAAAACGTGCTCTGGGCGTGGTAAATTAGTCATGCGTTCGTAGGAGAAATACCAGAACAGCGGGCGCGACACTTCGATCGTGACGAGGAGAGCCATGACGACCCCTGAAATTCGCCGCAGCGCCGTGAACACCAACGACATGTTGGGGCTCCTGATGCGCGACCTCGACCGGTACCCGATGCCCAACTACGACGAGCAGGTCGAGTTGGCCAAGCGCGTGACGGCGGGCGACGACGAGGCGAAGAAGCAGATGGTCGCCGCCAACCTGCGCCTGGTGCTGCACTGGGCCCGTCGTTACCAGGACCGCGGCGTGGAGATGGTGGACCTCGTCCAGGAGGGGACGTTCGGCCTGCTGCGCGCGGTCGAGAAGTTCGACTGGGAACGGGGATTCAAGTTCTCGACCTACGCGACCTGGTGGATCCGCCAGGCGCTCCAGCGCGCCGTGCAGCAGCACGGGCGCACCATCCGCATCCCCCTGGAGGTCGGCGAGCAGTTGCAGCGCCTCGAGGCCACCGCGGCCGAGCTGAACGCGATCCTGGCCCGCACTCCCACCGACGAGGAGTTGACCGAGGCCACCGGCATGTCCAAGAGCGAGCGCGAGAGCCTACGGGGTCTGGCCGGTGTGACGGCGAGCCTCGACCAGCCCGCGTCGTCGGACTCGGCCACCACGCTGGGTGACCTGGTCGCGCCGAGTCAGCACGACTGGGTCGGTGACATCGAGCAGTCGATGATCGACGAGCAGTTGCACGGAGCCCTGGATCAATTGAGCGACGTGCAGCGCGAGGTGCTCACCCTGCGCTTCGGCCTCAACGGCGCCGCTCCCCTGTCGCTGCAAGCGACCGCGACGAAGATGGACATCGGCGTGCGGCGGGTGCGGCGTGCCGAAGAGGAGGCGCTGGCCGCCCTGCGCCACGACCGCAGCGTGGTCGCGGCCCACGAGACGCTCTAGTTCGACTCACGCGCCGCGCGCCACGCGCAGGTCCTCGGGCAGGTCTGCCTGCACCGTCACCGTGTCGCCGGTGCGCGGGTGTGTGAAGACGAGTTGCGAGGCGTGCAGGAAGAGCCGCTCAGGCGCTAGGCGCTGATCGCGGCGGTGCCCGTAACGGGTGTCGTTGACCACGGGGTGGCCGATCGCGGCCAGGTGGACGCGTATCTGATGCGTGCGGCCGGTCTCGAGGCGAAGGCGCAGCAGGGTGGCCGCGTGAGGGCGCGACACTCTCTCCAGGACCTCGTAGTGGGTGCGCGCCGGGCGCCCGTCGGCTCGCACGGTCATCAGCGTGGGCGTGCGGGCGGAACGACCGATCGGCGCGTCGATGACGCCGGCCTCGTCCGTGAGGTGACCTTCCGCCAGGGCCAGGTACGTTCGCGACACGCGGCGCTGAGCCATCTGGGCCGCCAGGTCGCGAAAGGCGTGCTCGGTGAGCGCCACCACCAGCAAGCCCGACGTCCCCTTGTCGAGCCGGTGCACGATCCCCGGACGCTGCGCCTCGCAGACCCCGTCGCGTGCCAGCTCCGCGAGCACGGGGTACCGCGCGAGCAGTCCGGCCACCAGCGTGGCGTCGTCGTGGCCCGATCCCGGATGCACCACCTGGCCCGGGGCCTTGTTGACCACGACCAGGTCCTCGTCCTCGTAGACGACCTCGACCACCACCGAGGCGTCCGCGGCGACGCCCGGACCCTCGGGCGAGCCCAGTCGGGCGACGAGGTGCTGCCCGGTGCCCACGACCTGAGACGCTCGGGCGACCGTTCGCTCGTCCAGTGTGACCGCGCCGCGAGCGAGCACCGCGGCCACGTCGCGACGCGAGCGCCCCGTCAGCATCGCCACGACGCGGTCCACCCGTAGGCCGGCCAGAGTGGCGGGCACGACGAGGTCCAGGGCGTTGCCGTCGAAGGGATCGGGTCGGTCGCTCACGATCCCAGCAGCCTGACGCCGCGCGCGGCGGCCACCGCCAGGATGACGAAGCCGACGCTCAGCGACGCGTCGGCCAGGTTGAAGACGGGGAAGCGGCTCACCGCGACGAAGTCCGTGACCTCGTGAGGGGTGGCGGTGAGCCGGTCCACGACGTTGGCGACCCCCCCGCCGATGAGCAGTCCAAAGCCGACCGACGGGACGCCCGGGCGCGCCTGCAGCGCCACGACCAGGACCACCAGGGCCACCACCAGCGTCACGACGGTGGTGACCAGGGCGCCAGACGGGTCGAAGGAGAACGAGACGCCGCTGTTGTACTGCAGGCGCAGCCACAGCGGTCCCCAGACGTGGCGCGGGTGCCCGCGTAGCGCCGAGCGCGCCCACGCCTTGGACGCCTCGTCGAGCGCCGTGACGACCAGCGCCGTGGTGAGAACGGTGAGGTTAAGCCGCGGCGCTAAACGTTGGCGCGGCACGACACGCACGTGAAGACCGGCACCTGCGCCAGGAGCCGCGCCTTGGAGATCGGCTCGAAGCACTCATCGCAGCGACCGTAGCTGCCGTCGGCGACGCGTGCCAGCGCCACGTCGATCTCGTCCATCTTCAGGCGCAGCGCCGCCGAGAACTCCTTCAGCTGATCGCGCTGGATGTCGGAGGCGACGCTGGAGCCGTCCTCGTCGTCGTACTCGAGCCGCTCGCGATCGACCAGCATCTCGTCGGCCTCGGACTCCGCGACGGCAATCTGTTCCGCCGTCGTGGCGCGCGCCTCGAGCAGCAGCGTACGCAACTCGTCGAGGAAGGCGAGGTCGTCGGCGTAGGGCCGCGAGTGCATCTTGCGCTCCAGAGCCTCGGCCCGGCGCCGCTCCTCCTCCTCGCGGCGCTCGAGGCGTCGCTGCTCCTCCGCGTTGCGCCGTTCGAGTTCGCGGGCTCGACGCTGCTTCTCGGCCTCCACCGCCCGATGCCGAGCCTCGATCTCGTGCTGCCTCTTCGCCTCGATGGCCGCCTTCTCACGCGCCTTGCGCTGGAGTTCACGCTCCTTGGCGGCGGCCTTGGCCTTGGCCTCGCGCTCCTTGGCGGCGGCCTTGGCCTTGGCCTCGCGCTCCTTGGCG
>JBMFWX010000016.1:12703-41828 GCA_049964855.1 Acidimicrobiales bacterium
GGCCTCGCGCTCCTTGGCGGCGGCCTTGGCCTTGGCCTCGCGCTCCTTGGCGGCGGCGGCTCGCGCGACCGCCGCGGCGGGAGCCGTCGCCTTCTTCGTCGCGGGAGCCTTCTTCGCTGTCGCCGTCGCCCTCTTCGTCGTCGGAGCCGCCTTCTTCGTCGCGGGCGCCGCCTTCTTCGTCGTCGCGGGCGCCGCCTTCCTCGCGGACGCGCCCACCTTGGCCGCTCGCGGCGTGGCCGTCCTCGCGGCGGGGGGCGCCACGACCTTGGTGGCGCGGACGGGACGAGGCGACATGGTTACTCCTTCGACGACAATGGACGAACGCGCGCCGACCCTAGCAGCCGGCGTGCCACTTACGAGCGATCATCACGCGTCACGTCGAAGGGGAGAATTCTTCCACCGTCGTCCGACGAGGACGACGCGTGGTCCTCTGCGCTCGGCCCCAGGGCCGCCGCGGGCGGGGCGGCGTGAACTGGCGGCACCGCCCGCGCGGCTCCCCCGACGTGCAGGGAGCTGTCGATCCACCGCGTGAACTCTCCCAGGACGCCGAGGAGCCTCGTGCGCTCGACCTCCAGTTGGCGACCCAGCGTCTCGACGTCCTCGCTCAGGCGCTGCTTCAGGCCGTTCAGACGGTTCACCTCGTCCTCGGCCCGACTCCGCGCCTCGGTCACGATCTCGCGAGCGCGCTCCTGGGCCGCGACCGTCAGGTCCCGGGCCTTCTCCTGAGCCTCCTGCTGCGCGTGATCGATGAACTGCTGGGCCATGGCGATCATCGCGGCGACCTGCTCGGCCCCCGCTCCCGCCCCAGCGGGACGCACGGGCGCCGTCATCGTGGTGGGCGGCGCGGCGGGGGCCGGGGCCGGTGGCGGCGCAGCCGGTGGCGGCGCGGCGACCCGTCCCCCCTCCAGCTGCGTGATGCGCTCCGCGGCCTGACGAAGCTGGAGGCGCTGCTGTTGCAACTGGTCCTTCAGTTGACGGGCCTCGACGGACACGCGCTCGAGGAACTCGTCCACTTCGTCGACGTTGTAGCCCTTGAGGCCGACCTTGAAGGCGACCGTGTCGATTGCGTCCAGCGCGGAACGGGCGATGTCGGGAGAATCCATGGTGCCACCCTACAACGGCCACCCCGCGCGAACGAGGCTCGTGATCAGATGAAGGCGTTAATGATCTCGAGCAAGATGATCGCTACGAGCACCGAGAAGTCGACGCCCACCCCGCCCACGCGTGGCTGGGGCAGGATCGCGCGAATCGGCCGCAGAACCGGCTCGGTGAGGGTGTAGAAGACCCGGCGCACGCTGGCGAGCGCCCCCGACGAGGAGGCCGGGAACCAACTCAGCAGCGCCGAGATGATGAGGACCCAGATGTAGAGGAACAGCAGCTCGTGGATGACGCTCATGAAAGGTCGAACGAGCGGAAGCCGGAAAGCCGGAGGTTCTCGCGCGCCTCGGCGCTCAGGTGCGTCCCCTGGGGGCTGACCAGGTAGACGCCGACGCCCAGGCGCTCCACCTTGGCCCGCAGGGCCCACGCCGTCCCGGACGTGAAGTCCACCAGTCGCCGTCCTACCGACGGCTCGAGCTGGGTGATGTTCAGCACGACCACGCGACCACTGCGCAGCAGATCGGTGACCTGACCCGCCTCGTGGAAACTCGGCGGGAAGAAGACCACCGGCTCGCGCTGGGGGGTCGGCGGCACCGGACGTGTGCGCGTGCTGGGCATCGGGCGCGGACGGGCCACCTGACCCTGCGCGTCCAGCACCGAGATCGACGACGGCCGCGCACCGGCGGGACGCGGCGGAGCCGGGGCCGGACGGGGTGGCGCCGGGGCCCACTCGCCCTCGTCCTCGTAGCCCACGGGATCGCTGAAGGGGCGCGACGGAACGTTCGAGGCGTAGTCCCCGTACTCGTCCTCGATCAAGCCGAGGAAGCCCAGCGCCTTACGCATCTTCTCGTTCATTCACCTCTCCTCGCGGCCGGAGCCCGGATCCATGTTAGGCGAGGACGCCGCGGCCCCGCCGCGGGGCCCGAAGAGGGCCCGTCCGACCCGTACCTCCGTCGATCCCATCTCGCACGCCACCTCGAGGTCGTCGCTCATGCCCATCGAGCGCTCGGGAAGGTCCAGGTCGTCGGCGAGGTCGCGCGTGAGGCGAAAGGCCTCGCGCGCGCCACCTCCCAGCGGCGCCACCGTCATAAGACCCGTCACCGTCAGGCCCAGCTCGCGGGCTCGCGCCACGAGGGTCGCCACCTCGTGCGCAGCGGCGCCGGGGCGTCGAGCCTCGCCCGTCACGTCCACCTCGACGTAGATCGCCTGGGCCGCGGCGAGGTCGGCCAAGCGCTGCGCCTCCTTGATCCGCGCAAGCGAGCAGATCACGTCGGCCGACGCCACGATCCGCGCGATCTTGTTCGTCTGCAGCGCCCCCAGGTAGTGCCACGTCAGGTCCAGGTCCGCGGTCGCGCCGCGGGTGGCGCGCAACTCGTCGAGGTAGTTCTCACCGATCGCGCTCAGGCCGACCGCCGCCGCCGCGCGCACCATCTCGGGGCCGAACGACTTGGCCACCGCGACGACGCGCACCTGCGCGGGGTCGCGCCCCGTGGTGGCGATGCGCCGGCGCAACTCGCGAAGGTTTCGATCGACGAGGACGCGCCTCGCCTCGTCAGCGGAGGAAGCTGGGGAGATCGTCATCGCCCCCAACGTCGAAGAAGTCGTCGCTCGACGTCGCGAAGATGTCGCTGCGCGGACCCTCGGTCATCACCGGCTCACTCGTCGTCGCGGGTGCTGGCTTGACGGGCGCGTGGTGGTCGAATCCAGCGGCGATGACCGTGACGCGCACGGCGTCACCGATCGAGTCGTCGATGACGCTGCCGAAGATGATGTTCGCGTCGGGGTGCGCCACCGAGTGGATGATGTTGGCGGCGTCAGTCACCTCGGCCAACGTGACCGTGGAGCCGCCGACGATGTTCATCAGGATCCCGCGCGCGCCGTCGATCGACGCCTCGAGCAGGGGCGACGTGATCGCGGCGCGCGCCGCGTTCACCGCGCGACCCTCCCCCGTGGACTGGCCCACGCCCATGATGGCGCTGCCGGCGTTGCGCATGATGGCGTTGACGTCCGCGAAGTCGGTATTGATGAGGCCGGGCACCGTGATCAGGTCGGTGACGCCGCGCACCGCCGAGAGCAGCACGTCGTCGGCGATCTTGAACGCGTCGAGCATCGACGTGTCCGACGCGGTCACCGAGAGGAGCCGGTCGTTGGGGATCACGATGAGCGTGTCGACCTTGGCGCGCAGGGCTTCGATGCCCTTCTCGGCCTGCGTCGCGCGACGCTTGCCCTCGAAGGAAAACGGCCGGGTCACGACACCGATGGTCAGGATGCCCAGCGAGCGCGCGATGTCGGCCACCACCGGCGCGGCGCCGGTGCCCGTGCCGCCACCCTCGCCGGCCGTGATGAAGACCATGTCAGTCTCCTTGATGGCCTCCTCGATCTCGGCGCGGTGGTCCTCGGCGGCCTGACGGCCGACCTCGGGGTCGCTACCCGCCCCGAGACCCCGCGTCAACTGGCGTCCGATGTCCAACTTGAGGTCGGCCTCGCTCAGCAGTAGCGCCTGCGCGTCGGTGTTGGCGGCGATGAACTCGATGTTGCGCAGTCCCGAGGCGATCATGCGGTTGACCGCGTTGACGCCGCCCCCACCGACGCCGATGACCTTGATCACGGCGTGGTAGTTGCTCTGGCTGAGACTCATGTAACCCCCTTGGGTGAACTCTTCTACTGTGTCCCACCGCCGCGCGGGTCACGAACTATGGCGAACAAATGTCCCTGAAGGCTAGTCATCAATGGAAATTCGGTCAAATAGGGCACTACGACGGCGGAGCGCCCGTCACCGCCAACGCCCCGGGTACCGACACGTCCACGATATCGCCCGGGCTCAGGCGGCTGTGGGCAATGACCGAGGCGATCGCGACGAACTTCGCCTCCAGGTTGGTCGCGGGACCCAGCACGAAGCGCACCGGCGTGGTCAGCTGCAGCGTGACGGTGCCCGCCGGGCCCTCGCTGATCACCGAGACCTGGCGGGTGAAGGCGGGAGGCAGCCGACTGGCCACGTAGGCCGCCGCGCGCCCCGCGCGCCCGAAGGGCCAGGAGGGCCCGCTCGGGCCCGTGTAGCGCAGCGTGGGGAGATTGGCGTGCAACGGCGCCGGGCCCAGGTCCCGGCCGCTGGCGTCGACGTACTGGAGCCGGCGCGCGGCGTCGAAGGCCACGGCCACCGCCTCGCGCTCCTGCACCTGGACGATCACCGTGTCCGGCCAGCGCCGCGTCAGGCGAACGTCGCGAATCCAGGCGAAGCCGGCGAGGCGTCGGTCGATCTCGGCGGCGTTGACGTCGATCATCGGCGGGTGCGACTCCAGCCCCGAGGCGGCGAGCACGGCCGCGAGGCTCTCGTGGCGCAGTCCCGCGACGCGCACGTGGTTGACCCGAAGGAACGACTGATGCACCAACCAGTCTCCGGCGGCCCCCAGGGTCGCCAGAACAAGGACGCCCACCACCATCCGCCGCCACGCCCGGCGGCGGGGGCGGGTGGTCAGAGGGGCGACGCTCGCCTCGTCGTGCGGCGCCGGGCGCCGCGCCGCCGCCCGCGCGGCACGTCGGCGTCGCCCTCGCCGCCCGCGCGGCGCTTCACGAGCCGGCGCGCGTCCCCCCGCCGCCTCGCGAGTCCGGGCGCGTCTCACCGCCCCCCAAAGCCCAGGAGGCGATTCTCGGCCTCCAGGGACACTCCCGTCGCCTCGCGCACGCGCGCGGCCACCGTCACCATCAGGTCGTGGACGTCGTCGGCGCGACCGGCGGCGTCGACCAGGATGAAGTTCGCGTGCTTCTCGCTCACCACGGCCGAGCCCACGCGTAGACCCTTGCAACCCGCCACCTCGATCAGGCGTCCCGCGGCGTCGCCCTCGGGGTTGCGAAAGACGCTGCCCCCGTTGGCCCCGCCCGGCTGGTTCGCCCGGCGCCACCGCACGATCTCGCGAATCCGCTCGTCGGACCGCTCGGGATCGCCCGGCGCCAGGAGCAGCGTCGCCGCCGTCACCACGTCACCGGGCTCGAGGGAGCTCGTGCGGTAGGCGAAGCCCATCGCCGTCGCCTCCATCGCCACCGGCCCGCCTCGCCAGAGGGTCACCGCCCGCACGCTGGCGGCCATGTCCGAGCCGTGACCGCCGGCGTTCATGGCCACCGCCCCGCCGACGCTGCCCGGCACCCCGACCGCCCACTCGAAGCCGCTGATCCCGGCGTGCGCCAGGCGTCGGGCCACGACCGGCAGGTCGGCCCCGGCCCCCGCCTCGACGACCACCGCGTCGCCCTCGCGACGCCAGCGCAGATCGGTGAACTCGCCCACGAGGTGCAGCGCCACGATCTGGTGCTCCCCCTCCGCCACCAGCAGGTTGGAGCCGTTGCCGATCACCACGAGGGGGAGCTGCGTCGCCTCGATCAGTGGGGCCAGCTCCGCGAGGTCGGACACGCTCGAGGCCGTCACCAGCACACGCGCGCGCCCCCCCACGCGGTAGGTCGTCATCGCACCGAGGGGCGCGTGCTCACGCGCGCGCGGCCCCGCGCGCGCTACCAACGCGTCCATCGACGTCACGCCAGACCTCCGGGCAGGTATGACGCCACCTCGGCCACGTCACCGGCCCCCAGCAGGATGACGGCGTCGCCGGGCTCGGCCCACTCGCCCAGCAGCGCCGCGACCCCGATCAGGTCGCTGGCGTAGGCCACGTCCCGCGCGCCGCGTAGCGCGAGCAGCTCGTCGCGCACCACCTCGCCGGTGAGACCCTCGGGATTCGCCTCGCCGGCGGTGTAGATGTCGGTCACGACCACGCGCGACGCTGCGGCGAAGGCCGGAGCGAAGGTGCCGGCGAGTGCGGCGGTGCGGGTGACGCGGTGCGGCTGGAACACCGCGGTCACGCTCCGGTAGCCGCCCTCGCGTGCGGCGTCCAGCGTCGCCGCGATCTCTCCCGGCAGGTGGGCGTAGTCCTCGTAGACGTCCGCGCCGCGCCAGACACCGAGGAGCTGGAATCGCCGCGGGGCGCCGCGAAAGGCGCCCAGACCACGTACCACGTCCGCGGGGTCGATCCCCAGAGCCAGCGCCAGTACCGCCACGACGGCGGCGTTGGCCACGTTGTGGGCACCGGGCACGTCGAGGTGGACCGTCAGCGACGTCGTCGGCCCCTCGAGGTCGAAGCGGCTCGTGCGTCGGGCGAGCTCGACGCGACGCACGCGCCACGCGAGGCGCGCGTCACGACCCACCCACTGAATGTCACGGCCCGCCACCGCGCCCACCCGCGTCGCGCCGGGGTCGTCGCCCCACGCCACCACCGGACCCGCGGTGCGCGCCACGAGTGCGGCGAACGCCGCCTCGAGGGCGTCCAGCGAGCCGTAGTGATCGAGGTGATCGGGCTCCACGTTAAGCAGCCCCAGCGCGTAGGGCTCGAGCAGCGCGAACGTTCCGTAGCTCTCGTCGACCTCCATCACGAGCTGGGGACCGCCCCAGTGCCCGTTGGGGCCCACGCCGCGCACCGGCGCCCCGACCAGGCGCGAGTCGTCGCGCCCGGCCGCGACCAGCACGTGCACCATCATCGACGTGGCCGTCGTCTTGCCGTGCGTACCCGTCAGGCCGATCACCGGCTGCACCCGGCCGAGCTCGGCCAGGGCCCGCGCGCGGGGCACCAACTCGGCGCCGCGCTCGCGCGCCGTCACCAGCTCCACGTGCGACGCCGCCACCGCCGGCGACCAGAGGACGACCTCCGCGCCCTCGCCGTGGTGCGGGTCGCGGCCCACCCGTGCGTCAACGCCCGCGTCGACCAACTCCTCGAGCTCGGGCGAGGCCCGATCGTCGCTGCCGGTGACCACGCAGCCGCGCTCGCTCAGCAGTCGCGCCATGCCGCTCATCCCCGCGCCGGCGACCCCCACGACGTGCACACGTCGACCGGACTCGAAGATCGTCACGGCAGACCGCCCACCTCGCGCACGACGCGCGCGATCGCCGCAGCGGCGTCGGGACGCGCCTGGCGGCGCGCGGCCTCGCCCATCACCGTCGCCGTCTCGCCGCTCAGGATCGTGCGCAACGCGTCGCCCAGGGTGGTGGCGTCGCAGCGCGCGTCGGCCAGGACCAGGGCGCCACCCGCCTCCTCGAGGCGGCGGGCGTTGCGGGTCTGGTGGTCCCCCGGTGCTCCCGGCAACGGCACCAGGACCGACGCGACGCCCAGCGTCATCAGCTCCGCCACCGTCGCGGCGCCCGCGCGACACACGGCGACGTCGGCCACCGCCCACCAGGTCGCCATGTCGGCGAAGCCGATCACGCGATAGTCGAGGCGCGCCCCGACGGGCTGGGCGGCGCGCACCCACGACTCATCGCGCCGACCGGTCACGTGGATCAGCGCCAGGTCGTCGCGGTCGGCCCAGCGCGCCGCCAGTTCGCTGACCGCGCGATTCACGCTCGCCGCGCCCAGGGATCCGGTCATCACGACGACCACCCGCCGCGACGAGTCGAGCGGTGGGTCCAGCGCCGCCCGGGCCTTCTCGCGGGCGGACGGCGAGCGGTCGAGCGTCGCGATCGCCGGACGCACCGGTACCCCGGTCACCACGCCGCGCGGGTCGTCATCGGCGAAGGCGACGCACCGGCGCGCGGCGAAGCGCGCCACCAGACGATGCGCGGCGCCGGGGACCGCGTCCAGGTCCACCAACACCAGCGGGCGGCGCCAGAGCACCGCGGCCACGCTCACCGCCAGGGACGCGTAGCCGCCGAACGACACCACCACCGCCGGGCGCCACCGACCGACCCAGTACGTCGCGGCGACACCGGCACCGACCAGGCCGGCCACCGCCCCCGCGTTCTGGCGCCACGCGCGCGCCGACCACGAGCGCTGGATGCCCCGCCCCGCCAACAGCGTCAGGGGCACCGAACCGCCCAGGAGGGCCGCCTCCTGGCCTCGTCGGCTCCCGACGAAGCGCAACGCGCTCACGGGCGCTCCCGAGTCGCGCAGGGCGTCCGCTAGGGCCTGCATGGGAAAGATGTGCCCACCGGTGCCGCCACCCGTGATCACCACCTCGTTCACCGCGTCCTCCCTCGCGTCGCGACGCCGCGACCGGGCGAGCGCGGCGGATCCTGCGGCGAGCGGGAGGGTGTCGGGCCGCGACCGTGATCGTGGGCGATGTTGTAGACCAGGCCGATCGCGGCCAGCTCGGTGATCAGGGCGGTGCCCCCGTAGGAGAAGAACGGCAGCGGCACGCCGGTCACCGCCCACCAACCGACCACCGAGGCCACGTTGATGATCACCTCGAGCATGATCCACGCGGTGATGCCCACCACCATCACCCGGTACACACCGTTCGACGAGCGCTGGGCGATGCGCACGGCCACGAAGAGGAACCACACGAACAGGGCGATCACCGCCACGGTGCCGAGCAGGCCGAGCTCCTCGCCCACGATCGTGAAGATGAAGTCCGTGTGCGGGTTCGGCAGCAGCCCCCACTTCTCGCGGCTGTGACCCAGTCCGAGACCGGTGAGCCCGCCCGCCCCCAGGCCGATCTTCGACTGGAGCAGCTGGTAGCCGCTACCGAGCAGATCCTGGTTGGGGTGCAGGAACGAGAAGAAGCGACGCGCCGAATACGGGCGGTAGACCATGTACCCCCCGAAGGCGACCAACCCGAGGAGCGCCACCCGAACCAGCATCCGCGCCGGCAGGCCCGCCGCGGCGAGCATCATGAAGGCGATCGCCACCACGACCGAGGACGTCCCGATGTCGGGCTCGAGCACGATCAGCCCCGCGCCCGCGACGATGGGCAGCGTCCAGCGCGCCAGCGGACCCCACCGGTTGATCTCGTCGCGGTGACGCTCGACGATCCAGGCGACGAACAGCACCGTCGCGAACTTGAACAGCTCCGACGGCTGCAGGTCGATGATGTGCAGGTTCAGCCACCGCTTGCCGCCGTTGGCGCTGACGCCAACCGCCTTCACCGCCGCCAGCAGACCCAGGGCAATCGTCATCACCAGGGGCGCCCGTCGGACCAGGTAGGAGAGGCGCACGCGCGCCACGACGTAGAACCCCACGGCGCCAAAGCCGAGGTAGACCAGGTCGCGCACCATCAGCCCCCAGGTCGAGCCGCCGGTGGTGGCCGCCACCCCCTCGCTGGCCGAGGCCACCATCACCGTGCCGAAGGCGACCAGGAGCGTCACGACCAGCACCAGCATCCGCGCGTCGTGGTTCCCCCGGGGCAGGGGTTGGACGATCCCGCGGCCGTCGTCGACCCGAACGGGCCGTGGATCGACGAGCGAGCTCGGGCGCGTCACTCAGACCACCTTCGCGATCTGCAGGAAGTCACCGTAGAAGATGCCCAGCGCCATCGCGGCGAGCAGCCCCGCGAGGATCCAGAAGCGGACGATCACGGTGGTCTCCGGCCAGCCACGCAGCTCGAAGTGGTGGTGGAACGGGGCCATGCGAAAGATCCGCCGCCCGAAGAGTCGAAAGCTCAGCACCTGAAGAATCACCGACGAGGTCTCGGCCACGAACAGACCACCCAGGATCACCAGCAGCAGATCCAGATTCATCAGCAGGCACAGGGCGCCGAGGCCGGTGCCGATCGCCAGTGACCCGGTGTCGCCCATGATGATCTTCGCGGGCGCCGCGTTCCACCACAGGAAGCCCAGGCACGCCCCCACCAGGCCCACGGCCACCAGGCCGAGGTCGAGGGACGAGTGCAGATGGTAGATCGCGTAGTGGCGGAACTGCCAGTAGCCGATGATCGACAGCACGCCGAAGCAGAACGTCGCCGCTCCCGCCGCCAGCCCGTCGAGTCCGTCGGTCAGATTCACGGCGTTGGACGTCGCGATGACGACAACGATGGCCAGCACGACCCATCCGGTGGCCGTCAGGTTCCAGCCCGGCAGGGACCAGCGCGTGAAGGAGAGGTTGGTCGAGGTGTGCACCCACGCGACCGCGAGCCCGGCGAACACGGCCGCAATGGCCAGCTGGCCCGCGAACTTGCCCCGCTTGTTCAGCCCCAGGTTGCGCGCGTTGCGGATCGCCACCAGGTCGTCGGCGAACCCGAGCAGTCCCGAGGCCAGCGTCACCGCGATCACGAGCACGCCGGCGCGCGTGAACGACAATGCCGTGCCGACGTGGCCCATGAGATAGCCACACAGCGCCGCGAGCATGATGATGACGCCGCCCAGCGTGGGCGTGCCCGCCTTGACCAGGTGCGTCGAGGGCGCGTCGTCGCGGATCTGCTGGCCCAGCGAGTGCGCGCGCAGGAAGCGGATCCACAGCGGGGTCGCCAGCAAGGCGACCAGAAACGAGACGCCCCCCGCTTCCATCAGACTCAGCACGCCAACTCCTCCACGATCTCGCGCACCACCGCGCGGTCGTCAAAGGGTACGACACGATCGCCCACCACCTGGGTGCTCTCGTGCCCCTTGCCCGCGATGACGATGACGTCGCCGGGGGCGGCGGCCCGCAGCGCCGCCTCGATCGCCTCGCGGCGCTCGATCACCCGGCGCACGTCCGCGCCGGGCGTGACCCCCGCCATGACGTCGTCGATGATCGCCTCGGGCGCCTCGCCGCGCGGGTTGTCCGACGTCACGATCGTGAAGTCCGACACCGCGCTCGCCGCGGCACCCATCGCGGGGCGCTTCTCGCGATCACGCTCCCCACCGCAGCCGAAGACGGTGATCAGCCGGGCCGAGCCCGCCATCACGCGCACGTCGCCCAGCAGGCGAGCCAGCGCCTCGGGCGTGTGCGCGTAGTCCACCACGACGCTGACGATGCCGCGATGGACCACCTCGAAGCGGCCGGCGACGGCGCTGACCCCCTCCATCGCCGCCACGATGCTGGCGTCGCTCATCCCGAGAACCGACGCGACGGTCATCGCCACGAGGGCGTTGTCCACGTTGTAGCCACCCACCAGCGCTGTGCGCACGGGCAGGGACCGCCACGTGAAACTCGTCCCGTCGAAGGAGCTGACGACGTCGAGCGCGTCCGCGTGTGACACGCAGTGGCGAGCGATCGTCGTCGTCGTCGCCAGTCGCTCGCCGTAGGGGTCGTCGCACCACAGCACCGCGTGGCGCGCGCGCTCGGGCGTGAACAGCTGCGCCTTGGCGGCGAAGTACTCCTCCATCGTGTGGTGGTAGTCGAGGTGGTCGTGCCCGAGGTTCGTGAAGGCCGCCACGTCGAAGCAGATGCCGTCGACCCGGCCCTGGTCCAGGGCGTGGCTGGAGACCTCCATCGCCACCACCGACCGGCGCCCGGGCTCGTGAGCGGCGTCGATGTCCGCCAGGGTCCGCCACAGCTCCGGCGGCGACGGCGTGGTGCGCTCGTGGGTCAGGGTGCCGATACTGGCCCCGTTCCACCCCACCGCGCGGGCGATCTCGGCCACCAGGCTGGTGACCGTGGTCTTGCCGTTGGTGCCCGTCACCCCGACCAGCTCCGTGCGCTGCTCGGGGTGGCCAACCACCGTGGCACTGGCGTGAGCGAGCAGGGCGCGCAGCTGGGTCACGGGAACGACCACGACGGGGGCGGCCAGCGTGAGCGGCTCCCCGGCGACCACCGCCACCGCGCCGCGCTGCACGGCGTCCGCCGCGAAACGCCGGCCGTGCGTCGTGTGCCCCGGCATCGCGAAGAACAGCGTCCCCGGCCCGCAGCGTCGCGAATCGATCTCCACGCGATCGATCTCGAGACGCCCGGTCGCCACATCCAGCGTGAGATCGTCCAGCACGTCGCCGAGCTGCATCAGGTCACGTCCGAGCCGATGCCGGCGTTGCCGGGCAGCGGGTGCACGACGGCCCCCGAGGCCGGGATGTCGTAGTGGTGCAGGGCGTAGGACATGACCTGCTGGAAGACCGGGGCCGCCGCGGAGCCCCCGTAGATGGTGGTCTCGGGTCGCTCGAGCATGACGATCATCGACAGGACCGGCGCGTTGGCCGGGGCGAAACCGACGAACGTCGCGTCGAAGGCGCCCGGCAGCAGGAGGTCCTTGCCGGGGTAGGGAACATTGGACGTGCCGGTCTTGCCGGCCACCGTGTAGCCCGGGATGATCGCGTTGACGCCGGTCCCGTAGAGGACCACCTTCTGGAGCATGTGCACCAGCGTCGCGTCGACCGCCGCGGACACCACCCGGTGTTTCGGGCCCGCGGGCGCCGGCGTCACCTTGCCGTCCGCCTGCACGTAGCCCCGCACGATCTGGGGCGGAACGAAGACTCCCCCGTTGGCGATCGCGTTGAACGCGTCGAGGACCTGGATGGGTGGCACGGCGTCGACCTGCCCGATCGGCAGTGCGGCCATGTCGCTCGCGTACCAGTTCGCGGCGTTGACCAGCAGGCCCGCCGTCTCACCGGGGAGGTTCACGCCCGTCATCTGGCCGAAGCCGAGGCGCTGGACCTGAGCCAGGAGGCGCGACTCACCCAGTCGGTTGGCGATCTCGTAGGTCCCGATGTTCGACGAGTACGCCAGCACCTGCGTCGCGGTGTAGTGGATCAGGCCGTGGGGCTCGGCGTCGTGGAAGTAGCGCCCGCCCACGATCACTCCGCTCGGAATGGCGAGGACGGTGCTCGGCGTCACGATGCCGTCCTGGAGGGCCGCCGAGAACGTGACCACCTTGAAGACCGACCCGGGCTCGTAGGCCTGCGTGAACGGCAGGTTGTTGATGGTCTGCTCGATTCCCGGGACCCCCACCGACTGACCCCACGCGGGAATCGGCCCCAGGGGACCCGCCTTGGTCTTCGTGTTCACGAGCGACGCGTCCGCCAGGATCTGCCCGGTCTTCACATCCATCATCACGGCCACGCCGGTCACCGCCCGCGTGGCCGCGATCTGGTGCGCCAGCACCCGCTCGGTGACGAACTGCAGGGCCGTATCCAGTGACAGCTCGAGCCCGACGCCGGGCACGGCCTTTCGGATCACGGCACTGTAGGAGCTGGGCAGGTTGATGCCCGAGGCCGAGACGTAGGCCCGAGTGATACCGGTTTGGCCCGCGAGCACGTGCTGGTAGGTGTACTCGAGACCCGCCGTCCCCACCCCCGACGAGTTGACCCCGCCCAGGACTGACGTGGCCACCGGACCGTTCGGGTACGAGCGCACCGAGGAGTTCTCCACCACGATGCCGGGAAACGCCATCAGCGCGAGACGGTGGCCCGCCGCCAGGCTGAGCTGGTTGTTCACGATGACGTACCCGTTCTTCTCACTGAGCAACTTGCGCAGTTTGGCGACGCCCACGTCGACGATCGGCGACATCGCCCGTGCCTCGACCGCGGGGTGAGCGATCTGGAAGTCGTCCGCCAGAACGAGCGACGTGGGCCGCGAGACGGCGAGGACCTGTCCGTAACGATCGTAGATCCCGGCGCGCAGCGCGGTCGTGGTGATGTTCTGGCGCACCTGCGCCACCGAGAGCGCGGCGTAGTGGGCGTGGTCCACGACCTGGATCATCACGAGGCGCACCACCAGCGCCACCAGCGCCAGTGTCGTCACCACCTGAAACAGACGAAGGCGCCGTCCCGGCGCCGGACGCCGGGGCCGGGTGCTCGGCTTGGCGCGAACGCGTGTCGGCGGCGAGTCCAGCCCCGTGGTCACCGACTCGTCCTTGATGTGACCGGTGCGTAACCAGAGAATCTCGGTAGCGGCAGGGGCGCATCAAGCGACGTTGACGGTACTTCTAGGACGACGACCGGGTCGACCAGGTGCAACGCGCCCGCGGCCGCCGCGATCCGACTCGGAGCCGCCCGACTGGTCAGGATTCCCACCTGTTCAGCGTAACTTGACTGAACCTGCAACAACTGGCTTTGGAGTTGGTGGATCTGGACCTGGCGATTGGCCACCAGCATGCTGCCCCCGAGGGACAGCACGACCGCCATGGCCAGCACCAGGGTGGACTTTCGGGCCGCGGTGGCGCCACGCCAGAGCGATCGCACCGCGTTGCGCCGCGCCGCGCCCGCTCGGTGCGCGGCCGGTCGGGGACGACGGCGGACCGGGGTGGGCGCCAGGGGGTGACGCGGAAGGGGGACGTCGCCGCGCCGCGGAAGCGTGACGACGCTCACGGCACGATCTTTCGGGCAACGCGCAGCCGGGCGGAGCGGGAGCGGGGATTGCGCGCGATCTCCTCGGCGGAGGCCATCATCGCGCTGGCCTTGACCACGCGGACGCGGTGGATCGCCCCGCACACGCAACCCAGTTCCACCGGGCAGCGACAGCCACCGCTGGCCGCCTCCGCCAGGACGTCCTTGACCACGCGATCCTCGCCGGAGTGGTACGCGATCACCACGAGCACCCCATCGAGGTCCAGCACATCCAGAGCCGCGGCGAGTCCCTCGCGCAACTGGAACTCCTCGTCGTTGACCATCACCCGCAGCGCCTGGAACGTACGCGTCGCGACGTGGCCCCGTCGACGGTGCGCCGGCGGCACCGCCCGCTCGACCGCAGCGACCAGTTCGAAGGTGGTTCGAGGGCGACTCGCCACGATCGACGAGGCGATCGCCCGTGCGAAGCGCGCCTCACCATGGCGAACCAGCAAGACCCTGAGCTGCTCCTCGTCGAGACGCGCGATCACCGACGCCGCGTCGAGCCCCGCCGACGGATCCATGCGCATGTCCAGGGGCGCGTCGACGCGCAAGGAGAAGCCCCGTCGCGCGTCGTCGAGCTGGTGCGACGAGACGCCGAGATCCATGAGGATCCCCCGCACCGGAGCGGAGCCGAAGAAGTCGGCCTCGCGCTCGCGCACGTCACGTAGATCGGCGAAGGTCGCGTCGATCACGCGCACTCGTGATCCGAACGGCTCGAGACGCTGGCGGCTGACCTCACGGGCTTCGGGGTCACGGTCGATTCCAACCAGGCGCACGTCGGGCACCGCGCGCAGCAGGGCTGCGGCGTGACCGCCGCCGCCCAGCGTCGCGTCGATGATGACCCCCCCGGCGCTGGCGGCCAGGTACGAGACCACCTCACGCTCGAGGACCGGAACATGGAACGTGTCGCGGGCCATCTGCAGCCTGTCAACCGACGACACGGACAGGGGGGCGGAGGAGTTGACCCTGCCCGCTTCGTCCGTTGTCAGGCTGCACGTGGTCCGTGACGCACACTCGAACACCACTCCCCTCACTCGTCACTGCCCTCTTTAAAGAGCGACTCCGCCGGATTGACCTTCGCCATGAACACCTCCGGGGCCCAGAGCTCGAGGTGGTCCAGCGCTCCGACCACCAGCACGTCGCCGCTCAGGCTGCCGTACTCGCGAATAACCGCCGGGAGCGCGAACCGTCCTTGACGATCGAACTCGACGTCCGAGGAGTTCGCGGCCCAGTAGCGGACCTGCTGGCGCTCGAGCGCGCCGCCCGAGCGGCTCTGCGCCAGGCGCTCCTGGGTCTGGCGCGCGAACTCCCCCGGCGTCCAGAGTGCCACGCACCCCTCGGTGTTCGGGCTCAGGTGCCCACCGTGTTCGAACTCGGGTCGAAAGCGTGCGGGCAGGATGAGTCGGCCCTTCGCGTCCAGCGAGTGCTGAAACTGTCCGACGAACCCGAGCATGCCTCGATCCCTCCGCAGAGCACCACTTTGCTCCACTTCGTGACACAGTACACCACTCCGCTCCCTTTCGAAAGCACATTTGAGGTAAGCACGTGCGTGCCCCCCCCCCGTAGACGCCGAGCGCCGCGCCCAGGCGACCGCGTGGCCACCGGAGGAGCGACGAATGACCGGGATCAGTGACGGGGATCAGTGACGGGGATCAGTGACGGGGATCAGTGACGGGGTCAGGCGATGACGTGATGGTGGGCGACGAAGCCTCCCGAGATCTCGCTGAGCGCCGCCACGACGTCCGCGGCGTCGAGGGCCAGCGACGCCAGCGTCTGGTGATCGAGGGCCTCCTCGAGACCCGGCGGCACGTGACGAAGGTAGCCGAGAGCGTCGCGCGTCTCGTGCGCGTGAACCACCGTGGAGAGAAAGGTCCCCTCGCGCACGCGCCACTGCGTGACGCCGACGGCCTTGCGGCCGTCGACGAAGACCTCACCGGGTCCGCGACCGGCGAAGCACATGACCCCGAGCGCGGGGTCACCCTCCAGATGGCCCTCGTGCTCGCGCACGTCACCGGCCACGCGCGCGGCCACGACCTCGCGCCACCACCCCCCCACGAGACGCGAACTGACGCCCACGTCGGGCGACCAGCGCGGGTCACTCGACGGAAACCACCAGTCCACCCAGAGGTCGCCGGGCCGCAACACGACCAGACCACCACCACCACGCCGGCGCCGCAACGTCACCCCGTCTCGCGCCACGCGCGGGCCCAGAACCGAAAGTGCCTGATGGCCCCCCAAGACCAGCGTCAGAGTCGGCGCCCGCGCCACCACCATGCACGCCTCGCGTCTCGCGCGCAGAGCGTCGTAGTCGTAGAGCCCGCGAACCTCGTCACTCACGACGCCAGGGGCAGGAAGGGCGCCCACAGTGGATCGGGGTCGGGCACGTGGCGCCAGCGCCACCACGGCCCCGATGGTGCGGAAGGCTCGAAGTGCAGGCGCCACCCCAATTCCTCGAGCAGCCGATCACCCTTGAGCATGTTGTGGCGCCGACACGCGGCGACCACGTTGGTCCACTCGTGACGCCCACCCCGACTGCGCGGGACGATGTGGTCGACGGTATCGGCGTGCTCGAGGCAGTACGCGCAGGTGAACGCATCGCGTAGCAGCAGCGAGCGACGCGTCAGAGGCGGCGTGCGCACACGAGAGGGGAGCCGCACCATCTCCGCGAGGCGTACGATCGCGGGCACCGCCACGTCGCGGCTCGCCGAGTGGTACCAGACGGGGTCCTCGGACGTCACCACCGCCTCGGCCCGGCCGCCCAGGAGCAGTACCACTGCGCGACGCTCGCTCACGAGCTGCAGCGGCTCAAAGGTCGCGTTGAGCAGGAGTACCCGTCCCACGGCACGAACTTACCGCCACCGCGACTGGCGTCGCGACCACCGTGCGGCGTCGGCGACCATCGACCACGAAGGGCGCGACGCCGCCTCCCCCGCCGCCGTCACCATCCGAAAGTGCCAATACGCGCGATCTGGCAGGGGAAGGAATGGGGGACGCCACCACCAGCCCCGCCGGCGCAGCCGCCAGGCCGCTCGCGCCACCACGAACCCGCTCGCGGGGTCAGCCCAGACACCGCAGATCACGCCACGCGGCCACCACTCAGCCCGACTCACGCGATGACGAGCCGCGCGACCACCGTCGAACCCGGGCTGCGGCTCACTGCTCGCGACGACGCTGTCGCAGCAGCCACTCGCGAATCGAGGCCGTTCGCGGGCCCACCGCCGCACTGGCGGCCTCCCCCTGGCCCGAACGGGTCAGGTCGCGCCACGAAGCCCGACCCAGCAGGCGCGCGTTGCGCTCCACCACAATGGCCGAGACGAACATGAGCGCCACGCCCACCAGTCCGAGCAGGATCGAGTAGGAGAAGAACGCCACCAGAATCGCCAGGCCCGCCACGAAGCCCGCCACGCCCCAGCGCACGCGTCGCCCGCCGTGAACGTAGACGTTCGTCTCACGCACGCTCTTGGCGAACCGCGGGTCGTGCTTGGAGAGCGACTCTTCGAGTTGATCCAAAATCCGCTGTTCGTGCTCTGACAGTGGCATCGCCTCTCCTTTCGCGCGACGTACGTATCGTACCGCCGCCAACGCAAACCTCGCACGTCAACCAGACACGCACGGCGTTCGTCTGACCGCTTTCTTATCCGCACATTCGACGGTCGAGCTCCCAGAGTGTCGCATCGCACGACTCGTCGCGCACCGCGCGGGCCCGTCCACGGAGCCAGCCCGATTCGAGGAGGGCATCTCGAGGGAGGCGGCGCGGTCGATAAGGTCGCTGCGTGCCGACTCCCGTCCCACACGGACGTCGTCGCGCGATCTCGCGCGACGACGCACCCGCCGCCACTCTGCTCCTGGGCGTCGTGGCCGCCCTGGTGTGGTCCGCCCTGGCGGAGGGCTCGTACCAACGGGTCGTGTCGACGCGCTGGCACCTCCCCGTGCTCGACCCCCTCGGCCTGACCAGCGCTCACGCGATCGTGACCTCCGGCCTGATGACCGTCTTCTTCTTCGGTGTGGGCCTCGAGTTGACCCGCGAGCGGCACACCGGCGCCCTGGCCCACTGGCGACACGCCCTCCCGCCCGTGGCCGGCGCAATCGGAGGGATGACCGCGACCGCCCTCCTGTCGCTCGTGGGCGGCCTGGTCCTCGATTCGCCCGCGCTGCGGCGAGGCTGGGGCGTACCGATGGCCACCGACGTCGCGTTCACCCTCGCCATCCTCGCCCTGGCCGGTCGGCGCGTGCCCCCGACGTTACGACTCTTCCTGCTCACGCTGGCCGTCGCCGACGACGTGCTGAGCGTGGTCGTCCTGGCGATCACGGGCGCCTCGCACCCACGGGGGGTCGCTCTGGGCGTGGCGCTCGGCGTGACCCTGCTCGCGGCGATGCTCTCGCGTCGTCGTCGCGGCGGGGCGTGGCGCGTCCTCGTACTCCTCGCCCTGTGGTGCGCCTTGGCTCTCGCGCGCGTCGAGCCCCCCCTCGCCGGCGTCCTCGCGGCCGTGATCGTGCCATGGGAGCCGCGCCACGCCCCACGCCTCGAGGACGGTGCGAACCGGTGGTCGACGGCCGTGGTGCTGCCCCTCTTCGCGCTCGTCTCGTGCGGGATCGCGTGGTCGCGGCTGCACGAGACGTCCGCGGTGCTGACGATCGTGCTCGCGACGATCGCCATCCGACTCGTCGGCAAGACCCTGGGCATCACCAGCGGCGTAGCCCTGGCCCGCCTCGGCCACGCCCGCCTCGACCCCGCCCTGACGTGGCCCATCGTGGCGACCGCGTCGACGCTGTGCGCCATCGGTTTCACCGTTCCGCTGCTGTTCGCGAGCGCGCTGTTCCCTACCGCGAGCGCCACCTATGGCGCCTTCACCGTCGGCCTGCTCGCGGCGTCGCTGTGCGCCGCGCTCGTGGGCACCGTGCTGCTGCGACTCCTCACCCGGTCTGGCTAGGTTGGACGAGGGGTGATCGTGCGAACCAGACTGACCGATGTGCTGCACGTCGAGCACCCCGTGATGCTCGCGGGAATGGGTGGTGTCGCCTACAGCGCGCTGACGGCCGCCGTCTCCAACGCCGGCGGGTACGGCTGTCTCGGAGCGTCCACCATGACGACATCCCAGTTGGTTGACGAGGTCGCTGCGACGCGCGCCCTGACCACGCGACCCTTCGGCGTCGATCTGCTCACCGCATTCCCCGACCACCTGTTGGCTCACGTCGAGATCGCCATCGAGGGGGGCGCCAGCGCCTTCGTCGCCGGGCTCGGCGTGCCGCGCCGCGCGATCGACCTCTGCCACGATCACGGCGTCCTCGTCGTCTCGTTGTGCGGCACGGTCGAACACGCGCGTCGCGCTCGCGACGCGGGCGTCGACGTGGTCGTGGCCCAGGGCACCGAGGCGGGGGGGCACACCGGGCGGATCGCCACCTTTCCGCTCGTGCCCATGATCGTCGACGTCGTAGGCGACGCGGTCCCCGTCGTCGCCGCCGGCGGCATCTTCGACGGCCGCGGACTGGCGGCGGCGCTCGCCCTGGGCGCCGACGGGGTCTGGGTCGGCACACGCTTCATCGCGACCGTCGAGGCCCGCGCGGTAACGGGCTTCAAGGAGGCCATCCTGGCCGCCGACGAGAACGCCACCGTGATCAGCCGAGCCTTCACCGGCAAGACACTGCGAGCCCTGCGCAACGACACCACTGATCGCTACGAGCGTGACCCCTCGCTACTGCAACCCTTCCCCGAGCAACTCGTCGTGGCGCTGGGCGACGGCACCTTCCACCTCGGGGGCGACGAGCACACGCCCGGCGTCGACCCTCACCGCGAGGTCTACCCCGCCGGGCAGTCCGTCGGCGCCATTCGCCAGGTCGAGCCAGCCGCGGACGTCGTGCGCGCCATGGTGCGCGACGCGCACGACACCCTCACGAGGCTGTCCCGGGCGTCACGAGCCCCACGGGACAGCTGACCCCCGTCCCGCCGAGCCCGCAGTAGCCGTGCGGGTTGGCCACCAGGTACTGCTGGTGGTACTCCTCGGCCAGGTAGAAGGGTCCGGCGGTAGTGATCTCGGTCGTGATCGGTCCGTACCCCCGCTCGCTCAGGACCCGCTGGTACGCGTCGCGAACGGCCGCGGCGATCGCCGCCTGCCGCTCGTCGAGCCAGAAGATCGCGCTGCGGTACTGCGTCCCCACGTCCGCCCCCTGGCGGTATCCCTGCGTCGGATCGTGACTCTCGAAGAAACGCCGCACCACGTCACCGTACGAGATGCGCGACGGGTCGAAGGTCACGCGAACGGTCTCGGCGTGGCCCGTACGACCGGTGCAGACCTCCTCGTACGTCGGGTTGGGCGTCACGCCACCCTGGTAGCCGACCGCGGTGGACACCACCCCCGGCCACTCGTAGAAGACTCGCTCGGCGCCCCAGAAGCAGCCCATCGCGACGTACGCCGTCTGCGCGACGTCGGGCGCGAGCCCGTCGATCGCCGTCGCAAACACCAGATGATCTCGACCGACCACCAGCGGGGTGTCACGACCAGGCAGAGCCCGCTCGGGCGGCACCATCTCAACGCGTGAACTCATCACGCCAGGCTAGGGCGAAGGGGCCGGCCGCATCACGTCGTCCCACGAGTCCTATCCTGTGGACGTCATGAGCAGTCCGGCCCCGCTCACCCTCGACGAGTTGCTGGCGCGCGTGCGCGCCGGGGGGCGGCGGGTCACGGTGGCCAAGCGAACCGTGGCCCACGTACTGCTCGCCACGACGGGTCACGCCCGCGCGGACGACCTCTTCAGCGACGTACACGTCCTAGCCCCCGACGTCAGCACCTCCACGGTGTACCGCATCCTCGACGAGTTCGAGGAGCTGGGTCTCGTCGTGCACGCCCATCTCGGCTCCGGCGCCGCCGTCTACCACCTGGCCGGCCCGGTGCACGGCCACCTCGTGTGCAACGTCTGCCACGCAACCACCGAGGTGCCGTCAGCGGTGTTCGACGCGTTGGCCCAAGAGCTGCGCCACGAGTACGGCTTCACCCTCGACCGCCACCACGTCGCCCTGTCGGGCGTGTGCGCCGCGTGCACGCGACGCCAGATCTCTTAGCGCGCTTTTACCTGACCCGAGGTGGGGACTCGGTCCACAACGGTAGTGTCGGCGCTACAGCCATGTTGAAGATCGAACACCTCACGAAGCGTTACGGCGACGTCGTGGCGATCGACGACCTCGACTTCGAGGTGACGCCCGGCGTGGTCACCGGCTTCCTCGGTCCCAACGGATCAGGCAAGTCCACCACGATGCGGGTGATCCTGGGATTGGACCGCCCGACCAAGGGACGCGCGACGATCGACGGCCGGGTCTACGCCGAGTTGCGCCACCCCCTACGTGAGGTCGGAGCGCTCCTCGAGGCTAAGGCCGTGCACCCGGGGCGCAGCGCCCGCAACCACCTCCTCGCGATGGCCGCCTCGAACAACATCGCCCCCTCGCGGGTGGATGAGGTCCTCGAGTTCACCGGCATCGCGTCGGTCGCGACCAAGAGGGTCGGCACCTACTCCCTGGGTATGAATCAGCGGCTGGGGATCGCGGCGGCCCTGCTCGGCGACCCCCAGATCCTGCTCTTCGACGAGCCGGTGAACGGTCTGGATCCCGAGGGCATCAAGTGGATCCGCGACTTCTTTCGCACGCTGGCCAAGGAGGGCCGCACCGTCTTCGTCAGCTCCCACCTGATGAGTGAGATGGCCCTCAGCGCGGACCAGATCATCGTGATCGGCCGCGGTCGCTTCATCGCCCAGGGATCGGTCGATGAGTTGACGGCCGACGTGGCCGGCACGGTACTGGTGCGCTCGTCGGACCAGGCGCGCCTCGCCGAGATCATGCGATCGCGGCACGCAACGGTGCACGACCGTGACGACCGGGCCCTCAGCGTCGGCGGACTCACCTCGGACGAGGTGGGCGAGGCAGCCTTCGCCGCGGGGATCACCCTCTACGAGCTCACCCCCCAGCGCGCCTCGCTGGAGGAGGTCTTCATGGGACTGACGGCCGACGCGGTCCAGTACGCGAGCGCCAGCACCGAGGTGCCCCGTGGCTCGTGACGTGACACTCGCCTCGGCGTCGCACGCCGAGTGGATCAAATTTCGCAGCGTGCGCTCGACCGTGCTCGGCTTCGTGGTGACGGCTCTCCTGACCCTGGGCATCAGTGCGCTCATCACCTCGGTCATCCGCGGACACTGGACGACGATGGATCCCCTGTCGCGGCTGACCTTCGACCCGGTGTCGACCAGCCTCGGCGGAACGCTCTTCGCACAGTTCGCCGTTGGCGTCATCGGCGCGCTGTTCATCACCAGCGAGTACTCGTCGGGCTCGATCCGCACCACACTGGCCGCGGTACCCCAGCGACTCCGCGTCGTGGCGGCCAAGGCACTGGTGCTCACCGCATCGATGCTCATCGTCGCCGAGGTGCTGAGCTTCGTCACCTTCCTCATGGGCCAGGCCATCTTCTCTGGCGTGGTGCCGACCGCGTCGCTCGCCACGGGCGCGGTCCTGCGGTCGGTGATCCTGGCGGGCGTGTATCTCACCCTGCTCGCCCTGCTGGGCTTCGCGCTCGGCCTAATCCTGCGCCAGAGCGCCGCGTGCATCACCGTCTTCACCTCACTACTGCTGGTCGTGCCGATCATCGTCTTCCTACTGCCCCAGAGCTGGCAGGACGCGTTCTCCAAATACGAGCCGTCGGCGTTGGGTCGCGCCATGATGTCCACGACGCCCCCCTCCCAGATGTTCGGAGCCGGTACCGCCACCGTGATCCTGGTCATCTACGTCGCGGTGGCGACCGTCGCGGGCAGCATCGCGTTCGTGCGCCGCGACGCCTAGAGGAGACGTCGTGGACATCGCCGACGCCCTGCGTACCACCGGCGCCGTGCGCGAGTTCACGGACCAGTCGATCGACGACGAGACCCTCGCCACGGTCCTGAAACTCGCCCGCTTCGCCCCGTCAGGTGGCAACCGCCAAGCCTGGCGCGTCATCATCGTGCGCGACCCCGTCCAGCGCCGGCGCGTGCGCGACCACTACCTCGAGGGCTGGCACGAGTACGTCAGCCACGTCCTGGCCGGTGTCGTGCCCTTCTCGCCCCTCGCCACCCCGGCGCAACGGGCCGCCGCCGGCGCCCAACTTGACGCCGCGCGCGCCCTGGCGCGCCCCGACGGCTTCGCCGAGACGCTCGACCAGGTGCCCGTGCTGCTCGTGATCGCGGCGGACCTCGGCGCCCTCGCCGCCACGGATCGCGACCTCGCTCGTTACCAGATGGTCGGGGGCGCGTCGATCTACCCGTTCGTCTGGAGCATCCTGCTCGCGGCGCGCGATCTCGACCTCGGTGGCGTCATGACGACCGTCGCCACGCGCGACGAGGTGGCCCTGCGCACCACGCTCCATCTTCCCGCCACCTTCGCGGTGGCCGCGGTGGTGGCCCTCGGACACCCCCGCCGTCGGCCCACCCGCCTCACGCGCCACCCGGTCGAGACCTTCACCACCTTCGACACGTTCGACGGGCCCTCCTTCGTGCCACCGCGCTGACCCGCACGCCGGGCACACGGCGACACCAGCCACCATCGGGCCGCCCGGCACCGTCGACCCAGCGAACGACGTCGCGCCAGAGCACGCCGGGCTGGTAGGAGTCGTTGACGGCGCGACGCCACCGAGGGCCACTACGGTGGCCGGTCGGGCGCCAGACTTCAGTCGCCGGTCCCCATGACGCCGCTGTCCTCGTCGCCGCCCTCGCCCATGACATCGCTCTGGACGGTGTCGTCGGGGCCGACGACCTCGCTGTCGAACGTGTCGCCCTCGCCCATCACATCGCTCTGGACGGTGTCGTCGGGGCCGACGACCTCGCTGTCGAACGTGTCGCCCTCGCCCATCACATCGGAGGGGTTGTCGAACGTGTCAGACATCTCTCACTCCTTGACTCGCACCCGCCTGGTCCATCGCCCAGCGGCGATCGGCCCGAACAACCCGAACATAACAGGTACCGCGTCGACGGGTGCGAGGAAGTACGGAGACGTCGGATCGCGGCGCCCGGGCGACCCGCGGCGGGCCTAGGACCAGAAGTGTGCGGTGTCCTCGCCGAGCCGCCGCGGCCCGCGGCGCAGCGCCGGGCGCACCCCGTCGATCAGCAGGGGGGTGCGCATGGCCCGCGTCTCGCCGTGGGGCGTGGACATGGTGCCCACAAAGTCCCCGTCGCGCACCTGGGGCTGACCGAACGCGCCGGCCACGTCCAGTATGGGCCCGTGGGGCACGCCCGACGTTCCGAGCACGCCCAGCCAGTGATCGGTCCCGTGGCGGGTGAAGACCTGGTCGAGCGCGGCGCGCAGGTTCGCGAGGTCGGCGACGCGCTCCGCGTTGGTGGTCCACTCGCCGTGACTCGCGAGCGAGGCGTCCCCCAGCGTCTCGACGAGGCGCGCGTACTGGGCGTCGGTGCCCACCGCCAGCAGCAGGTAGCCGTCGGCGGTCGTCACCGGCCCGTAGGGGGCGATGCTCGGGTGGTCGTTGCCGAGCCGGCGGGGGTTCACACCGGTCGACAGGTAACCCTGAGCCTGATTGATCAGAGCGCTCATCGTCGACTCCAGCAGCGGCGCCTCGAAGTGGCGCGCGCCGTGGCCCCGGGCGCGGGCGAAGAGACCGGTAAGCAGCCCGATCGTGGCGTACAGGCCGGTGACCACGTCCGCGAGCGGAGCGCCGACCTTGGTCGGCTCCCCGTCCGGTCGACCCGTCACTCCCATCAGCCCCGACCGCGCCTGGGCGAGCAGGTCGAACGAGGGCTGCGCGGCCACCGGACCCCCCGAGGTCGCCGGCGTGACACTCACCCACACGCACTGCGGATTCGCCTCGCGCAGCCGGTCGATCCCCAGCGCACGCGCCTGGTTCGGCAGGAAGTTCTCCACCACCGCGTCGGCCTCGCGCACCAGGTCGAGCACGACCGCCACGTCGTCCTCGCAGCGCAGGTCCGCCACCACGTTGCGCCGGTGGCGATTGACCGCCAGGTAGTACGTCGCGTCCTCGCCAAAGACCGGCGGCGCCAGCGAGCGCACCGGATCGCCGTCGGGCCCCTCGACCTTGATCACGTCGGCGCCGAGGTCGCCCGCCACCATCGCGCACAACGGGCCCGCCAGCACCCGCGAGAAGTCCAGCACCCGCACGCCCTCGAGGGGCAGCCCCGTTCCCACGTTGCTCGGATCCAGGTCCCAGACCACTACAGGACCTTCGACAGGAAGCTGCGAAGGCGCTCCGACGACGGGTTCGCCAGCACCTCGCGTGGTTCGCCCGACTCCTCGATCACGCCGTGATCGAGGAAGTACAAGGTGTCGGCGACCTCACGGGCGAAGTTCATCTCGTGGGTCACCACCATCATCGTCATACCGCTCTGGGCTAGATCCTTCATGACGTCGAGCACCTCGCCGACCAGCTCGGGATCCAGCGCCGAGGTGGGCTCGTCGAACAGCATCAGCTTGGGGTCCATGGCCAGCGCGCGCGCGATCGCCACCCGCTGCTGCTGGCCCCCGGAGAGCTGGCTGGGGTAGTTCTTCTCCTTGGCGGCGAGTCCGACGCGCTCGAGCAGCTCGCGCGCGCGCCGGGCCGCCTGGTCCGCGCTGATCCCGCGCACCTTCACCTGGCCGATCGTCACGTTCTCCAGCACCGTCAGGTGCGCGAAGAGGTTGAATCGCTGGAACACCATGCCGATCTGGGCTCGCTCGCGGCAGATCTGCTTGTCGTTGCGCTCGTAGAGCTTGCCGTCGCGCTCCTCGTAGCCCACGAGGTTGCCGTCGACCAGCAGCTCGCCGGCGTCGTGCTTCTCCAGGTGGTTCACGCAGCGCAGCAGCGTGCTCTTGCCCGACCCCGACGGACCGATCAGGCAGGTCACCTCGCCCCGGTTCACCGTCAGGTTCACCCCCTTCAGGACCTCGACGCCGCCGTAGGACTTGCAGACACCGATGGCCTCGACCATCGGTGTGCTCGGCGTGACGCTCACGACGTCGCCCCCCGTCGCGTCAGGCCCCGTGACGCGCGAATGGTGCGTGCGATACCCACCACATCGCCCCGCAGCCGCGCCAGGGGCGTCGGGGGCGGCGTGCGCAGCGAGCCCTTGGCGAAGTGGCGCTCGAGGTAGAACTGGCCGGTGGACAGAACGGTGGTCACGATCAGGTACCACAGGCTCGCGACGATCAGCAGGGCCATGATCTCGTAGTTGGCGGAGTAGATGTTGATCGCCGCCCCCAGCAACTCAACCACCGAGATCGCGGCGGCCAGCGAGGTCGTCTTCAGCATCGAGATCACCTCGTTGCCCGTCGGCGGGATGATGACGCGCATCGCCTGGGGCAGCACCACCAGACGCATGGTCTGCGAACGCGTCATCCCGATGGACGTCGCCGCCTCGATCTGGCCCTCGTCGACCGCGATGAGCCCGGAGCGCGCGATCTCGCTCATGTACGCCGCCTCGTTGAGTCCCAGGGCCACGACCGCGGCGGTGGCGGGTGTGAAGAGGGCGGTCGCGTTGATGTGCAGGAAGGTGATCGAGGTGAAGGGGATACCCAGCGTCAGCGACGGGTACAGCGCCGAAATGTTGAACCAGAACAGCAGTTGGACGTAGACCGGCGTCCCGCGGAAGAACCAGGTGTAGGACCACGCCACGGACGAGAGCAGCCGGCTGTGCGACAGGCGCATGATGGCGATCAGCACGCCGAGCACGATGCCCACGGCCATCGCCATCACCGTCAGCTCGAGGGTCAGCACCAGCCCGTTCAGGATGTCGCGCGTCGAGAAGTAGTGAAAGACGATGTTCCAGCTGAAGCGCCAGTTGACGATCGGGTGACAGCGACGTGCACCGTTCACGACGAGGCAGGCCACCTGCCCCGTGGGCACCTTGGAGAGCAGCGTGTGCACCAGCATCGCCACGCCCACCAGCGCCACCGCCGCGCCAACCCAGCGACCCACGTGACGAACGGGGACGACCCGTAACTCGGCGTCCCCGTTCGTCGGCATGAGTGACTTTCTACTACGTCTACTGCTCTACCTCGTCAACGCGTGACTACGACGTGGCTCCGTTCAGCACCATCTTCGACGCCGGGATCGCGCCGGCCTGGACGCCGTACTTCATCAGGATGGCGTGGTAGGTGCCATTGGCCACGAGGACCCTGAGGGCCGCCTCGATGGCGAGCGCCAACGCGTGGCCGGCCGGGGTCTTGGGGGTGGCGATGCCGTAGGGCGCCACGTTCACCGCGTGGCCGATCGACTTGAAGGCACCGTGAGACTGCGCCACCACGTAGTCGGCGATCTGGCTGTCGAGGAAGCCCACCTGGGCGTGACCCGAGCTCACGGCCACGTTCGCCTCGGTCTGCGTCGAGAAGGACAGGACCGTGGCCTTCTTCGAAGCCGGGCAGGTCTTGGCCACGTTCTGGGCGTCGGTCTGCTCCACCGTTCCCGTCTCGACCGCGACGGTCAAGCCACAGAAGCTCTTCAGACCCGTAAAGGCGATCTTCGACGACGACTTCGCGTACACGCCCTCACCAGCCTGGAAGTAGTCCACGAAGTTGACCTGCTTCTCGCGGCTCTTGTTGTCGGTGAACGACGAGTTGCCGATTTGGTAGTGGCCCCCCTTGATACCGATGATGATGTTGTCGAACGTGACGTTGTTCTCCTTGTAGCGCACGCCGAGAGTGGTCGCGATCGCCTTCATGAGGTCGACGTCGAAGCCCACCATCGTGTTGCCGTTCATGTACTCGTCGGGCGCGTAGGTCGCGTCGGTGGCGACCTGGAGCACGATCTTCTTGTACACGCTCGGCACCCGCGCCGCGGCGGCCTTGTTGTACGTACCCGTCAGCGACGACGCGCTCGCGACGCCACTCGTGGCCGCCACCATCGCCACCGCGCCGGCCAGCGCGAGCGCTCCCCGTACTCGCTTGCTGCTCTTCATGCATCCTCACTTTCGACACCGGTGTCGGCGTAGGGCCTCATTGCTAGCAGAAATTCTCCCCCGATGGACGGCACCCGCAAAGGCGCGTCGCGTCAGGCGTCGGCGCGCGGAGCGCGTACCTGCGCCGCCAGGGACCGGCGCAGGTGTCGAGCCACGTCGTCCAGGATGTCGAGCGATGCGGGCACCGTACCGCCCAGCCGCAGGAAGCCGTGCAACATGCCACGGGCCTCGAGGAGCTCCACCGGCACCGCGAAATGCTCGAGCAGCCCGGCGTAGGCCACCGCCTCGTCGCGCAGCGGGTCGCACTCCGCCACCACCACCAGGGCGGGCGGCGCACCCGCGAGATCGTCGAAGAGGAGGGGCGACACCCGTGGATCGGTCGGATCGGCGTCCGCCCCGAGGTACTGGGTGTAGTCGTAGCGCAGACTCGCCAGGTCCAGCAGGAAGCCGGTGTTGTACACGTGGCCCGAGTCGGTGAGCATCGACGGACCCATCGTGGGGTAGAGCAGGACCTGCGCGGCCGCGGCGTGCTCGTCGCGGCGGGTCAGGGTCGCGCCCACCGTGGCCAGGGTCGCGCCGGCGGAGTCGCCCATCGCCACCAGCGCGGCGTGCGGCGCGCCCAGCGACCCGCGCTGGGCGCCCGCCCAGCGCAGCGCGGCGATCGCGTCGTCGACCGCGGCCGGGAAGGGATGCTCGGGGGCCAGCCGGTAGCCGACGGCCAGGTAGCGCATGGCGGTGTCGCTCGCCAGGCGGCGCACGACCGCGTCGTGACTCTCGAGGTCGCCCATCACGAACGAACCGCCGTGGAAGTACACCACGAGGGCGGAGCCGTCGTCACCCGAGGGCACATAGAGCCGGGCCGCCAACTCGCGTCCCGGCAGCGTCACGACGACGTCGCGCGTGCTCACCCGCTCGTCCACGTCGGGCCACAGGTCGTGGGACTGCGCACGATACTGCGCCCGGCGCACCGCCACGTCCATGGTCCACGGAGGGGGTGACGGGTGCGCGCGGACCTGATCCACCATCGCCCGTAGCGCCGGATGGACCATGTGCACCTCCCGCGAGCAGCCTACGCCAGCGGTGAACACCAGTGGAGCGGACGAATCTAATTGATCCCGCGGAACGCGCTTAATC